>DATKIB010000047.1:0-58197 GCA_035509915.1 Acidimicrobiales bacterium | reverse complement strand
GACGATCCGCTCGGTCAAGCGCCAGATGGGCACATCGTGGAGCATCGACATAGACGGCAAGAAGTACACGGCTCAGGAGATCTCCGCCCGGATCCTCCAGAAGCTGAAGAGGGACGCCGAGTCGTACCTGGGTGAGAGCGTCACCCAGGCGGTGATCACGGTGCCTGCCTACTTCGACGACGCCCAGCGCACTACCACCAAGGAGGCCGGGCAGATAGCCGGCCTCGAGGTGCTCCGCATCATCAACGAGCCCACCGCGGCCGCCCTCGCCTACGGCCTCGACAAGGAGCAGAAGGACCAGACCGTCCTCGTATTCGACTTGGGCGGCGGGACCTTCGACGTGTCGGTGCTCGAGATCGGTGAGGGGGTCTTCGAGGTCAAGTCCACCTCGGGCAACACCCAACTCGGTGGTGACGACTGGGACCAGCGTGTCATCGACTGGCTCGTGACGGAGTTCAAGAACACCGAGGGCGTCGACCTCTCGGCCGACAAGATGGCCCTCCAGCGCCTGAAGGAGGCAGCCGAGAAGGCGAAGATCGAGCTCTCCTCGGTGCAGGAGACGACCATCAACCTTCCGTTCATCACTGCGACCTCCGAAGGCCCGAAGCACCTCGACATGAAGCTCACGCGGGCGAAGTTCAACGAGCTCACCCACGACCTGGTCGAGGCGTGCCGCGGCCCGTTCGAGCAGGCGGTGGGCGACGCCGGGTTCTCCAAGTCCGACATCGACCACGTCGTGCTCGTGGGCGGCTCGACCCGCATGCCCGCCATCCAGGACCTGGTGCACGACCTCACCGGCAAGGAGGCGCACAAGGGGGTCAACCCCGACGAGGTTGTGGCCGTGGGAGCGGCGATCCAGGCAGGAGTGCTGAAGGGCGACGTGAAGGACGTGCTGCTTCTCGACGTCACCCCGCTGAGCCTCGGGATCGAGACCAAGGGCGCGGTCATGCACCGCCTGATCGAGCGCAACACGACGATCCCGACCAAGCGCTCGGAGGTCTTCACCACCGCCGAGGACAGCCAGCCCTCGGTGGAGATCCACGTCCTCCAGGGCGAGCGCGAGATGGCCATGTACAACAAGACGCTGGGCAAGTTCCAGCTGGTCGACTTGCCTCCTGCCCCGCGCGGAGTGCCTCAGATCGAGGTCACGTTCGACATCGACGCCAACGGCATCGTCCACGTCTCGGCGCGTGACACCGCGACGGGCAAGGAGCAGTCGATGACGATCACCGGCCAGTCCTCGCTGCCGAAGGACGAGATCGACCGGATGGTGCGTGACGCCGAGTCCCACGCCGAGGACGACCGGCGCCGGCGCGAGGAGGCGGAGGTCCGCAACAACGCCGACACCCTCGTGTACCAGACTGAGAAGCTGCTGCGCGAGCAGGGCGAGAAGTTCCAGGGGGACGAGAAGGACAAGGTGGAGTCGGCGCTCGGCTCGTTGAAGGAGGCCCTCGGCGCAAGCGATGTCGAGAAGATCAAGGACGCCACCGAGGCGCTGGTGAACGCCAGCCACGGCTTCACCCAGCGCCTCTACGAGGAGGCGGCCAAGACCTCGCAGGGGGCCGCGGCCGGTGACTCGTCCGGCGCGGATGAACCCTCCGACGACGAGGTGGTCGACGCCGAGATCGTCGACGAGCCCGGAGCATGAGCCCGCGGCCGGAGGCCTCCGGCGGCTCGCGCCCTCGACCCGGCGGTGCCCACGGCGACGACGGTGCCAAAGGCGACCGTGGTGCCCACGGCGACAGCGGCGCGGTGAAGCCAGGTACCCAACCGGAGGCGACGTCCGAGGCGGTCGAGGAGGACCCCGCCACGGCGCTCGAGTCCGCGCGTCGCGACCGAGACGACTACCTCGAGACCCTGCGCCGCGTGCAGGCGGACTTCGAGAACTACAAGAAGCGCATGATGCGTCAACAGACAGAGCTGCTCGAGAGGGCTGCGGAGGGCATCGTGGCCAAGCTGCTTCCCGCTCTCGACGCTTTCGACCTGGCGCGCGCCCACCTACGGGAGGACGTCACCGACCTCTCGCCCGAGGGCAAGGCGCTCTTGCAGGCCTCGGCCCTGCTGTTCGATTCCTTGGCGAAGGAGGGCCTCGAGCGCATGGAGGACCTGGGGTCGGCCTTCGATCCCACCCGTCACGAGGCCGTCGAGCACGAGCCCGCGGAGGCACACGACGAGGGCGGCGCACCTCGAAAGGGTGCCGCCACCGGGAATGCCGGGCCCCCGGGGTCTCGGGACGATCAAGGCGACGAGGAGAGAGACAGTGCCCACGGAGCCGCAAAGGGCGCGACGGGCGAGCCGGTGGTCGTGGGCGTCCTGCGCCCGGGATACCGCTGGAAGGGCCGGGTGATCCGCCCGGCGATGGTGCGTGTGCGGGGATGAGGAAGGTGAGCCGTGGCGGCGCAGCGTGAGTGGTTCGAGAAGGACTACTACCAAGTCCTCGGTGTCTCGTCGACGGCGACGGACAAGGAGCTGACGCGCGCCTATCGCAAGCTCGCCAAGCAGTACCACCCTGACGCCAACCCCGGCTCGGAGGATCGCTTCAAGGAGATCTCCAGCGCCTACGACGTGGTCGGCGACCCCGAGAAGCGCAAGGAGTACGACGAGGTGCGCCGGCTCGGAGCGGCAGGGGCTGGTGGGCTCGGCGGCTTCGGTGGCCCGGGCGGTGCCACTTTCAGGGTGGAGGACCTCGGGGACCTGGGCGACCTCTTCGGCGGGCTCGGTGGGGTGTTCGGCGGCGGGCGACGAGGACGCGCCGCAGGGCCACGTCGCGGGGCGGACGTCGAGGCCGAGCTGCATCTCTCTTTCGAGGATGCCGTGCGCGGTGTCACCACGTCGGTGCACGTCGCCGGCGAGGCGCGCTGCGAGACGTGCGGAGGGTCGGGTGCCGCGCCTGGTACCTCGCCCGTCACCTGCCCGCAGTGCCACGGCACCGGGTCGCTCGCGGACAACCAGGGCCTGTTCTCGCTGAGCAGGATCTGCCCCACCTGCTCGGGCCGCGGGACCGTTGTGGAGACTCCGTGCCCGACCTGCAGGGGCAGCGGGGTCACGCGTCGCACGCGGGAGGTGAAGGTGCGCATACCCGCAGGCGTCGAGGACGGCCAACGCATCCGCGTGAAGGGTCGCGGCGCGCCCGGGCGTGCGAACGGCCCGGCGGGGGATCTCTACGTGGTCGTCCACGTGGCCGGCCATTCCCTCTTCGGGCGCAGGGCGAGAAACCTGACTTTGAGCGTGCCCGTGACCTTCTCGGAGGCCGCGCTCGGCACCACCATCAAGGTCCCCACCCTCGACGAGCCGGTGACCCTGCGCGTGCCCGCGGGTACCGCCTCGGGACAGACTTTCAGGGTGAAGGGCAGGGGTGTGCCCGGACCGTCGAGGCGTGCCGGCGACCTGCTCGTGACGATCGATGTCACTGTGCCCAAGAAGCTCAACCAGGCCCAGCGCGCGGCGGTGGAGGCGCTGGCGCGCGTCTCGGACGATGCCCCGCGTGAGCACCTGGGGGTGACGACCACATGACCGAAATGGACGAGGAAGGACGCGCCGTGTACGTGATCTCGGTTGCGGCCGAGCTCGCGGGGGTACACCCTCAGACGCTGCGGATCTACGAGCGCAGGGGTCTCGTGGGGCCATCGCGTACGGGGGGAGGCAGCCGAAGGTACTCCCCCCAGGACATCGAGCGGCTCCGCCACATAGGAGAGCTGACCGCCTCGGGGTTGAACCTCGAGGGGGTGAGGCGCGTCTTGGAGCTCGAGGCGGAGCTCGAGGCGCTTCGGGCGGACCTCGAGCTCGTGCGCGCGGAAGGGGCGAAGGCGATCGACCGGATCCACCGCCAGTACCGGCGTGATCTGGTGCCCCTTCGCGAAGCGAGCCTGGTGCTGCGAAGCGTCGCGGGTGCCAGGCCCGGGGGCGCGGCGGGGAACGTCCGAGGAGGTTCGAGATGACGGCGATGGACCCGAACCGCTGGACCATGAAGACCCAAGAGGCGTTCGCCTCGGCACTGGCCGGCGCGCGCTCGCAGAGCCATCCCGAGGTGACCCCCGAGCACCTGCTGATGGCTCTGCTAGGGCAGCCCGAGGGGCTGGCTCTTCCCCTAGTGGCACGAGCCGGCGTGGAGCCCGCCGCCCTCACGAACCGCCTGCGCGAGCAGATCGCGGCCCTGCCGAATGCCTACGGCTCCGCCGAGCCGCAGCTTTCGCGTGAGACCCGCGATGCCATCGAGGCCGCCGACGGACTGCGCAAGGACATGGGTGACGAGTACCTGTCGGTGGAGCACCTGCTGCTCGCCATGGCGGATCGCATCGGGGCCCCGCGTGACCGCCTGCTCGACGCGCTGCGCCAGGTGCGCGGGAGTCACCGTGTGACCTCTCAGACCCCCGAGGAGCAGTACCAGGCCCTCGAGCAATACGGACGCGATCTCACCGACCTGGCGCGCGCCGGGAAGCTCGACCCGGTCATCGGCCGCGACGAGGAGATCCGTCGGGTGATCCAGGTGCTGTCGCGGCGCACGAAGAACAACCCCGTGCTCATCGGTGAACCGGGCGTGGGCAAGACGGCGATCGTGGAGGGCCTGGCCAACCGGATCGTCGAAGGCGACGTCCCGGAGGGGCTGCGCGACAAGCGGGTCGTGGCGCTCGACCTCTCAGCCATGGTGGCCGGCGCCAAGTACCGCGGGGAGTTCGAGGAGCGCCTGAAGGCGGTGCTGAAGGAGATCACCGATTCCGAGGGCGAGGTCATCACCTTCATCGACGAGCTGCACACGATCGTCGGAGCCGGCGGGGCCGAGGGGGCGATGGACGCCGGCAACATGATCAAGCCGATGCTCGCACGCGGTGAGCTGCGGATGATCGGCGCCACCACGCTCGACGAGTACCGGCGCCACATCGAGAAGGACGCTGCTCTCGAGCGGCGCTTCCAGCCCGTATACGTCGGCCAGCCCTCGGTCGGCGACACGATCGCGATCCTGAGGGGACTCAAGGAGCGCTACGAGGTCCATCACGGGGTCCGCATTCAGGACGCCGCCCTCGTGGCTGCGGCGGTGCTTTCGGACCGCTACGTCACCGGGCGCTTTCTCCCGGACAAGGCCATCGACCTGATGGACGAGGCGGCGAGCCGCCTGCGCATCGAGATCGACTCCATGCCCACCGAGATCGACGTGGTCACGAGGCGCATGCGACAGCTCGAGATCGAACGCGTCGCCCTCGCCAAGGAGACCGACCCCGTCTCGGCGGAGCGCCTTGCTCGATTGGAGCAGGAGCTGGCGAACCTGAACGAACAGGCCGACGCCATGACGGCGCGCTGGCAGTCGGAGAAGGACGCCATCTCGACCATCCGGTCGTTGAAGGAGGAGCTCGAGACGCGAAAGGGAGAGGCCGAGCGCTACGCCCGCGACGGCGACCTGGCCGGTGCATCGGAGATCCGCTACGGAGTCGTGCCCGACCTCGAACGCAAGGTGGAGGATGCCTCGAAGGCCCTGACCGAGCTCCAGAGTGAGGGCGCGATGCTCAAGGAGGAGGTGGACGCCGAGGACGTGGCCGAGGTCGTGAGCCGGTGGACCGGCATACCGGTCACCCGTCTCATGGAGTCGGAGCTGCAGAAGCTCGTGCACATGGAGGACGCTCTGCGCGCGCGCGTGGTCGGGCAGGACGACGCCGTGACGGCCGTGTCCAACGCCATCCGGCGCAGCCGGGCCGGGTTGTCGGACCCCAACAGGCCGATCGGCTCGTTCCTCTTCCTCGGGCCGACGGGGGTCGGCAAGACCGAGCTGGCACGCGCCTTGGCGGAGTACCTCTTCGACGACGACCGGGCCATGGTGCGCATCGACATGGGCGAATACCAGGAGAAGCACACGGTCTCGCGTCTGGTCGGGGCGCCCCCCGGTTACGTCGGGTACGAGGAGGGCGGCCAGCTCACCGAGGCGGTGAGGCGCAGGCCCTACGCGGTGGTGCTCCTGGACGAGATCGAGAAGGCCCACCCCGACGTGTTCAACGTGCTGCTCCAGGTCCTCGAGGACGGGCGGCTCACCGACGGACAGGGCCGCACCGTGGACTTCACCAACGTGGTGCTCATCATGACGTCCAACCTCCCCGGCGACCCGCGGGACTTCTTCAAGCCCGAGTTCTTCAACCGGATCGACGAGGTGGTGCTCTTCCGGCACCTGGAGCGCCAGGACCTGCGCCGCATCGTGGACATCCAGCTCGAGCGGCTGCGCGGCCGGCTCGCCGAGAGGCGCCTCGAGCTGGAGGTGACCGACACGGCACGCGACTGGCTGGCTCAGACCGGCTACGACCCCGACCTCGGGGCGCGTCCGCTGCGCCGGGTGCTCCAGCACTCCGTCGAGGACGCGCTGGCGCTCGCGCTCTTGGAGGGTCGCTACTCCGACGGAGACACCGTCACGGTGGACGCCCCGGACGGTGCCGAGAAGCTCGAGCTGCGCTGAGCAGGCGAGCCCTCCCGGCCCGCCCGGCAGACGGGCGCCCAGCGCCTTGATCCGCTCGGGTCTGTACACCGGCCCCAGTAGTATTGGCGCAGTCCGTACCATCGAACCCAGGAGCGCGCGTGCCCGCAACCGTCGTCGTCGGCACCCAGTGGGGTGACGAGGGCAAGGGCAAGCTCACTGACTTGCTCGCAAGGGAGATGCAGATGGTCGTCCGCTACCAGGGCGGCCACAACGCCGGGCACACGGTCGTGGTGGACGGCAAGACCTTCGCACTCCAACTTGTGCCGAGCGGGGTGCTCTATCCGCACATCACCCCGGTAATAGGCAACGGGGTGGTGGTCGAGCCGGGGGTGCTGCTCGATGAGCTCGACAATCTCGCCGCGGATGGCGTGGACACCTCGAAGATGCTGGTGAGCGGCAACGCCCACCTGATCATGCCCTACCACACCGAGCTCGACCGGGTGACCGAGCGCTTCTTGGGCAAGAACTCGCTCGGCACGACGCGGCGGGGGATCGGGCCTGCCTACGCCGACAAGGCGGCGAGGGTGGGCCTGCGCGTCCAGGACCTGCTCGACGCCAAGATCTTCCGCCAGAAGCTCGAAGTCGCGCTCAAGGAAAAGAACGCAGTGCTCGCCAAGGTGTACAACCGCCTCCCGATCGACGCCGAGGCGGTGTGCGAGCGCTATCTCGGCGAGTACGCCCCGCGCATCGAGCCGATGGTGGCCGACGCGGTCTCGGTCGTCCACGACGCGCTCGAGCGCGACGAGCACGTGCTGCTCGAGGGGGCCCAGGCGACGTTCCTGGACCTCGACCACGGCACCTATCCGTTCGTCACGTCTTCGAACCCCGTGGCGGGTGGGGCGTGCACGGGCTCCGGAGTGGGGCCGCGCCAGATCGGCCGCGTGATCGGGATCGCAAAGGCCTACGTGACCCGTGTCGGGGCGGGACCCTTCCCGACCGAGTGTCACGACGAGATCGGAGACGTCCTCGTCGAGCGCGGCCACGAGTTCGGCACCAACACTGGGCGGCGGAGGCGCACCGGCTGGTTCGACGCGGTCATGGCGCGCCAGGCGGTGCGGGTCAACTCGCTATCAGAGGTGGCGCTCACCAAGCTCGACGTGCTCGACGTGTTCGACGTCGTGAAGGTCTGTGTCGCCTACCGGGCCGCGGGTGAGGAGTTCGCCTACCCGCCGTACCACCAGTCGGTGCTGCACCAGGTCGAGCCCGTCTACGAGGAGCTCCCGGGGTGGCGCACCGACCTGTCGGGGGCCACCGGGCTCGACGATCTGCCCGGAGCGGTCCGCGACTACGTGGGGTTTCTCTCCGAGCAGATCGGGGTGCCCATAAAGCTGGTGGGGGTCGGCCCGGGCCGAGAGCAGTTCGTCCGGTTCGCCGCATGAGCTCCCCCGACGGGGCTCGCCCAGGTAATTGCCGTCAGCTCGTGTCGGTCGCATGAGGGTATGCGTGGTGGGCTCGGGCGGGCGCGAGCACGCCCTCGCTCTCGCCCTCGGCCGAAGTGCCGAGGTGGTGGTGACCCCCGGCAACCCGAAGATGGCGGGCGACACCCCGGAGGGCCACCGGATCACCGTCACCGACGCACCGCCCGAGGCGGTCGACGCCGACCTGGTGGTGGTGGGACCGGAGCAGCCACTCGTCGACGGGCTCGCCGACCGCCTCCGGGCCCAGGGCAGGCAGGTGTTCGGACCCGGGGCCGACGGGGCTCGCCTAGAGGGCTCCAAGGCCTTCATGAAGGACCTCCTCGCCGAGGCACGCGTCGCCACCGCGCGTTACGGGGTGTTCGACGAGCTCGCAGAGGCGACCGAGTTCCTGCGGCAGCTGCCGGGACCGTGGGTTGTAAAGACCGACGGGCTCGCCGCGGGCAAGGGGGTGCTCGTCACGGACTCGATCCGCGAGGCGGAGGCCGATCTTGCGGCCAAGCTCTCGGGATCGAGCTTCGGCGACGCCGGCCGCAAGGTGGTGGTGGAGGAAGGCCTCAGTGGACCCGAGTGCTCGGTGCTGGCGATCTGCGACGGCAAGCGGCTCGCCGCCCTTGCGCCAGCCCAGGACTTCAAGCGCGTCGCCGACGGCGACGAAGGGCCCAACACGGGCGGGATGGGCGCGTACTCACCCGTCCCGGCTGCGGGCGATCGCCTGGTCGACAAGGTGCTCGACGAGGCGGTCGAGCCGCTCGTCGCGGCCATGCGCCGGCGGGGGATCGACTACCGGGGGATTCTCTACGCAGGGCTGATCCTCACAGACGAGGGCCCCAAGGTGCTGGAGTACAACGTGCGCTTCGGTGACCCCGAGGCCCAGGTGGTGCTGCCCCGCTTCGACGAGGACCTCACCGGTCTCCTCGCCGAGGCAGCGGCCGGCCGGCTGCATACCGAGCCACGCACTAAGTCCGATGCGGCGGTCTGCGTGGTCCTCGCCACCGAGGGCTATCCGGCTGCCCCCCGGTCGGGGGACGTGGTCGAGGGCCTCGACGCCGCCGCGGCCCACGAGGGGGTGACGGTCCTCCACGCCGGGACGCGCCTCGACGCCGAGGGCCTGGTCGTCACCGCCGGCGGGCGCGTCATCGACGTGGTGGGGTGCGCGCCCGGCATCTCCGTGGCACGCGCTCGCGCCTACCGGGCGGTGGCGGAGATCAGCTGGGCAGGCATGCACCACCGAAGCGACATCGCCTTGGCGGCTGCAAGCGCCGAAGACAGCGCCGGCGGGCAAGGGGCCGGCGCCAGGCAAGGGCGCGTGGCTGATCCCGTCGGGGTCAGAAGGGCAGGAAGCCAGTGATCGGGCGCTACTCGCTCCCGGAGATGGCGGACCTGTTCACCGACGAGGCGCGCCTCGGGCGCTGGCTCGAGATCGAGCTGCTGGCGGTCGAGGGATGGTCGGCGACAGGAGTGGTGCCTGCCGCCGAAGCGGCGGCTGTGCGATCGCGCGCCCCGAAGGTGGGCCCCGAGCTCGTGGCGGCGGTGGCGGAGCGCGAGCGCGTGACCGACCACGACGTCGCCGCGTTCGTCGACGTGGTCCAGGAGGTGATCGGACCTCCCGAGGGCTCGTGGGTCCACTACGGGCTCACCTCCTCCGACGTCGTCGACACCGCCACGTGCGCGACCCTCGTCGACGCCGCCGACCTGCTCATAGCGGCCTCGGACTCGCTCGTGGCGGTGCTGAAGAGGCGCGCCGGGGAGCTGATCGACGCCCCGATGGTGGGGCGCACCCACGGTATGCACGCGGAGCCGACCACCTTCGGGGTCAAGCTCGCCCTGTGGTGCCTGCAGGCGGACCGCGACCGCAAGCGCCTTCGTGCCGCGCGCGATCAGATCGCGGTCGGCAAGCTCTCGGGTGTGGTCGGCACCTACTCCAACATCGATCCGAGAGTGGAGGAGTTCGTGTGCGGGGCCCTCGGGCTGAGGCCCGTGCCCGCCACGCAGGTCATCGCCCGCGACCGCCATGCGGAGCTGCTGTGGGCGTGCGCGGCGGCCGGGGCCTGCGTCGAGACCGTCGCGACCGAGGTCCGGCTCCTCGCCCGCACCGAGGTGGGAGAGGTCTCCGAAGCCTTCGGCGCGGGCCAGAAGGGCTCGTCGGCGATGCCCCACAAGCGCAATCCGGTTCTGTCGGAGCGCCTCTGCGGCCTGGCGCGGCTTCTTCGCGGATACCTGGGGGCGGGCCTCGAGGACGTCGCCCTCTGGCACGAGCGCGACATCTCGCACAGCTCGGTGGAGCGCGTCGCGCTGCCGGACGCCTTGATCCTCACGCACTACGTCCTCCACCGCTGTGCCTCGTTGGTCGACGGGCTCGTGGTCGACCGCGCGCGCATGCTGGAGAACCTCGAGCAGGGCTCGCGCGGGCTCGTGTTCAGCCAGGCGGTTCTGCTGGCCCTCGTCTCAGGTGGGCTCGAGCGTGACTCGGCCTACCGGCTCGTGCAGCGCGCGTCGCGCCGCGCCGTGGAGGAGGATCTGCACCTGCGCGACGCGCTCGGACGCGACGAGGAGATCACCCTCGACCCCGGTGCCCTGGAGGAGGCGTTCGACCTCGGGCGCTCGCTCTCCAACGTGCACCGGTTCCTCGACGCGCTGGATCAGGTCGAATGACACTCAGAGGCGAGCCTATGGGCCCGCACGATCTTGGACGGACGGAGGTGACCGAGGACAGATGACGATGACACTGCTCCACTCGGGAAAGGTGCGCGAGCTCTACGACGCCGGTGACGACCTGATGGTGATGGTCGCCTCCGACAGGATCTCGGCGTTCGACGTGGTGATGGCCGAGCCGATCCCCGACAAGGGGAGGGTTCTCACCGCCATGACCGTGCACTGGCTCGCAGAGCTCTCGGACCTCGCCCCGAGCCACCTCGTGTCTGCCGACCCCGCAGATCTGCCCGATTCTGCGGCGAGCCTCGGGGGTGACGCCGGCGTGGCGGGGATTGCGGGTCGCGCGCTGCTCGTGCGGCGCGCACAGATGCTCCCCCTCGAGTGCATAGTGCGCGGTTACCTGGCGGGATCGGGGTGGAAGGAGTACTGCGAGTCTCAGACGTTGCACGGGACGAAGCTGCCGGCCGGGTTGAGGCAGGCCGAGAAGCTCCCGGAGCCTGTCTTCACCCCCTCCACCAAGGAGACCGTAGGCCACGACCGCAACATCGATTTCGACGAGGCCGTGGAAATGGTCGGCAGGCAGATGGCTACCGAGGCGCGCGACCTGTGCGTGGAGGCTTACAAGCGTGCCGCCGAGGCCGCCGAGCGCCAGGGTCTACTCGTCGCCGACACGAAGTTCGAGCTGGGGGTGATCGACGGGCGTCTGGCGCTCTGCGACGAAGTGCTCACCCCCGACTCTTCGCGGTTCTGGCCGGCCGACGAGTGGGAGCCGGGCACCAACCCGCCGTCGTTCGACAAGCAGCCGCTTCGCGACTGGCTCGAGGAGAGCGGCTGGGACAAGCGCCCGCCCCCGCCGGGCCTGCCCCCCGAGGTCGTGTCGGCCACATCCGCTCGCTACGTCACGGCCTACGAGAGGATGAGCGGGAAGTCCCTCGGCGACTGGTACGGGCCCGCGCGGTGAGGTTCGAGGCGGTCGTGGAGGTCCGGCTCAGGCCGGGAATCTCCGATCCCCAGGGGGCGACAGTCGAGAGGGCGCTTCCCGCGCTCGGGTTCGACGGGGTGAGCGACGTCCGGGTGGGCAAATCGATCCGATTCTTCGTGGACGCCCCTGACGAGGAGGCGGCGAGGGCGATGTCCGAGGCGGTGACGGACCGCCTTCTGGCAAATCCCGTAATAGAAGAGGCAGAGGTGCGCGTCAGGTGACCGCCCGAATCGGGGTCCTCGTCTTTCCAGGGACCAACTGCGAGCACGACGTCGTCAAGGCGATCGGGTCGATCACCGCGGACGAGGGCCCGGCGAGCTGCGCGGAGCTGGTGTGGCACGGGACGAAGTCGCTCACGCATCTCGACGCCGTGGTGCTCCCAGGAGGATTTGCCCACGGCGACTACCTGCGCCCCGGGGCGATCGCCAGGTTTTCCGACGTGATGGGGGCGCTGGCGCGTTTCGCTGCAGACGGCGGACCGGTGGTCGGGATATGCAACGGCTTCCAGGTGCTCACCGAAGCGGGGCTGCTGCCGGGGGCGTTGCAGAAGAACGCCGGGTTGCGCTTCGTGTGCACCAGCGTCTCGGTGCGCGTGTGCACGAAGAGGACCGTGCTCACCGAAGAGGTGGAGGAGGGCCGGGCCCTGCTCCTTCCCGTCAACCACTTCGAGGGCAACTACACCTGCGACCGTGCAACGCTCGATCGTCTCCGCGGCGAGGACCGCATCGTCTTCCGCTACGAGCAGAACCCCAACGGCTCGCTCGACGACATCGCCGGGGTGTGCAACGAGGCCGGCAACGTGGTCGGGCTGATGCCTCACCCCGAACGCTCCTGCGACCCCCTCACAGGCGCGCTCGACGGAGTGCCGCTGCTGCGCTCGCTGCTAGTGGCGGCAGAGCGCCGCGCTTCGCTGCCGGCCTGAGAGGCCAGCTGTGCTGCCGGCCTGAGAGGCCCAGCCCGTGAGGAAGCGGTTAGCGGCCCGAGCCCCCGCCCCGAATCACGCCTGAGCGCTGGAGCACGGCGGGGCTCACCCCGGCCGCGCGCCAGACGCTGTAGGTGATGCCCTTTCGCTCTCCGTAGGAACGGGCGACCTTCACGAAGCCCCGTTCGAGCGCGACCAGGTCGTCGCCTACGCGGTCCCTCTCGAGCTCTTCCTCCAGATCGCCTTTCTCCTTCAAGAGGTGCAGGCGCGAAAGTGCGTCGGCCGAGGTCAACTGCGCCTCGATCGCCGACAGACGGCGTGCGATCGCGTCTGGAGTGCGCCGCCGTCCCCGGCGGGGCTTGTGCCTCTCCAGGGCCTCCAGGTAGCTGCGCACCGCCCTCCCCTCTGCGCGGCCCGCGGCGAGGGCCGCCTTGTGCTCCGGAGACATCGCAACGCGCTTGTGCCCCGGGCCGGTCGCGGCCGGACTGCCTGATCCGCGCCCGCTGCCACCGCCGGTGGACCTGCTGGACCGGGATCGGGCGCCACCAGCGGCTCGCGCGGAGCGCGCCGCCGGGGTGCCCGAGGAAGCTGCGGAGGTACGGGACGGGCCGCGCCGCCCCCCGGTGGACCTCGCACGAGGCATAGACGTCATTGTTGCATCTCAGTGGGCGCTACATGCAACATGCGACCGAGATCCACATGTGAATTGCCAGTGGGCCTCCATGGCGTCGAATCGCGGGCGGCATTTCGCGAATTCCGGCCGTGCCATTTGGGCCGTGCACGCGACGGGGCCGGGGGCGATGCTCCATAGGGTTGGGTGGCGGCTCCGCACCGGCAGGTACCGTGAGCGCATGGAGGTCGCCGCAGAGGAGCAGCTCCACCGTGCCCTCGGGCTCACCGACGAAGAGGCACGGCGGATCGAGCAGATCCTCGGGCGCCCGCCCAACCACCTGGAGCTCGCGATGTACGCGGTGATGTGGAGCGAGCACTGCTCCTACAAGTCCTCGCGCCTTCACCTGCGGCGGCTCCCCACGACAGGAGCCGGAGTCCTCGTCGGCCCCGGCGAGAACGCCGGGGTTCTCGACGTGGGCGACGGAGTCGCCGTTGCCATCCGCATCGAGAGCCACAATCACCCCTCCGCGGTGGAGCCCTATCAGGGAGCGGCCACGGGCGTCGGGGGGATACTGCGGGACATATTCACCATGGGCGCTCGCCCGATCGCCCTCATGGACCCCCTCTTCTTCGGCCCTCTCGATGACGCGCGTAACCGCTGGATCTTCGAAGGGGTGGTGTCGGGAATCTCCGGTTACGGCAACTCGGTCGGCGTGCCGACCGTCGGGGGGGAGCTCACCTTCGCCGATTGCTACAGCCGCAACCCGCTCGTGAACGTGATGTGCCTCGGGCTCATGCCCGTCGAGCGGCTGGTGCTCGCGAGGGCGAGCGGCGAGGGCAACCTGGCCGTGCTCCTCGGCGCCTCCACCGGACGCGACGGCATCGGCGGGGTGAGCGTGCTGGCCTCCGCGGGGTTCTCCGAGCACGACGCGGACGCAGACGCCGCCAAGCGCCCGAACGTTCAGGTCGGCGACCCCTTCGAGGAGAAGCGGCTGATAGAGGCGTGCCTCGAGCTGCTCGACCGCGGGCTCGCCGTGGCGGTGCAGGACCTCGGCGGAGGAGGACTCACCTGCGCCACCTCTGAGACCGCGGCCCGCGGAGGGATGGGGATGGACGTGGACGTGGCGGAGGTGGCGCGCCGCGAGCCGGGCATGGAGCCCTTCGAGGTCATGACCTCCGAGAGCCAGGAGAGGATGCTCGCGATCGTCCCCCCCTCGGACCTCGAAGCGGTCGAGGAGGTGTGCGCGCGCTGGGAGGTGAGGGCGAGCGTGATCGGGACGGTCACCGCGCCCGCAGCGCCCGCGGCGCCGGCGCCTGCGCTCGCCGGTGTACCTCCCCTCACCGACTCTTCTCCCACCGTCGAGGCCGGACAGGCTTCGGGGCGCCTCCGCATCCTCGACTCGACCACCGGAGCGCTGCTCGCGGACGTGCCGGCTGCCTCGCTCTCGGAGGACGCACCGCTCTACGACCGGCCCAGGGCGGCGCCCGCTGACTTCGAGGCGCGCGCCGCCGACGACCCGGCCGCGCTCGCGCCGCCCACGGACTGCGGCGAGGATCTCCTCGCCATGCTCGCCGACTCTTCGTGGGTCTGGCGCCAGTACGACCACCAGCTGTTCCTCAACACCGTGCGCGGCCCGGGCGCCGACGCGACCGTGCTGCGGCTCGCGGGCCCGGGGATCCCGCCGAGCCGGCGCGCGCTGGCGCTGTCGACCGACTCCAACCCGCGCTGGTGCGCGCTCGACCCACGGCTCGGGACCACCCTCACCGTCGCCGAGTCGGCGCTCAACGTCGCGTGCGCCGGTGCGAGGCCGCTCGCGCTCGTCAACTGCCTCAACTTCGGCAACCCCGAGCACCCCGAGGTCATGTGGCAGCTGTCGGAGGCGATCGACGGCATGGCCGAGGCCTGCGAGGCGCTCGCCATCCCGGTGGTAGGCGGCAACGTGAGCCTCTACAACGAGAGCGGCGGCGAGGACATCGACCCGACCCCGGTCGTCGCGACCCTCGGGCTGATAGAGAGCCTCGAGCGGCCGCCACCGGGCGCGGTGTTCGTGGAGGGCGCCTCGCTCGTGCTGCTCGGCGCAGTGTCGGCTTCGGCGCAGCTCGGCGGGTCGCGCTGGGCGGTCGAGCTGCGCTCGCACCGGGGCGGGCGGCTGCCCCCGATCGACCTCGGTGCGCACAGCGCACTCCTCACCTTCGTGGCGCGGCTCGTCGGCGCGGAGGGTCTCGTCGAAGCCGTGCACGACGTCTCGGGCGGCGGGCTGGCGGTGACGCTCGCCGAGTGTGCGGCCGGCTCGGGGGTCGGGTGCGAGGTGGAGGGCGTGTCGGGACACGGCGGGTTGTTCGGGGAGGCGCCCGGGAGGGTGCTCGTCGTCAGCACCCGTCCGGACGGTGTGCTCTCGTCGGCGCTCGAGGCGGGGGTGCCGGCGAGCGTGATCGGGAGTTGCGGCGGGGGCTCGCTGGTGGTGCGCGGCCTGGTGGACTTGCCCGTCGAGGAGGTCATCGCTCGTTGGCGCAGGGCGCTACCCGAGGCGCTCGGCTAGAGAACGTGCGCGGAGGCCGACCGGACGAGTCGAAAGCCTCCGCCAGGTGTCGAGCAACTGGCGGAATTCTCGACTCGCCGATCGCCCGTGCGCATGCCTTTCAGCTCAGGCTTTTTTTGCGCGCTCCTCCAGCGCCTCGAGCACCTCGTCGGGCACGCGCAGGTCGCCGGTGCCCGTGCCGACCTCGAGGTCGGGCTTGAACGTGCCGTGGTAGTCCGAGCCCCCGGTCGCCACGAGCCCGTGTCGCCCGGCGATCGCGGCGAGCTGCTTGCGCTCCTCGGGGCCGTAGCGGCCGTAGTAGGACTCGACTCCGCCCATGCCGGACTCGGCCATCTCGGCGACCAGATGCTCGAGCGCACGCTGCTCGAGCCCGAGACTGAGCGGGTGCGCGAGGACCGCCACCCCTCCTGAAGCGCGAGCGAGCCGCGCCACCTCGAAGGCGGTGATCCGCGCCTTCGGGACGTAGGCGGGACGCCCGTCGGCGAGCCAGCGCCCGAAGGCGTCGTCGATGTCGGCTGCGGCGCCCGCGCGCACGAGCGCCCTGGCGAAGTGCGGTCGCCCGAGCCCCTCCTCGCCGCCGGCCTCTGCGACCACCTGGGCGTAGTCGATCTCCACTCCGAGCTCGCGCAGGCGCTCGAGAAGCTTGTGGTTGCGCTCGGCGCGGTCCGCCCGGAGGATGGCGAGCTCGGACTGGAGCGGGCCGGCACCGTCCTCCACGAAGTAGACGAGTACGTGCACCGAGCCGCTCACGGGGCCGCTGCCCGGGGGCGGGGCCGGCTTGGTGCACGAGACCTCGCAGCCGGGCACGAGCCGCACCCCGACACGCTCTGCTGCCTGTGCCGCCCGCCCCAGGCCGGCGAGGTTGTCGTGGTCGGTGAGGGCCACAGCCGAGCAACCCGCCGCCGCCGCCATCTCGGGGATCCGCTCGGGAGCCTCGGAGCCGTCGGAGACGGTCGAGTGGGTGTGCAGGTCGATCACAAGCCCCGCAGGCTACTGGCTGGGTGCTTGGCTGCTGCGAGCTAGGGCGCCTGCGAGCGCTGCGGGTGCGAGCTCGGGTGCCGGCCCGGCGGCCGGCCCCGGGTAGGCTCGGCCCACGCGGCGAGTGAACGTGCCCGGTAGGAGGAGGCGGCTGAACAGCCGGCTGGCCGGGCGCAGCGAGGGCAGCGATCGATGAGGTCCCTTTGAGGGAGTCCTGCGGCGTCTTCGGCGTTTACGCCCCCGGCAGGGGGGTCGCTCAGCTCACCTTCGACGGGCTCTACGCGCTCCAGCACCGGGGCCAGGAGTCCGCCGGCATGGCGGTGAGCGACGGCGAAGGCATCACGGTCGTGAAGGAGATGGGGCTCGTCACGACCGTCTTCGACGAGCGCACCCTCTCGTGCCTCCCGGGTCACCTCGCCGTCGGCCACACCCGCTACTCCACGACCGGCGACTCCAACTGGCGCAACGCGCAACCCGCCTACCGCTCCGTCGGCGGTGCCGGCTTCGCCCTCGGGCACAACGGCAACCTCACCAACACCGAAGTGCTCGCCGAGGAGGCGGGCATGCTGCCCGGGGTCGTGGCTTCCGACAGCGACCTGGTCGCGGAGCTGATCGCAAGGCGTTGCGGAACAGAGAGCGAAGAGGAGGACCTCGCCCTGCGCGCCGGGGCCGGTGAGGGGCTCGAGGCCGAGCGCGACGGAGCGCTCGAGGCCGCGCTCAGGTCTGTGTTGCCGATGGTGGAGGGCGCGTTCTCGTTCGTGCTGCTCGACTCGCGCCGGCTGGTCGGGGTGCGCGATCCGCACGGGCTCCGCCCGCTGTGCCTCGGGTGGCTGGCGCCGGTCGAGCACGAGGGCTCTGACGCGGTCCCCGAGGGCTGGGTGCTCGCCTCGGAGTCGCCGGCGCTCGACGTGGTGGGCGCCACCTTCGTGCGCGAGCTCGAGCCCGGCGAGATGGTGGTGATCGACTCCTCGGGGGTGCGCTGCGAGCAGCTCTTCGACGAGGCGCGTGTCGAGCCACGCCTGTGCATCTTCGAGTTCGTGTACTTCGCACGCCCCGACACCCGGCTGTACGGACGCGAGGTCCACGGGGCGCGCAGGCGAATGGGCGAGCTGCTCGCGGCCCAGGCGCCGGTCGAGGCGGACCTGGTGATGGGGGTGCCCGAGTCGGGAGTGCCGGCTGCGGAGGGCTTCGCCCGCGCGAGCGGGATCCCCCACGGGCAGGGTCTCGTGAAGAACCGCTACATCGGCCGGACCTTCATCACCCCGGGGCAGGACGCGCGCAGCGCCGGGGTGCGGCGCAAGCTCAACCCGCTGCGCGAGAACATCGCCGGCAAGCGGCTCGTGGTGGTGGACGACTCGATCGTGCGCGGCACCACCCAGCGGGCCGTCGTGCGGATGCTGCGCGAGGCGGGCGCGACCGAGGTCCACCTGCGAATCTCCTCGCCTCCGCTCGTGTGGCCCTGCTACTACGGCATCGACATCCCCGACCGCGAGCAGCTGATCGCCGCAGGGAGCTCGCTGGCCGAGCTCGAGGGTTACCTGGGGGTCGACTCGCTCGCCTACCTGACGCTCGAGAACCTCGTCACGGCCATCGACGCGCACGGCGCCGGCTTCTGCACGGCGTGCCTGACCGGCGAGTACCCGGTGGCCGTGCCGGTGGCCGGGCAGCTGGGTGAGGCGCATGTGGGGACGCCAACTTCGGCGGGGGCCCGCAACGCCGGTCAGCTGGGTACGGCCCCCGCAATCGCCCGGGCCTGAGGTGGTGCCCAGGGTGGGTGAGGGGGAGACCTACCGCGCCGTGGGCGTGGACATAGAGGCGGGCGAAGCCGCCGTCCGGCGCATCCGCGAGGTGGTCGCCTCGACCGGCCGCCCCGAGGTACTCGGCGGCATCGGTGGCTTCGGTGGCGCGTTCGCGTTCGACCCCGGTCGCTTCGAGAGCCCTGTGCTCGTGGCCTCCACCGACGGGGTCGGCACCAAGGCTCTGGTCGCTCGCGCCGCGGGGCGTTTCGACACCATCGGGATCGACCTCGTGGCGATGTGCGTGGACGATCTGGTCTGCGTGGGCGCGGAGCCGCTGTTCCTCCTCGACTACGTGGCGACGGGCAAGCTCGACCCAGAGCAGATGGAGAAGCTCGTCGGGGGGGTGGCGGCCGGCTGCAGAGAGGCCGGCTGTGCGCTGCTCGGAGGGGAGATGGCCGAGCATCCCGGCGCGATGGAGCCCGGCGCTTTCGACTTGGCGGGCTTCGCGGTCGGCGTCGTCGAGAGGGCTGCGATGCTCGGGCCCGAGCGCGTGCGCGCCGGCGACGCGCTCGTGGGCCTCGCCTCTGGTGGCCTGCGCTGCAACGGGTACGCGCTCGCTCGTCACGTGCTCTTCGACGTGGCGGGCCGCTCGCTCGAGGACCCCGCGTACGAGGGTGCCGCGCACTCGCTCGCGGACGAGCTCCTGCGCCCGTCGGTGATCTACGCGCCCGCGGTGCTCGCGGCGCTCTCGGCAGCCGGCGGAGCGGAGCCGGTGCACGCGGCCGCGCACATCACCGGCGGCGGGATCGCCCAGAACCTCGCCAGGGTGCTGCCCGATGACTGCGACGCCGTGGTCGACCGCTCGAGCTTCGATGTGCCGCCGATCTTCTCGGAGATCCAGCGTCTGGGCGACGTGGCGGACGCCGAGATGGAGCGGGTGTTCAACCTGGGGATCGGGATGCTCCTGGTGGTCGCCCCGGGGGCGGCGGAGCCGGTCGTGGCGGCTGCCGAGGCTGCGGGGTGCCGGGCGGTCCGGGCGGGAGAGGTCGTCGAGGGCTCTGGTGGCGTACGTTTCGGCCTCCCGGCACCATAAGGTGTCCCGCATGGGGTTGCCCGCTTCGGGGTAGGAATCCATGGCGACCCACCCTCACCCCCCAGGTCCTGCATGCCGGTGGTGCGCGCACGCAGCAGCACGGGCAGCACCAGGAAGGCCGCAGCAATGACACCCGGCGCATCGACGACCGCAGGCAAGGGCACAGAGACGCTCCGTGAGCGCTACCGGCTCGTGCGCGAGCTGACCGAGGCGCTGGCCGCTCCGCTCTCCCCCGAGGACCAGACGGTGCAGTCGATGCCCGACGTCAGCCCGACCAAGTGGCACCGGGCGCACGTCTCGTGGTTCTTCGAGACCTTCCTGCTTCGCAAGGACCTTCCGGGCTACAGGGCCTTCCACCCCGTCTACGAGTACCTGTTCAACTCCTATTACGAGGGCGTCGGCGACCGTTACCCGAGGCCGCGCCGTGGCGTGGTCTCGCGCCCGGGCGTGGGCGAGGTCACCGCCTACCGCTCGCACGTCGACGACGCGATGGACCGCCTCCTCGACCGGGCGCTGCGACCCGAGACGGAGGACCTGGTGGAGCTCGGCATCAACCACGAGCAACAGCACCAGGAGCTCGTGCTCATGGACATCAAGCACGTCCTGTCGTGCAACCCGATCCAGCCCGCCTACACCAAGCTCGAGGCGGTGGAGCCCAAGGCTTCGCCCCCGGCCGAGCTGATCGAGAGCGACGGCGGGATGGTGGAGGTGGGGCACGACGACGGCGGGTTCGCCTTCGACAACGAGTCCCCCCGCCACGGCGTCCTGCTCGCTCCGTTCGCGCTCGACGCCCGGCCGGTGACGTGCGGCGATTGGATGGCGTTCATAGACGACGCGGGCTACCGCCGGCCCGAACTGTGGCTCTCCGACGGCTGGGCGACGGTGTGTGCGGAGGGCTGGGAGGCCCCTGAATACTGGTCGTGGATCGACGACAGGTGGTGGTCGTTCACGCTCGGGGGCCCGAAGCACGTCGACCCCGCCGAGCCGGTGTGCCACGTGAGCTACTACGAGGCCGACGCGTTCGCCCGCTGGGCGCGCGCGCGCCTTCCGACCGAGGCCGAGTGGGAGGCCGCAGCCGCCACCACCACCGACGCGGACGCGCAGTCCGGCTTCAACTTCCTCGACCTCTCCGTGTTGCACCCGAGACCTGTGAAGGCCCGCTCCCCGCTCTTCGGGGAAGTGTGGCAGTGGACCTCGAGCTCCTACGGTCCCTACCCCGGCTTCCGGCCGGCGGCGGGGGCAGTCGGCGAGTACAACGGCAAGTTCATGGTGAACCAGTACGTCCTGCGTGGCGGCTGTTGCGTCACGCCCCCCGGTCACGTGCGTGCCACGTACCGGAACTTCTTCCCCCCGGGCGCGCGCTGGGCCTTCTCGGGCCTCCGCCTGGCCCACGACGCCTGAGGAGGCTGTTGGAGATGCCCGCCGGCTCGCTCTCGATCGACGTCCATCTGACCGCCGAGGACCTGCGTAGCGCCCTCGTCGCGGACGTGCGCAACGGCCTCGGCGCCGAGAAGAAGTGGCTCTCTCCGGTCTGGTTCTACGACGACCGCGGCAGCGGGCTCTTCGACGCCATCACCAGGCTGCCCGAGTACTACCTGACCCGAGCGGAGCGGCGGCTGCTCGAGGCCAACGCGTACGACATCGCCGTGCGCGCCGGCGCCGACACGCTCGTCGAGCTGGGAGCGGGAACGTGCGACAAGTCGAGGGTGCTGCTCGGCGCCATGCGAGAGGTCGGGACGCTCCAGAGGTACGTGCCGCTCGACGTGAGCGAGACCACCCTGTGGGAGGCCGCGAGCGAACTTGCGACCGAGTACCCGGGTCTCTCGGTGAACGCCGTGGTGGGCGACTTCCTGAAGCACGTGGACCAGGTCCCGTCGACCGGGGACCGCATGGTCGCCTTCCTCGGCAGCACCATCGGGAACCTGGCCCCCGAGGCGCGATCGAAGTTCCTCGTCGACCTGCGAAGCGTGCTCGGGCCCGGCGACACCCTCCTGCTCGGCACCGACCTGGTGAAGGAGCCGGCACGGCTCCTCGCCGCCTATGACGACACCGCAGGGCTCACCGCCGCCTTCAACCGCAACGTCCTGCTCGTGCTCAACTCCGAGCTGGGCGCCGACTTCGACCCGTCGCGCTTCGACCACGTCGCCATCTGGGACTCCGAGGCGAACTGGATCGAGAT
Organism: Acidimicrobiales bacterium; assembly: GCA_035509915.1. GTDB lineage: Bacteria > Actinomycetota > Acidimicrobiia > Acidimicrobiales > UBA8190 > Bog-564. Next base: position 36,628 of record DATKIB010000047.1, on the reverse strand, counting down.
GCGGCTGCGCGCCGTGGGGCAGCAGGTGGTCGAGATCGAGGACCTCGCGATGACCGTAGGCTTCGCCGACGGTGAGGACCTTCGCACCGAGATCAGCGCCAAGTTCACCCTCGAAGGGGTACAGAGGGAGCTGCACGACGCCGGGTTCTCGGTCGAGTCGACGTGGCAGGACCCCGAGGGCTTCCTGCTCACCTTGGCGTCGCCGACCGTCTGAGGCCCCCCTGCCATGAGGGCGGCTGTCTACGAGCGGCTCGGACCGGCCGACGTGTTGCACGTGACCGAGCTCCCCGACCCGGCGCCCGGGCCGGGGGAGGTCCGGGTCGAGGTGCACGTGTCGGGAGTCAACCCGACCGACTGGAAGTCGCGCTCGGCGGGTCCCGGCAAGCGGATGCCCTTCGAGTTCGTCGTGCCCGACCAGGACGGCTCGGGGGAGATCGACGCCGTAGGAGAGGGGGTCGACCCCGGAAGAGTCGGCGAGCGCGTGTGGCTCTATCTCGCCCAGCGGGGCCGCCAGCACGGCACGGCCGCGCAGTGGGTCTGCCTACCCGAGCACCTGGCCGTGCCGCTGCCCGACGGGATCGACTACGAGATGGGCGCGAGCCTCGGGGTCCCGGCGCTCACCGCGGCTCACGCCCTTCTGTGCGACGGCCCGGTCGCCGGCAAGACGGTGCTCGTGTCGGGAGGGGCCGGCGCGGTCGGGCACTTCGCGATCGAGCTCGGACGGCGGGCGGGTGCGAGGGTGATCACGACCGTGAGCAGCGAGGCGAAGGCGCAGCTCGCGCGCGCTGCCGGCGCGCACGTGGTGGTGAACTACAGCGAGGGCGACACGCTGGCCGAGATCCGGAGGGCAGCCCCCGACGGGGTCGACCGGATCGTCGAGGTGGCGCCCTCCAACCTCGACCTCGACTCCAGGCTCCTGTCGCTCGGCGGCGTCGTCGTCATGTACGCATCGACGGACGAGGACCCGGTGGTGCCGGTGCGGAGCTTCATGAACCTGAGGGCCTCGATCCGCTTCATGCTCCTCTACCTCGTGACCCCCGAGCATCTACGTGCCGCGGTCACAGAGGTGTCGGCCGCTCTCGGCGAGGGAAGGCTCAGCCCACTCCCTTATCGTCGCTTCAGCCTCGACGAGATCGCGGAGGCGCACCGTGCTGTGGAGGCCGGGACGGTAGGGAAGGTGATCGTCGAGATCGGCCGTGGCTGATCATCGGAGGTCCAAAGCGGGCCGACCACCTGACCCATAGGTGTCCTCGATGCAATATCGTGCGACTCGAGCTCGATGGGGGATCGGATGGGCATCGACTTGAGCGGCGGGCTGGCGGACGCACGGGAGTTCGTGTTCGCAGAGCAGCCGGACGACCCCGAGATGCGCGAGTCCGTCAACGTCTGGGTCTGGGACAGCCGTAATGAGGTGGGGATGCCGCGCATCGGTGTCGAGGCCGTCGCGGAGCATTGGGCTACCCACGACATCCAGGTCAACATCGCCTTCGCCGACGGCCGAGTGGTCAATATCCTCGGACCCGCTCCGGCACACGATCCGAAGGGCCCCGATGGCCGTCCCCGCATCTTCGGGGCCGGGCCGCTGTCGTTCGAGCTCCTCGAGCCGTTCACGCGCTGGCGGCTGCGACTCGACGGAAGGGGGACCTGGACCTCCGTCGATGCCCAGCTGGCGGGTTGGACCCCGGGACTCGGCGGCGGGGACCCGGTCGAGGTCGTGCTCGACCTCGACATCGAGTCAGCGGTGCCCCCGTGGGAGGGAGGAACGCTCCTCGAGGAGGCGGGGCGCGTGATGGCCACCCAGGAGGAAGGCGCGCTCATGGGGGGACCCCGGTTCGAGCAGCTGTTCCGGACCACAGGGCGACTCCGCGTCGGCACCGATTCGCACGACATCGACGGAGGAGGTTTGAGGATCCGGCGCACAGGGGTCCGGCGTCTTGCGGCGTTCCGTGGGCACGTATGGCAGTCGTCGATCTTCCCCAGCGGTCGGGCGTTCGGTCTTTTGCTCTATCCGCCGCGCAACGACGGTAAGCCGACGTTCAACGAGGGCTACCTCTTCGAAGGCGGCGACGCCTTGACACCGGCGCGGGTGGTCGATGCGCCATGGCTTCGGCGCCTCGAGCCGAAGGGTCAGGACGTATCCGTGGTGCTGGAGACCGAGCGGGGCCGCACGACGATCACTGGCGAGACCATCTTGTCCACGTTCATGGTCATGGGCCCGCAACAAGGTATGGGCTTCACTGAGGGCTTCAACCTCCAGCAGGCGATCGTGCGCTACGACTGGGAGGGCGAGACGGCCAACGGCATGTTGGAGCGGTCCACCTCCAGCGACATGCTCGAGCAGTCCTAGGCCGTAGCTCGTGGCGGCACACGACGACCTGATCGCTTCGGCGATGGCGCGGTCAGCGCTGGACGACTTCGGTGGTGACTCGTTTCGCGAGGGACTGGAGATCCTCGTCCGGTCGCTGCGCGACGAGGCCCGACTGAACCCCGCCGGCGAAGCCCTCATATATCCGAGGCTCGTCCAGCATCTCGTCAACCGGCTCGAGATCGAGGACTGGTACCGGCGTCACCCCGAGATCGACGACGTGCCGATCGTCGCGCCTCTGTTCGGGCTGAGCCTGCCCCGCACGGGGTCCACCGCGCTGTCCTTCTTGCTCGCACAGGACCCCGGCGTGCGTTACCTCCGGCAGTGGGAGTCTTCGAAGCCATGCCCTCCTCCGTCGACCGTCGACGGACCGGACCCGAGGGTGGAGGAGGCGACCGGCCAGGCCGGCATAGGGACGAAGGACCACGTCCCGAGCGACGTGAGCGGGCCCATGGAGTGCCTCGATCTGATGGCACTGGACTTCAAGACGATGATCTACCAGGCGTTCGCCCGAATCCCGGCCTATGCGGATTGGGTGACCGACGCCGACCTGACTTCGACGTACGAGTACGAGCGGCGGGTGCTGAAGCTCCTCCAGTGGGGGAGCGAGCCGATGCCGTGGCGGCTCAAGTCTCCAGCTCACATGCTCTGGATCGATCACCTCGCGGCGGTCTTTCCGGACGCCAGGTTCGTCATGACCCATCGCGATCCCACAGACGTGATCCTGTCCGTATGCGACGTCTACGCCGACATCGGGGGCGTCTTCACCGAGCACCTCGACCGCGCATACATCGGCCGCGTCAACGTGGAGCAGTGGTCGACGGCGATCAACCGCGTGATGAGGTTCCGCGACGAGGGTGGCGACGACCGCTTCTACGACATCGACTTCCGGGCCATGCGGTCCGACCCGATCGGCGAGGTGCGGCGTCTGTACGGGTGGCTCGGCGAACCGGTGACCTCGACCTTCGAGTCGCGCATGCGTCATTGGTGGGAAGCCAACGCCGCGGACCGCGAACCGAGCGAGCACTCTGATCCTGCCGCCTACGGCATCGACATGGACGCTGTCCGGCCGCTGTTCGAGGAGTACGTCACCAGGTGCTCATCGTGGACCGCCCACTGAAGGAGCGCTCAGGGGTAGCTGTTGTACACCTCGAACGGGGTTACCTGAGGTTCAGGCATACCGGTCTTGCCCAGCGCCGGCCCGAGGTGGCTCTGCATGAAGGCATCGAACTTCTCCTGAGACTCCCATGTGTCGACGACACACCAGCCGTTCTCGGTGGCTCCGGCCACGTGGCTGATGATGCCGACCGGCCAATCGTTCTTGACGCCGGTGACACCTGGTGACTCCAGCTCCAACAACTTCATCACGTCGTTGTAGTCCTTGATCCCGACACCAGAGAACTGCATCACAAGACCGATTGCCATGGCCCCTCCTCTTGATTGGCGAGAGGCACAAGCTACCGGGCCCTAGATCGTCTTGCTCGACGAGGCGAAGGGACCGAATACGTCCAATTACGTAGCGGAATTGCGAACACGCAACCGTGGTCGGGGCCGGCATCGATCCGGCGACCTCACGCTTTTCAGGCGCGCGCTCTGCCAACTGAGCTACCCGACCCCATTCGTCCCAGGGCTTTCGGGACTGGGCGGTCCTGACGGGATTTGAACCCGCGACCTCCGGCTTGACAGGCCGGCGTGCACTCCAAACTGCACCACAGGACCCTGGGCGACGAAGGGGGACATGGTACTTCAGGGCAATGGAGCCCTCACTCGACCTCGGTCTTGATCCTCTCGAGGGTGGTCAGCATCCCGTTGCGGTTGGTCCGGCCGCGCGCCCAGCCCAAGAGCGCCCAGTACAGGCGCAAAGGGGGCGTGTCGGCGAGCTGGAAGGACTCGGTGACGTCGGTGCCTTCTCCGGAGGGCTCGAGCCGGTACCGCCAGGTGTTCAGCGGTTTGCTCGACGAGCCGACCCCGAACGCGAATTCACGCCCAGGGACGCTTGCGAGCACGGTGCAGGTCGTCCAGTAGGTCGGGCCTCGGCCGTTGCGCTTCACGTGTCCTCGGAAGCGGGCGCCCACGGCTGGACCCGTAGCGCCGTCGAGCCACTCGGCCTCGAACGTCTCCGGGCTGTACCTGCCGATCTTGGTCACGTCGCTCACGAGGTCCCAGATGCGCTCGGGGGGAGCGGCCATGTGCAGCGTCACAGAATCTTGCATGACAGGACTCTACGGCCGCAGGGGATCCGGAGCCCAGTTGCGATCGGGGTGCTCGGGAGGCATGTTCATCGGCTCGGTCGGCGCCCACCCGCTCTCCCTCAGGTCCTCGAGCACGTGGACCATGTTGTAAAGGTCCTCCTCGTAACAGAACTTCCCGTCTCCGGCGTAGCGCAGCCTCGAATAGGCCGATTGACAGTAGGGCGTGCCGTCTGGCCGGGTACCGGGCATGATCTGCGTCCATTTGACGACGACGTCGTCGCCTTCGACGGCGGTGAACTCCACGGGGAACCTCCAATCCCCGAGTCCCACCATCGAGTGCTCCAGCCAGCGCGCTATCGCCTCCTTGCCCTCGATCCGCCCCCACGCCGCGTCCACGTAGACGGCGTCGTCGGTGTAGAAGTCGGCGAGCGCCCCAAAACCCTTCGGCTCCAGACCCCCCTCGATCCTGCGGCGCATGTCGTGGTATCGGGCGACAACGGCCTCGACCTCTTCACGCGGATGCGAGCTCGCGGGGCTCATCAGCGCTCCTGCTCGGTCGGCCTCACGAGCACCTCGTTGAGCACGACGCGACGGGGCCGGGTGACCGCGTAGACAACTGCATCGGCTATGTCCTCGGCGTGAAGCATCTCCACCCCGGCGAAGTTGCTGGCTTGCTGCTCGAGGATCTCACGCCTCAAGTGCGTGGCCAGCTCGGTCATGACCGCGCCCGGCTCGACGATCGTGACCCTCACGTGGCGGGAGGTGACCTCCTGGCGCAGCGACTCGCTGAAAGCGCCTACACCGAACTTGGTGGCGTTGTACACGCCGCTCCCAAGTCTGGCGATCCGCCCCGCTACCGAGCTCACGTTGACGACGTCGGCGACGTTGCGCGGGTCCCGGGCCGCAGCCTCCAGCAGGTGCGGGAGCGCCGAGTGGGTGCAGTAGAGCAGCCCTAGGAGGTTGAGCTCGACCATGCGGCGCCATTCGTCTGTAGGCGCGTCGAGGATCGGGCCGAGCAGCATCACCCCCGCGTTGTTCACGAGGGAGTCCAGCCGGCCGAGCTCGCCCACCGTGCGGCGGACCATCTCCGATGCCTGTGATTCCTGGGTGACGTCCGTCTCGATCACGAGAGCGCGCCCACCTTCTGCTTCGATCCGCTTCGCCAGTGTCTCGAGCCGGTCGCGCCTCCTGGCGGCGATCGCCACCGCCGCGCCCTGAGCGCCGAGCGCGAGGGCCGTGGCCTCTCCGATCCCGCTAGACGCACCTGTCACGAGCGCCACCGTTCCCTCGAGCCGTCCTGCCACGATGCCCTCCTCGCCTCTTTGGTCTCCCGGGCCGCCACAAGTGCCTGGGGCCGCGGAACGCGAGCCTTGCACGACTGGATCTCAGGCGCTGTAGGTCACTCGTACTGGAGGGCCTCGACCACTCGCAGCCTCGAGGTTCTCCAGCCCGGCCACAGCGAAGCGACTAGAGCCACCGCGATGGCGAGAGGTACGTACACGATCAAGCTTGCCGCATCGAACTCGTAGGGGTCGTGGTAGCCGACGAGCAACGGCACTACCTGGATCAGCGACGCCATGTCGAAGGCGCCCATCGCCATGCCGAAGACCGCCGCGACGGCACCGACCACCAACGACTCGACTACGACCATGTAGAACAGACCTCTCGGCGTGAGGCCCACCGCGGCGAGGAGCCCGAGCTCGCGGCGGCGTTGGAGGCCCGCCAGGAGAAGGGTGGAGAGCACGCTCACGAACGACACCAGGAGCAGCGCTCGCTGAAGTGCCCAGAAAGGCGCCAGCTGTGCCGAAACGGAGGAGGAGTTGTCCGCGAGGAACTGCTGGGGCGTCAAGAACTTGAGGTCCGGTGCGAGGTGCGCGCTCGCCGCGCGGCTCACCAGTTGGGACGGGGCCACGCCCCGAGCTGGGACGAGCCATATCGCCGAAGGGAGCTGCGAGCCGTAGATGCGGTCGAGCATCGCTGGCGTCATCGTCACGTTCTCACCAGTGACGTCACCGTTGTCCCATACCCCCTCAACGACGACGCTCACGTTCCCGCTCGGGGTGTCGAGCGCGAACCTGGAGCCACCTGAAAGATGCAGACGGCGTGCCAGGGCCGGGCCGACCATGACCTCCCCCCGCTCGTAATCGGACTCGTCCGCCTTGCCCACGTCGAGCGTGGGCCCGCCTGACAGGTCGTCCGCTGTCTCCACCGCCACGAGCTGCCCGCCCTCGTGGCCGGCCAGCACCGCTCGGAGCTCGTCCACCTTCTGCACGCCGGGCAGACGTCGCACGGCCTGTGCGGACGCAGCAGGGACCCGTCCGTCTACGTTGAAGCCGTTGTAGCCTGCGGCGGTCGTGACGAGCACACTGTCACGCTGCGGGGAGCGGGCTAGCGACTGGGCGATCGCGCTGTGTACGGAGCTGTTGAAGCTCGCCGTCATGAGCGCGACACCCACCGACGAGGCAATCGCCACCGCGACCACGCCGGTGCGCCCGGGCTCCCTCACCAGGTTGGCCACCGCCAGGCCGCCGACTCCCTTCCAGCGCCGCCGCTCGAGCAGGATGCGGATGGCAGCCGGAGCCCAAAAGGCGATGGCGAGCACGGTCGCGAACACGCATGCGAGAAATGCGATCGTGGCAGCACCCGGTTGCCAAGACTCCAGTGCCCCGTGGCGCTGCGCGGCCCAAGACCCGACGAGCCCCAGCACCGCCACCACGACCAGGGCCAGGCCACGTGCCGGCGAGAGAGCGCGGCGCTGCTCGACACGCCGGTCCCGTCCGGAGAGCTCGGCGGCAACGTCCAGGCGCGACGCTCGCCTCACCGGCCTGATTGCAGCGACGAGAGCGATGCCGGTGCCGAGCAGAAGCCCGATCAGGTAAGTGATGGGCGAGGTGTGCACGCTGATCGTCACGCCGAGCAGCTGCGTGGAGTAGCTGCTCATAGAGTGAACGGTCGGAGCGGCGAGCAAGCCTCCCGCTGCAGCTCCAAGCACGCCGCCGACCGCCCCGAGGAGACCCGCTTCGATCAGAGGGCCGGCGACGATGACCGTCGGCGGTGCCCCGACGGCCGCCGCGATCGCGTGCTCTCTACGTCGCTGCTCGAGGGAGAGGTCGACGACGTTGTAGACGAGCACCGCAGCGATGCCCGATGCCAGCACCGCGAGAAGGATGAGCAGGGGCGTGATGGCATCGAGCGCCACACTCAGCTGAGGGGGAGGGTCCGTGGCGGCCAGAACCCCGTTCCAGCTCCCCACTGAGCGTCGGAGGCGCGCCTCGAGCTTCGTGACGGACACCGAACGGGCGGGCAACACATAGATGGCGTCGAGCCGCCCGGCACGATCGAACAGAGCCTGCGCCTCGGCGAGGGCGAACACGACGACTGCACCGCCGTTGAAGTGGTCCAGCGCGGGGGCGACCTGCCGGTGCGCGAGGGGTACCGTGCCGGTCGCGCTCTCCACCCAGGAGGACGGCCCGAGGGTCTTTGCGAGCGCGGCGGAGACCAACGGCGGACCCGACGTCTCCGACGCGGCTGTTCGAGACGAGCAGGCGGCCTGCCCCACAACTGCCCCTGCCCGGCAGTCGAGGCCGAGAGCGACGACTCGCACGTCCTTGCCGTCATTCGAACGCACGACCGTGGCTACCTGCACGACCGGCACCGCGACAGCCACGCCCGGCGTGCCCGAGACCTCCGAGAGCACCTTCTGCTCGAGCCCACCGGAGGTGTCCGCACCCACGACGCGAAGCGGTGCGACGCCGGCGAGCTTCTGCCCGAAGCTCGTGAGGGACGAGGTCACGCTGGAGCTCACGACTACGACGGACAACGCCAAGGAGCTGCCCGCAGCCACGGCCACGACCGCTATGACCGTACGCAGGCGGACGGCCGCCAGCCGCCGGAGGTCGAGGATGCCGATCGCCCGTATCACTGGGCCGCCAGATCGATCAATGGGCCGTGAAGCTGATCACTGGGCGGTCAGCTTGCCGTCGGCGATCGACAGCACCCGGTCCGCGCGGGCCGCTGCACGTTCGTCGTGGGTCGCGAGCACGAGCGCCGCTCCGCAGTCGCGTACGGCGCCGGTGAGCAGATCCAGGACGTCGGATCCCGTCGCGGAGTCGAGGTTGCCGGTGGGCTCGTCCGCCAGGATCAGCGCGGGGCGCGCGACGAGCGACCTCGCTACCGCCACTCGCTGCATCTCACCGCCGGACAGCTCGCCCGGGTAGCGGTCCGCCTTGGCGTCGAGTCCCACAAGCCGGAGCAGCTCGCCTGCAGCCTCCGCGCTCGCTCGGTCGCCGTCGAAGACCAAAGGAAGCTCGACGTTCTCCGACACCGTGAGAGACGGGATCAGCTGGAAGAACTGGAACACGAAGCCGACCTGCCTCCTGCGCAGCCGCGCCCTGCCGCCCGCTCCCAGCCGGGCGATGTCGGTGCCACCCACGCGCACCTCGCCGGCGTCGGATTCGTCCAGCCCTCCGGCAACGTGCAGAAGGGTCGACTTACCGGAGCCGCTCCGGCCGACGAGCGCTACGAGCTCACCCGGTCGCACCGATAGACAGACGTCGTCGAGGGCCACCACCTCGTCGTCGCCCTGTCGGTAGCGCTTGGATACCCCACGCAGCTCGAGCGCAGGGTGAGCAGGCGCTTGGTGGACCATGGCATGGGAACGCCGCTGTCCCCCCAGCCATGCGCCCGCAGGGTCCAACCGGGCAAGCCGTAGAGCCAGCTCGAGAGCCCCGGCGCTCCTAGACTGGCCGCTTCGAGGATCGGAGGAGGAGCGTGGCAAGCACTGCGTTGATCCAGGTACTCGGCGCTGTCGCCTACGGCGAACAAAAGGCGTACGACAAGGCCAAGGAGTTCGCCGAGGAGGCCGTCCAAGAGTCGACGCGAAAGATGTGGCGCACGATCGCCGCGGAGGAGCTGCGTCACCACAAGGGCTTCGTGCGACGGCTCGAGGCCCTCGGGGCGGATCCCGAACGGGCGATGAGACCGTTTCGTGCGTCTCTCGACCACTTCCACGGCCTGCCTCCCGAGTCCGACGAGGTGGCCCAGGCGGTCGTGGCGCTGCTCGGAGAAGGGATAGCCGCCGATCTGCTCACGTGGTTGCGCCGGGTGGCGGACCCCGACACAGCGAGCTTCATCGACACCGTGATCGCCGACGAGATCGGGCACGAGGGGCGAGCGGCGGCAGAGGTCCGGCAGCTGATGGCCACGCGTCCCGACGGGCGAAGGCGCGGAGCGCAGGCCGCACGCAACATGCTCGTGCGGATGGCGTCGAGCAGCCCCGGCACGGGCGTGTCGTTCGCCGCGTTCCTGCGGCTCGGCAGGGCCCACGAGCTCGTGGCGGGGATCGCGGCGGGCTACGCCCGGAGGCTCCACCTGCTCGGGATCGGCCCGGTGAGCACGCTCGAACGGCTCGACCCGTTCGGGATCGTGGCCCGTCTCGACCCCTTCAACGCGCCGTCGAGGGTCGAGTCAGCCGCTTAAGAACGTGCGCTGACGGTGTCGCCGGTGCCGAGGTAGGCGGCCACCACCCCGTCGTCGTTGAGCACCTCGTCCGGGGTGCCCTCGGCTATGACCTCGCCGAGGTGCAGGCACACCATCCGGTCGGCCAGCGAGGAGACCAGTGCGATGTCGTGCTCGATGATCACGAAGGTCGCCCCGGTGCTCTCGCGCACCGACATCAGCAGTCCACCCAGAGCCTCCGACTCGCGCTGGGCGATGCCCGACGATGGCTCGTCGAGCAGCAGCACGCTCGGCTCGTGGCCGAGAGTGGCAGCGATCTCCACGATGCGCCTCGTGCCCGTGGACAGCTCCGATATGAAGGCGTCGCGGTAGGCCTCCAAGCCCGTCCGCACGAGCAGCTCTTCGACCCGTTCCCGCACCTTTTCCTGGGCGTCGAGCGCGGCGCCGAGGCCGAGCATGTTGGCGAGAGGATCGCGCACCGCCACGTGCCGGTCGAGAGCCACCGCGAGGGCCTCAGCGACCGTGAGCGAGGGAAACACCCTGGCGTCCTGGAAGACCCGGCCGAGCCCGAGCATCGAGCGGCCCGCCGCTGAGAGGTGGGTGACGTCAGCCCCGTCGAGGAGCACCTGGCCGCTGTCGGGCGCGACGAAGCCCGAAGCGATGTCGAACAGCGTCGTCTTCCCTGCGCCGTTGGCGCCGATGACCCCCAGGACCTCGCCGGCGCGCGCACCGATGGTCACGGACTCGAGCGCTGCCACCCCGCCGAAGTGCTGGCTGATCCCGCGAACTTCGAAGCGAAGCGGCGCCGCCGATCCCACTCCCGTCATGTCTGCGGGCCGCACGTCCCAGACGCCGTGCCCGTTGCCTCCCTTCCCCTCACCGGCTCCGGCTCCACCGACGAGGTCCGACATCGAACTGCCCGTGGACGCCGCGACGGCCATCGCCTCGGTGAGCGGCCGCTGGAGGAACACGGACCTCGCCAGCTCGGGCTGCTCGACGAGGTCTGCGGTGGGCCCACAGAAGCGGACCACACCGCGCTCCAAGAACACGGCCCTTGGCGCGAGCGCTGCGGCGACGTTGAGGGACTGCTCCACCACGACGATCGACACACCCTCCTCGGCGAGGCCGCGCACCACGTCGAGCAATTCCGATACCACCGAGGGGGCGAGGCCGAGGGACAGCTCGTCCACGAGCAGGACGCGCGGCCTGCACAGCATGGCCTGGGCGAGAGTGAGCATCTGTTGCTCGCCGCCCGAGAGGTCGACGGCGCGCGTACCCATGCGCCTCGAGAGGAGGGGGAAGATGTCGAGGACCCGGCGGGTGGCATCTGCGAGCGCCGGAGCGTCGCGCCGCATGAGCCATCCGCCGAGCCGCAGGTTCTCTGCCACGGTCAGCGAACCGAACACGCCCCTGCCTCCCGGCACCGTCACGAGCCCCAACCCGACCCGGGACTCGGGCGACAGGTCGGTGACGTCGCGGCCCAGGAAGCTGACGCGCCCGGGCGCCGCGGGCATGAGGCCCGCGATGGCGCGAAGCAGCGTCGACTTGCCGGCGCCGTTCGTTCCCAGCAGCGCCAGGATCTCGCCGTGCTCGACGTCGAGGTCGACCCCGAAGAGCACCTGCACCGAGCCGTAGCTGGCGTCGACGCCCTGGCAGGCGACGGAGCCGCCGGTGCCGGGGACAGCGCTTCCCACGAGCTGCGGCGTCGCGAGCTCTGTGGCGGCGGGCTGCGGGGTGCCGAGCGCTCCGTGCAACGCGTCCTCTCCATGGGCGCCGGCGCGTGTGGTCAGCCAGGGGACATCCAGCTGCTTGGCGCGAGCCAGCGAGCGGAGCAGCAAGTCCCTGGCGGAGTACATGACCTCACCCAGCCCGCCCGGCACGAACATGAGCAGCACGAGGAGACCGGCGCCGGTGGCGAGAAGCTCACCGGCTCCGTTCTTTATGAAGTACTGCGTGCCCGTCACGTAAAGCGCTCCGAGCAAGGCACCGGGTAGGGAGCCGAGCCCGCCCACCACCACCATCGTGAACACGATGATGCTCAGCTCGGGGTTGTAGCCGGAGAACCCGATGTAGCCCTGCTTCACCACGTACAGGCCACCGGCTACGCCGGCCATCGCCCCGGACAGGGCGAACGCCGTGAGCTTGGTGGCCCAGGGCCTGATCCCGAATGCCGCAGCAGCAGGCTCGTTGTCCCGGCCCGCGACGGCAGCGCGTCCCGAGCGCAGCCTGCGGAAGTTCCGCGCGAGGAGATAGGTGACGAAGAACACCGCGAGACAGAACTCGTACAGCGCCGTGATAGAGCCGAGCGACACGTGCCCGAGCAGTACCGGCGCGAGGACCCGCGGGGGATTGAGCGCCGGGAAGTAAGCCGAGGAGAGCAGGTACGTGGACACTGGTACCGCGAAGGCGAGGGTGGCGACCGCGAGCATCAGCCCCGGCATGCGCAATGCAGGTATACCCACGACCACCGCGGTCGCGGCGCCGACGGCCGCCGAGGCGAGCAGCGCCAGGAGGAAGTCGGCGTGGGCGTGCACGAGCAGTGCGGCGGTCGTGGCAGAGCCGACTCCGACGAAGGCGAACTGGCCGAGGCTCACCTGGCCCGCCCAGCCCGTCAGCACCACGAGCGACACGGCGATGATGCCGTAGATGGCCGTATAGGTGAGCAGGGTGACGTCGGGACCGGAGAGCGCCAAGGGCAGGCAGACTGCGAGAGCTGCGATCGCCGCGAGCAGGCCGACGCGAGCCCAGCGCACCTCGGGGAGGCGCCGCATGACCGCCGACATCGGTCTCACCTCCCGGACGGCCACGTAGTCCCCGAGCCCGCCGCCGCCAGCAGAACGCGCCTTGCGGCGCCGCTGAGTGAGCAAGGCGACCCACACCAGAGCGAACATGGCCACGTCGACGATGTGCGACTGCGGGTAAGACCAGAAGACGGCCTGCTGGAAGACGCCGATGGCGATCGAGGTCGCGAAGGCGACCGTCAGGCTCTCGAACCTCGCCACCACCGCGGCGGCGAGCGGAGCGAGGAGCACCTCGGGTCCCGCGTTCACGCCCAGCTGAGGGCCGAGGATCGGGGCGGTCAGCATCACCCCTATGCCCGAGAGGCCGCCCGCGACCATCCACGTCACGCGAGAGAGCCTCCTCACCGGGATGCCGAGCAGCTGCGCACGCTCGTTGGAGTCGGCGGCGCCGCGTATCGCGATGCCGGTATCGGTGCGTTCGAGGAACCACCACAGGCCGACGAGGACCAACGGGACGATCACGATGGCGACGACGTGGTTGCCGTTGAAGACGATCGGGAAGACCGTGAATTTGAAGTTGAACGGCGTGGTGAAGCTCTTGAGGGGTGCGGCGTGGGTGAAAAGCGACGGGAGCCCCAGCTCGCCGGCGCCGATGATCTGAGCGAAGCCCAAGGTGACGAGGGTGACGATGAGGCGCGGTGCGCGCGAGAAGCGCCACGTGATGACCGAATCCATCGCCGCGCCGGTGCCCAACGCGCAACCCAAGCCGACCACGAGAGCCAAGAAGTACGGCAGGTGCCATCCGATGACCATCATCACCGCCACTGCGGCCGCCAGAGACCCCATGTCGGCCTGGGCGAAGTTGATGATCCTCGCCGAGCGGTACACGAGCACGAGCCCGATAGCGATCAGGGAGCTGAGCCCGCCGAGCACCGCCCCGTAGAGCACGATGCCGGCGGGAAGCCCGGATGGGAGGGCGATGGCACCGAGGCCCCACGCGGCGAGCGCAGCTACTACGACAGCGCCTGCGCGCACAGGAGCGATGGAGAAACGGTCTAGCAACGATCGGAGGAGCGCCGAGGGCTCGCTCCTGCGTGAGAGGTCCCAGGCCACTCATCCGCTCCCGGCGGTCCCGAGCGGGCCGAGGACGACCTGGGGAGTGCCGTTCGCGAGGCCGAGCCCGCCCGCAAGGCGCGCGAGCCCCGCTGTGCCACCGCAGGAAGCCACCACCGGTGAAGCTGCCGTGAGGTACCCGACCTTCTGCCAGACGGCGGTCGCGACCGAGCGCGAGCCGGCCCCGGCCGCCAGCTCCGACACAGCCGATTCCGAGGCGCACTGAGTGCCGCCCCAGAGCAGGCCGACCCTTTCTCCCGCACCGTGGCCGGACTCGGCGGCTCCGAGGCCGGCGGCGACCTCGCCCGCGACGGACGACCAGGACGCGCCCTGTGGCAGCGCCGAGGCTTCGACCGCAGCCAGCGGCACCGTTCCGAGCGCCGACAGGGTCCTGGACACGAAGCCGGCGAAGCCCGACGGCCCTCCTGCGGCACCGGGACCGGGCACGAGAACGACGTCGGCGAGGGCGCCACCTCTCCCGACCGCCGCTAGCTCTGCCGCCACTGCCGCGGGTACCGCCTGCGTCGACACCAGCCCGACCAGGACGACGGGAGTCCCGGCCGCGCCGAGGGCGGTGGTGGTGGTCAGGCGGCCCACGACGACCCAGTCGCCGGTCTTGCCGGTGTTGGCTGTCGTGGACGGAAGCGGGGGCACGCTGTCTGTGCCGCCGGCCCCGGTGGCGCCAACGAGGCTCGTCGGCGACGGGGCGAGGGAACCCTGGCCGGCGAGAAGGGTCTCGCACAGCGAGGTCACCTCGTCGACGAAGGAGTTCGCCGGGGCGCCCGGGTTCGGGACGGGGACCGGGCACGAGGCCCCCGGCGGGATCGACCCGCTCACCCCCGGCGGAGGGCCGGGAGGAGAAGTGGTGGACCCGCCCGACCCTGTCCCCGAGTCGTTGGCGTAGTCGGCCGAGGATGTCCCGAGCGAGCCTTCGGCGTAACCGCCACCCGTGTCGTAGCCCGATCCCGAGTTGAGATCCGACCCGTAAGCGCCGCCGGCATCCGACGAGCCAGCCGTGGAGGTCGCGCCCTGAGCGCTCGGCGCCGACGAGTACGCATGCGCCTTGGCCGGGGGCGAGGCGGAGAAGATCAACCCGGTAGGGATCGGCGAAGCGCTCGGGAAGAAGCCTACGACCATGGCCAGGAAGGCCGCCCCGATCCCGAGCGGGTAGTACCGGCGCGCGAGCACCCGCATGCGTCGGCGGAGCTCGGCCCTCGAGTCGGCCACGTCGTGAGCCTGGGGCAGTTCCTCCGCCGAAGGCGCGGCGCCGACCGTTGTCAAACCATTCCCTCCCCCGGCGCTCGGTGGCCGGCGTGCCCACGGCACGCGACGAACCCGATTCCAACGCCCGTCACCCTGGAAAACGCCCCTCGAACTGCCTCCTTGTGGGCGCGAAGCGGGTCACAAGCATCGGCCGGCTCAGGCGTTTTCCCCTGTGGATGCCGGCCGCTTGGCTCGTACCCGGGCGCGGGCCGGCGGCGGGTGCGCCGCGGGGAGCGGTGCAGGATCGAAACCGAGGAGTGCTCGCTCATGGGGGAGGTCGCTGCAGCTCAGCCGTCGCACGAGCCCGACGCTGCTCTGCGCAAGTACGTCCTCAAGGTGCTCGTGCGCTGGTCACCCCTGCTCGTCTGCACCGCGGTGCTCGCCCTCGTGGTCAGCTTGGCGCCCACGGGCTCGCAGAACACCGGGGGCAGCGCGTCCAAGGGCAACTCTCCGCTCACCCGCGCCGGCAGCGGTGGTGTGGCCGGCACGGGCACGACAGGCTCCACCGCGGCCGGTCAAGGCGATGGTGGAGGCAGCGGCTCTGCAGGTGGCGGGGCTTCGGGGTCGGGTGGCGCCCAGTCCGCGACCGCGGCGGGAAGCCCGGGCACCACGCGTACCGGGGTCGCATGCGGCCCTGGGGTGCGCCAGTTCGCGTGGTCGGTCTACGCACCGACCTGCGTCCCCGCGTTCCACGGTGACGACGGTGGCTCGACGTCGAAGGGCGTCACCTCCTCGACAATCACCATCAGCTACCGCGAGCCGAACTCGAGCCAGCAGTCGGCCGCAGAGGCTCTCGCGGGTGACGCCTTCCCGAGCGACAACGGGCTGATCGCCGACATGGACACGTACATCAAGTACTTCAACACCCAGTTCGAGCTGTACGGGCGCAAGGTCGTCATGCAGCCCTACCAGGGCCAGGGCGACTACCTCTCCGAGGACGAGGGCCAGGACCTGGCCGCCACCCAGGCGGACGCGGAGACCGCGGCAGCGATGCCTGCGTTCGCGGACATCACCTTCCCGCTGTTCGGGTCGCAGTACTACGAGCAGGACCTGGCGGGCGCGGGTGTGATCGGCCTCGGAGGTCTGGGCTTCCCCGTCCAGTGGTACGAGCAGTACGCCCCCTACGAGTACTCGGTGACCCCGACGGGGACCGCCGGTGCGGACGGGTTCGTGAACGTCGCCTGCGACCGCATGGCGGGGTTGCCCGCCATATACGCCGGGGAGTCCGCGTACCAGAGCGAGAAGCGCGTGTTTGGTCTGATCACACCCGACAACCCCGAGTACCTGGCGGTCGGCAATCTGATCCAGAGCGGTTTGCAGTCGACGTGCGGCCAGTCGATCGCAAAGCGGGTGAGCTACGCCATCAACATCTCTTCGTTCGAACAGCAGTCGGTGAGCGTCATCGCCCAGATGAAGGCCGCGGGCGTGACCACGGTCATCTGCGGCTGCGACCCGCTCTTCCCGATCCTCCTCGACGAGGCGGCCGACCAGCAGAGCTACTACCCGGAATGGCTCGGCATCGGCTGGTACGACCCCCAGGGCCGGCTGCCTTCGCAGGACCAGATGGACCACATGATGTCCCAGGAGGGGACGTACCCTTCGCAGAACGCGACCGAGGCGTACAAGGTGTTCCAGCTGGCCGACCCAGGCGGGACGCCGGCCGAGCAGTACTACTCGGTCGCGTACTACGAGGTCCTGTATCTGTTCGACGCGCTCCAGGCAGCCGGGCCGAACCTGAACCCTTCCGCGTTCCAGCAGGGCATGTTCTCGATGCCGACCAGCCAACCCGGGGACGTGGGGGTGTGGCAGGGCGGTCCCGACGCGTTCAGCCCTGTCACGACCACTCAGATCGGGTGGTGGGACCCGAACGCCAAGTCGAACTTCGACGGCAAGCAGGGAGCGTGGCAGAGCTGCGAAGGTGGAAAGTGGTTCCCGTTCTTGAACCCGAGCGCTTGGGAGCCGGACCACACCCAGTTGAGCTGCTTCGGGAAGTAGCCCGGCTCGTCCGAGCCTGCCCGCCCGGGCAGAATGCTCCGGCGTGGAAATAGTGATCGGCGTCGACGATCCTCAGGCCGACGACGTGCGCGCTCTGCTGGCGGTCCATCTGGCGTTCTCCAGAGGAGTCACGCCGGCGGAGTACTCGTTCGCGCTGGACGTCGAGCAGCTCCTCGAGCCGGGGGTCACCTTCTTCAGCGCTCGTAGAGCCGGCACCGTGGTCGGTGTCGCCGCTCTCAAACGCCTGGACCAGTCCCATGCCGAGCTGAAGTCGATGCATACCCGCGAGGCCGAGAGGAACCGGGGAGTCGGACGGGCGATGGTCGAGCACCTTTTCGGCGTTGCACGGGAGGAGGGCTACCTGCGGGTGAGCCTCGAGACGGGTACCACCGAGGAGTTCACCGCCGCCCGCGCGTTGTACGCCAAGGCGGGGTTCAGACCCTGCGGGCCCTTCGGTGATTACCGCCCCAGCCCCTACAACACGTTCATGACGATGGACCTCGACCCCCTCTCGGAGGCCACGTAACGGCTCCGGCCGCGGTCCTAGCCGGGAGGTGCGAAGAACTCCAGGGCGATGTTGTCGGGGTCGCGAAACGAGAGACCCGACCCGTAAGGCGCGTCGACAATGCCGCCGTTGTCGACTCCCAGGTCGTTCAGCTTCGACTCCCATTGCTCGAGCTCTGCCCGGTTGGCGCAGGCGAACGCAAGGTGGTCGAGCCCCGGCCGCCGTTCGTCGAAGGCTCCAGGGCCGTGCGGATCGGGAAACTGGTGGATGCCGACGAGAGTCTGGCTCCCTAGGATCCAGACCACGTGATGAAACGGACCCGTGTCCTCGTCGATCACCGGCTCGGATCCGAAGAGTGCGGAGTACCAGGGCCGGCTCCGGCCGAGGTCGGTGACGGTCAACGCCACGTGGGTGACTCCGGGAAACTCGGGCATGGCTACCTCCTTGGGCGTGCTCACGATACAGCCCGTGCTCTGCGGGTTACCCGTCTCTAGCGACCGCTTGTCCCAGACCGAAACAAGTCTCGTGCTGTCGCTCGTGAAGGGCTCTCGCCGCCAGCTGCAATCATCTGGAGGTGGGCGAATAAATCCTCACCGCACGCTTGCGTCTTCGTCCCTGGCAGCGCAGTGACCTCGGACCCCTGGCGAAGATCTTCGCCGAGCCCGAGGTCTGGCGCTTCCCGTTCGGCCGCGGCCTCACCCTCCAAGAGACGGAGACGTACCTCAGCCGCAAGATCGAGGAACAGCATTCCGGACCTTCGAGCCCTTCGGCTGCCGAAGAGCGCTCGACCGGTCGACTGCTCGGGTACGTCGCCCTTTCACCACCCGACTGGTTCCCCGCGTTGATGCCGAGCGTCGAGATCGGCTGGCGCCTGGATCCGGCCTACTGGAAGCAGGGATTGGCGACCGAGGGCGCACGCGCCGTCCTGGAGCACGGTTTTACGAAGATGGATCTCGACGAGATCATCAGCATCTACGAGCCCGAGAACGCAGCGTCCGGTCGGGTGATGCAGCGCATCGGGATGCATCTCGACTGTGAAACGCGCCATCCGTTCTTCGACGTTCCCCTCCACATCTATCGACTCTCTCGTGCCGAGTGGGTGCAGGCAACGGGGGTAGGGGTTCACCCTCCACCCGGATCGAGCCGACACTGAGCCGCGGGATCCGGAGTCACCCGCTAGTGCTCTGTCACCCGAGCCCAAGCCGTCGTCGTCAGGATCGCAGCCGCGCCTATGACGTTTCAATCTCCGTCGAGATCAACGCGGATGGTGAGGTGCTCTCGGCCGGCGAGCAAGATGAAGAGTCCATTGACCGGATTGAGGGCGAGCATCCTCTTGCGTGCGTCGTCATCGGGTAGCAAGTGAGCCTCCCCACATCTCCACTGATCACAAAGCTGGACACGCACATGAGGGTTGGCTTCGATGTTCTTCACGTACGCCGCGTCTCGAGGATCTACTGCGACCAACCAAAAGGTGTCACCGATGCGCAGCTTTCCGCCCTTAGCCACGCCGGCAGTATGACTCTGGCTACCTGGTTCATTCCAGTTTGCGAAGCGAACTGGTTCGGCCGTACATGTGCGCTCCGGGCTTTATGTATGGTCACACCATGATCACTGCTCTTCACACGCTGATCTACTCGGAAGACCCGGACGCCACCCGAGCCTTCCTCCGCGACGTACTGGAATGGCCGAACGTCGATGCCCATGGGGGGTGGCTGATCTTCAAGACGGGTCCTTCCGAACTTGGCGTTCACCCCACCTCCGACAACCGTCAAGGGGACTGGTCGACCACCCCCCATCACGAGATCGCCATCATGTGTGACGACGTGGCGGCGACGGTCGAGGAATTATCGGAGCGAGGCGCCGAATTCACCGGACCCGTTCAGGATCAGGGCTTCGGGCAGACGGTGATGATGCGGGTGCCGGGGACGATCGAGATCATGCTCTACCAACCGAAGCATCTTGTCGCCTTCAACCTGTGATCTGAACCCCGCTCGATGACGCCTACGCCGAGCGGACCTGGTCGAGCAGGTCGCTTCGGACGAGCTCGTCCGGGATGGTCTCGGGGCCACTGAACGCACCGACGAGCAGGGTGAAGAACTCGGGATCCAGACTGCTCAGCTTGTCACGGACGAAGGCCCGCCGTGCTGAGCGGTTGGCGACGTCCTCGCTCTGGGCGGAGAAGATGTCGGCGATGAGCCGCAGGCGTTCCATCCGTCCCGAGCGCTCCTGCCCGTACGGGGCGAAGTCGGAGGCGGCTCGGCCCCCCTCGAGGATCAGGTCCCGGACCAAACGTGCATCCCGCAGGGCGATCGAGAGTCCCTGGCCGATGATCGGGTCGTTGTAGCCGGCGGCGTCCCCGATGAGGACCACGCCGTCGGCGTACGGGGTCGGCGTCCACGTGTCGTCCCCCGGGTAGGTGGCGCAGGGACCGGCGGGGACGCCGTGGGCTAGCTCGACCGACCACGGGACGCAGGACAGCACACAGGCAGATAGGAACCTGGTTGGTCCCTCGGGTCCCGAGAACCGGCGCTGACCCGAGTTGCCGACGACTAGATACGCCCGAGCACGGCAGGAGCCCTGGTGGAACACGAGGAGCGAGACCTCACCCTCCCGGGCCCAGACGTCGTGGTCGAAGGGAACCTGCTCGAGGCCCTCCACGAGCAGCCCGGCTATGTGGTTGACCGGCTCCTGGCGCTCCAGGGTGACGCCACATTGGCGGCGGACGACGGAGTTCCGCCCGTCGGCCCCCACGACCAAGTCGGCCCCCACGACCAAGCCGGAGACGACCCGATCGGATGAATCGGTCGCGTACGAGACCTCGATGGTCGCACCGGCCGACATCTTGACGTCGCGCACGCCACGGACGATGCGTGCTCCCTCGGCGGCGGCAGCGTCGACGAGCGCCTGGCAGGCAACAGGGTGGGCGAGGTTGAGGCTACCGGACACCCCCGGCACCATGCTGCTCATCGGGATGTCGAAGGGCTCGGCTTCGTCTTCCGAGTACTGCTTCCAGATGCCGGCAACGTGGGCGCCGGCGTCGAGCAGCACTTTCTCGACGCCGAGAGCGCGGGCTTCTCTCACGCCCCACGGCGCCATGCTCTCGCCGCGGACCCGGTCCCTGAAGACCGTGCTCGATTCGAGCACGGTCACCCCCACGCCGGCGGATGCCAGTGCGCAGGCGAGCGATGCACCAGCGATCCCCCCGCCGACAATGACGACGTTCGCAACTCCGGCCAAATCGAGCGGTTCCGCCACTGGAGAACTATGGCGCTTCAGCAGGAAGGGCGCTAGGACAGCCGAGATCGGGCCTATCTACCTGCGGAGCGGAGTGCCTGGCTAATAGCCTTGTGTCCCGGAGGGCCTAGAGAACCCACGGAAAGACACCCTTTATGACGACACTTCACGCCATGGGCAACTGGCTCTATCACTTCTTCGGCATAGGAGGCTCCGGGCCGTACTACGGCTTCTGGTCGGGGGCAGGTTCCGACATAGGAGAAGTGACGCTGATTGGCGCCGTCATCGTCGCAATGCGTCACGTGAACTGTCACGACAAAGGCTGCTGGAGGATCATCACGCATCCGGTCGAGGGCACCCCCTACAAGGCTTGTCATAAGCACCACCCCGTGTTGTCGAAGCAGCCGCGTATCACTGCGGAGTTGATGGCGAAGGCGCACGAGGAGGTTCAAGCGCGCCGTCAAGCGGACTCGGACACGATCAAAGAGATCCACCAGCGCATCTCGGCGCTGGCTCCGGACGCCGGGCACCTTCCTCGCGACACGCAAGGATCGGTCGACCCGTCACGGCCGTGATCAGATCACTCGTGGAGGCGCCAACCGGGCGGCCGGCCGCGTAGCCGACCTGTTGAGGATCAGGTGGTAGGGACCGACGACTTGGCGTGGGTGGTGATCAGCTCCACCATCCGATCCCAGTATTGAGGCGGGTAGTCGTGTCCCATCCCTTCGACGATCTCGAGGCGGGCGCCGGGGATGGCAGAGGCGGTCGCCCGTCCGGCCTCCAGGGGTACCAGCCGGTCAGCATCGCCGTGTATGACGAGCGTCGGGACTTTGAGCGATTTCAGCGCGGCCTGGCGCGAGGGGGAGGAACCGACTGCCATGGCTTGGCGGGCCCGTCCCTCTGGGTCCCAGCAGCGGTCGAACGCCGAAAACGCGTCGGCCGTTATCCGCTCGATTTCGAAGCAGGCCGGGCTACCCCAAGCTCGAAGCCCGGCCAGGTGCCGCTGGGCAGCTTCGTCGCGATTGGTCGCCGGCGGGGCGGCGAACGCGGCGATCACGTCGGGGTCTTGTCCTCCGGGAATCGGCCCAGGTGCCGACATCACCGAGGTCATTGACATGATCCGCTCCGGCTTCTGCAATGCCATGGCCTGGACGATCATGCCACCCATCGACCAGCCCGCTATGTGGGCTCGTTCGGCACCGGCCGCGTCGAGGACGGCGAACCCGTCGGTGGCCATGTCATCCACGGAGTACTTGGGGCCACCTTTCAAGTGGCTGGACAACCCGACGTCTCGGTTGTCGAATCGGACAACCTGGAAGCCGTTCTGCACGAACTTCTCACACAGGTCGACCTTGAAGTTGATGCACTGGCTACCGAGGCCGTTGACCAACAAGAGGACGGGATCGTCGTTGAGGCCGAACACCTCGTAATACAACGACACGGCTCCATAGGTGGTCGTGGACACTGCGTCCTTATTACTACCAGTGCCGGTTCAAGTCACGATCCGGGCCGGGCGGTCCGTACCAGAGATCACTCTGGCACCTCATTAGCCTCACGAGCGACGCTCGGCGTGGCCGGTGAGCCAACTTTGGCCCGATCCATCTCTCCGGTCGCTAGGGTCCCACTCATGCTCGACGACGCGCTGGCGATTCCAACACTGGACGCGGCTGATGTGGCCCTGATCGCAGAGCTGGGGAGCTACACGTCGTGTGAGGGAGGGCGAATATCTCTACCGGGAGGGCGACGTCGCCTACGACTTCTATGTACTGGTCAGTACGGAGGTCGAGATCGTCATGGCTGTCGACGACGGGGAGCGAGTGATCGCTCGTCACGGGCCTGGCCGGTTCCTCGGTGAGCTCAACATGCTCACCGGGTTGCGTGTATTCGTGTCCGCCAGGGTCGCAAAGTCAGGCGAGGTCGTCGTCCTGACCCGCGACCAGCTACGGCAGTTGATGACCACCAATGCGCGCCTCGGGGACACGATCTTGGCCGCCTTCATGGCTCGTCGCTCGGCTCTAATGACAGACGCGGCTCCTTCCATCCGGGTGATCGGCTCGAGGTTCTCATCGGAGTCCCTTCGGGTGCGAGAGTTCTTGGCTCGCACCGGCATTCCCCACGAGTGGTTGGACCCCGATCGTGACTCTCAAGTCGAAGACGTGCTGCGCGAATTCGGCATCTCGGCGAGCGAGCTTCCGGTGGTGATCGCCACCGGATCGGTGTTGCGTCGTCCGACACCTGGCGAGCTGGCCAGCTATCTGGGGCTCACCGTCGACAGCCTGCCAGAGCGCTGCTTCGACCTGGTCGTCGTTGGCGGCGGGCCAGCCGGTCTGGCAGCGGCGTTGTACGGCGCCTCAGAGGGGCTGCGCACGCTCGGCGTTGAGATGATCGCTCCTGGAGGGCAGGCCGGCACCAGCTCGCGGATCGAGAACTACCTGGGGTTCCCGATGGGCATCTCAGGCGCAGAGCTGACACAACGCGCCGTGATCCAAGCCGAGAAGTTCGGGGCGTATCTCACCGTGCCGTGCACTGTCGCCTCACTCCGCAACCAGGCCGGGCATCTGGTGGTCGGCCTGAGCGACGGAAGCGACGTCGCGGGGCGGGCCGTGATCGCAGCCACTGGTGCCACCTACCGTCGCCTCGATGCCGACCGCCTGAGTGACTTCGAGGGCAGGGGTGTCTACTACGCCGCCACCGAGATGGAGGCGCGCATGTGCGGAACGGCACCAGTCGCGGTCGCCGGCGGGGGTAACTCGGCCGGCCAAGCTGCGATCTTCTTGAGCCAGGGAGGCTGTGCTGTCACCATCGTGATTCGCGGCTCCGATCTCGGGAAGAGCATGTCGCGCTATCTGGTCGACCGGATCGAAGCGGAGCCACGCATCACCGTCCGGACGGAGACCACGATCGTCGCCCTCGAGGGGGACGAGACGCTGCGAGCCTTGCGTTTGAAAGGAGCCGACGGCGAGACGACCATCGAGTGCGCCGGGTTGTTCTCCTTTATCGGAGCCGACCCGTGCTCCGGGTGGCTCTCTGGATGCGCAGCCCTCGATGACCGTGGTTTCGTGCTCACCGACCTTTCACTCACTCCCGATCACCTCGGCGAGAGCTGGGCAGTGCTCGCGCGGTCGCCGCTACCGTTCGAGACAAGTCATCCGGGCTTGTTCGCCGTCGGCGACCTGCATTCCGGTTCCATCAAACGGGTGGCAGCGGCGGTCGGTGAAGGGTCGTCCGCGGTGCGGTCGGTCCACCAATACCTTGCGTTCTCCAACTGAATGCGATGGACCGGTGGCTGTCCTCGCGGGCGAAGTCAACTGACCTTGAGATCGACTTCGATGTTGCCTCGGGTCGCATTGCTGTACGGGCATACCTCATGGGCCGCTTTTACCACTGCCTCGGCCTGCTCTCGGTCCACGCCAGGGATCACGACTTCCAGCTCGACGGCAAGACCGAAGGCACCACCGTCCAGGGTCCCGAGCGTGACCCGAGAGTTGACGGTAGAGCCGGACGTGTCGACGCCGAGTCGGCGGCCGACAACCCCCATCGCGCTCTGAAAGCAGGCTCCGTAGCCCAGCGCGAAAAGCTGCTCGGGGTTGGTGGCGCCTCCGGGGCCACCGAGCTCCTTCGGCGGCCGGATGTCGAGATCGAGTACGCCGTCCGTCGATCTACCGTGTCCGTCGCGGCCACCTTGGACCGTCGCCTCGGCCGTATACAGACGTTTTTTCAGTGTCGCGCTCACAAGGTGGGCAACTCTGACGCCCAATCCGTTATTCCCCGAACAGGACTGGGCTGAGACCGCCCTATCCTCGGAGCGGTGAAGACGGCCCCCGCGTCCCGTCTCGCCCGACTGGCGGACGAGCTCGTCGAGAGCGGCCTACCCCGCTCGGGCGAACCGCTGGTGTTCGACCTCGTGGTCGAAGAGGCTGATCAGGCTCTGCGACCACCCGTTCACGAGCGCCGCGTCCCGAGTTCGGGTTCCATCGTCAGTCCGACCACAGATTCCTCCACCTGGGCGGAGGCCACTGGCCTGACCATCATCCGTACGCCGGTCCTGGGCAGGAGCCTGGCGGATGCTCGTCTCTTCGCTGACGGTCTATCCAGCTGGCTGGTACGTCGTCCCGGTGACGACAACGAGTGGTTGATGTTCGACCGGCCAGCAGGCTCCGAGCGGGACCTGGTCGTGCTCTCCGCGACGCTGGGTGCGGCGATAGTGCAACGCCATCCCTCGGGGACTGTGCGCCTGGTCGGCGGTTTCGGCGTGCTTCGCACCGAGGGCTTCCGCTGGCACAATGAGCCGCCTGTCGAAGCGCTGCTCAGTGAGGTCGCCGATCCGGAGCTGACCGGGTCGGATGTGACCAAGGCGCTGCTGGAGTTCGCCGTTCACGATCTCGGTGCCCGAGGGATAGGAGCGTTGCTCATTCTCCGCTCCGGTGTGATCCAAGGGCCGGCAATCGAGGAGCGCTTCCCGGTCCCGCCGACGCTGACGGTGGGAACTCCGTTTCACCTGGCCCCTCTGAGACATGCGCTCAGTCAGGTAGATGGGGCTGCCGTGTTCGACCACGATGGCAACTTGTGCCAGCTCGGCGTCCGCTTGGTGCCGAGCCTCGAAGCCGAGGATCGGGTCGATCCGCTTGGCGGGACCCGGCACACGTCGGCGCGGCGCTACAGCTACGACGATCCCTCGGCCCTGGTGGTCGTGATCAGCGAGGACGGCCCGGTGACCGTGTTTCGCGAGGGGAAGGTCCTCGGCCGTTCTCCGGGCGTCCGGCCGTAGGAGGATGACGGTCCGCCCCTTCATGAGCGGTGTCAGCGGAAGGGGTGGCGGATGGCCGAGCACGCGGTCGTGATCGCCGGAGGCGGTCCGGCGGGAATGATGCTGGCGGCTGAGTTGGCGTTGGCGAAGGTCGACGTCGCGATCGTCGAGCAACGTCCCGATCACGAGCTCGTGGGCTCACGGGCCGGCGGTTTTCACTCGCGCACGATCGAGGTACTGGATCAGCGTGGGGTCGCTGATCGGTTCCTCGCGGAGGGTCAGGTGGTCCAGGTCGCAACGTTCGGTACGACCGTGTTGGACATGAGCGACTTCCCGACACGTCATCCGTATTCGCTCGGGATCTGGCAGAACCAGATCGAGCGGATCATGGCCGCCTGGATCGCCGAGCTGCCTGTGCATATCTATTACGGGTGCGAGGTGACGGGCTTCGCGCAGGACGACACCGGGGTTGATGTCCGGCTGTCCGATGGCGAGTCGCTACGGGCGCGGTATCTCGTGGGGTGCGATGGAGGACGCAGCCTGATCCGTAAAGCAGCCGGCATCGAGTTCCAGGGGTCGGATCCGACGAAGAGCAACCTGATCGCCGAGGTCGAGATGGCCGAGGAGCCAGAGTTGGGCATCCGCCGCGATGAGAAGGGCATGCACGCCCTGGGCAGGGTGGAGTACGAGGTCCGCGACGGCAAGGTGGTCTACATGGATGGGGGGCCTATACGGGTCATGGTGACCGAAGAGCACGTCGGGCCGAGCAGCGAGCCGACCCTGCGCGATCTGAGCGAGGCGCTCGTCACCGTGTACGGCACCGACTTCGGGGTCCACAGTCCCACGTGGATCTCCAGGTTCACCGACATGACACGTCAGGCAGTGGCCTACCGCGTCGGGCGAGTCCTACTCGCCGGCGACTCGGCGCACGTGCATTACCCGGCCGGCGGACAGGGCCTCAGCCTCGGTGTGCAGGATGCAGTGAATCTGGGATGGAAGCTGGCTCAGGTGGTCAACGGGACATCCCCGGAGCGCCTTCTCGACACGTATCAGGACGAGCGCCACCCGGTCGCCGCCCGCGCGCTTCAGTACACGATGGCTCAGGGCGTGCTCCAGGGCCCGGGTGAGCGCATCAAGGCCCTGGTCGATCTCGTGTCGGAGCTGGCGATCATGGACGAGCCTCGCAGACGGCTCGCCGGGATCATCTCCGGGCTGGACATTCATTACGACCTCGGCGAGGGGCACCCCCTGCTCGGACGCCGCATGCCCGATCTGGACCTCGTGACCGCCGACGGGCCGCATCGGGTCTTCACGCTGCTGCACGACGCTAAGCCGGTGCTGCTCAACCTCGGTGAGCCCGGCGGTCTTGACATCACCCCGTGGGCTGCACGAGTCCAGCTGGTCGATGCTGAATATGGGGGTCCGTGGGAGCTTCCGGTACTTGGACCGGTCACCGCTCCCGCTGCCGTGTTGATCCGACCCGACGGATACGTCGCCTGGGTGGGGGAGGGCACAGAAAACGGATTGCGTGACGCCCTGACTACCTGGTTCGGAACACCCTGACGAGAGGCGATGCCCGGTAGACGGGCGGCACAAGAGATCAGAGCCGAATCTGTGCGTTTGACGGTCTCCTGCTATCGAGGCATCATCCACGGACCGAATTCATCAAGAGGATCCGAGGGACCTGGCCCGACGAAGGTCCGGCAACCTGCTCAAGCAAGGTGCCAATGCCAGGAACGATGAGGAGGACGCTCACATGGGCCCTCGGCTACATGCCCCCGAACTCGCCGGCTCTCTCGTGCGCCTCGAACCTTTGGCCATGCACCACGCTCCTGACCTGGCCGAGGCAGCGAAAGAAGATCGCAGCTCGTACGGCTTCACTGTTGTCCCTGCCGCCGGCGAGGTCGAGGACTACTTGCAAGACCAGTTCGAGAGGGCCAAAGACGGCAGGCTCGCCCCCTTTGCATTGGTCCGCCTCGCAGACGAGCGGGCCGTGGGATGCACGGCGTACTGGGAGCCTCGGACCTGGCCCGGACGGGACGAACTGTGTGCGATCGAGATCGGCTGGACCTGGCTCGCTGCCTCAGCTCAGAGGAGCGGCATCAACCTCGAGTCGAAACTGCTGCTCCTCGCCTACGCATTTGAGGTGCTCGACCTCGCCAGGGTCGATTTCAAGACCGACGCGCGCAATCTGCGCTCTCGTCGAGCGATCGAGGGACTGGGCGCAAAGTTCGAAGGGGTATTGCGGCATTGGTCACCGTCGAGGGCTCCAGGCGAGGATGGGTTGCTACGAGACTCAGCGATGTACTCCGTGATCGCCTGTGAATGGCCACGAGTGAAAGAGCACTTGAGGCGCCGGATCCAGGCCGGACATCAGAACCCGGCATAGACAGCATGAATGCGGGACACCAGCTCAGGTCGCGTGGCTTTGCAGGAAAGACAAGACCTGTGGCCAAGCCTCGTGCTGGGCGGCTCGGTTTGCTCTGGGCCGACCGCCGAGGTCGACGAGCCCACCGATGCCCATGAGGCGCACGCCGTCCATCATGCGGCCGATCCGTTCGGACCGGCCGACGGGACGCCAAGGCCAGAAGCTGTGGCCGGCGTCGGAGTAGCGCAGATGGGAGATTTGATCTGCCTTGCCGGCTCCCTCGAGGCGGGCCACGAGCTGTTCGGCCATGGTCGATGACGGCCACAACCGATCTCGGTCGCCAGAGATGAGGAGGATCGGGACATCCGCACGTTCGACCGGTATACCTGCCGCCTCGACGGCGCCGGAGTTCTCGAGAGCCCCCTGGTACACCGGAGCGAACGACACGCCGCGCAGTCCGAGGCCGGGCCTCATCTTCTTGGGATACGGCACGAAGGGAACCGAGGTCGCCCGATAGGTCCAGCTGGAGCGCCGCCGCCCCTCGGCACCCCCGATGCCCGCGAAGACGACGGAGCTCGGAGAGTAAGCGACCACCGCGCCCACTGCACCGGGGAAGTAGGCCGCGCTCAAGAGCGCCAGCTCCGCCCCCTTGGAAGCCCCTACCATCCCAACACGGGAGCCGCTGACCTCGGACTGTTCGCGGAGCCAGCCCAGTGCTGTCTCGATGTACTCGAGCGGAATCTCAACGAGATGCTTCGGAAGGCCGTCGGCCCCGAAGTACTGCAGAGCGAGGCAGGCGAACCCTTCGTCGGCCAACAGTCGGCCGATCTGCACCGGGCAGCCACCGTCCGAGCCGCTCAGCGAGAGCACGCCGGGACGGCGGCCGCCGTCTGTCGTGAAGTACCGGCCGACCAGTCCACGACTTCGTACCTCGACCTCTCGCATCGCGTCAGCGATGTGTCACCGGGCCAGCTCGCCTGTGTCGACCACGAGATTGCTCCCGGTCATGAACATCGACAGGTCGCTGGCGCAGAAGAGGACGACCCGCGCCACGTCGTCGGGCCGGCCGGCGCGCGTCGCTCAGGTCCGGTACCGACATCGATCGCTGAGGGAGGCCGCGGTGAGAGTCGACGGTGTCGACGGCTACTTCGTAATCGGTCATCACGAACCTTCTACCCTTGTGGCTCGCCGAATGGGGTCCAGGCCAGGCCGCTGAGCACCCCCAACGGGATTCGAACCCGTGTTACCGCCTTGAAAGGGCGGCGTCCTAGGCCGCTAGACGATGGGGGCTCGACCGACCGGGGCGCGCAAGAGGCTAGCAGTCGACCTCAAGAGCCAGTCCTGCTGACTGACGGGTTCTCGCGCCGCAACTCCCAGGTCGACCCGTCGGGAGTGTCGTGGACGTCCACTCCGAGGAGCTCGAGGCGTTCCCGCACGGAGTCCGCCTCGGCGAAGCGCTCTTCGCGCCTGGCGTTGTTCCTCAAGTCGAGAGCCACATCGACGTAAGGACCGATGAGCTCCGCAGGGTCACGCGCTCCGACCTCCGCGATGCGACCCAGATCGCTGACCATCGCGCGCAGACTCGCCCGTGCTCGGTCCATCTCGTCGGACTGGAACGTGTCTGCGCGCCAGGCCCACAGCTCTTCCTCGAGAGCCAGCACCGCCGCCACCATCCCCGGGGCGTCGCCAGCAGCTCGCGCAGACCTGAACGAAGACTCGTGCGCCCGGACCGCGTCCAGGAGCGGCGATGCCACCATGCGGTCCGGCGCGCTCTCGGCTCCGGGGTCAGGCGCCGAACGGGACTTCGGAGCTGGTTCATTAGGGGAGACGCCCTCGGCTCCCTCGGCCACCGGACGCGAATCGACCGAGCCCGAGCGAGATGGCGCGCCCACCGCCTCCCCCTGGCCCGAGCCCGAGGCGAGCTCTGCCGCCAACTCGAGGACACGCTCGAGCGCCACGGTCTGGCCGGCTTCTATGCGCGCGGAGCGTCCCCGGACGCGGACGGTCGCACCACCGATGCCGAGGACCCTCGCGTCGCCGCTGTCGAAGTCGATGAAGAGAGCCGTGTGCTCGTCCACGCCCAGCACGAACGTCCCCTCGGGCAGCTCGCGTTCCATGAGCGACAGGCGCTCTTCCCCCAGATAGCAGTAACGAGTGTCGTGGGTCCGGCCCTCGGCGTTGTCGTAGTGGGGAATGAGGACGGCGGGGAGCCCCATCGGGCGCAACAGGTCGAGCCCCTCGAGCCAGTGCGGATCCTCACCGACCTTGTAGACCTCGTAGACGGGGACGGTGGCGCTCCCCAGAGTGAGCGCAGCAGCAGACGCGAAGGTCACCGCGCCACCGAGCTCGAGCTTCTCCGATAGCACCGAGGGTACGAGCGTGCCTCTCCATTGGCGCAGCGCGTACGAGGGGCTTCCCGGGCCGGAGAACACGAGCGGGAGATCCACCATCCGGGCGATGATCTCGTGGCCGTGCTCGCTCGTGAGGTCGGCGGCCGCGCGCACCCCGGCCACCTCGATCTTCACTCCAACGCTCTCGTCGAAGTACGTCACAGCGCGCTTGGATATCTCTTCGGCGTTCGTCTGGAAGCCGAACGGCGTGTCTAGGAGGAGCCCGATGGCGCCCCGATCGCGGGCACCTGACCGGGGCGCCGAGGAGGCGTTCTTGGCATCGCCTTCGGTTGCAAAGCTGATGCGCTCGGCGACGAGACGGTGCACCTTCACCATCGTCGGTGCGGTCTCGCCCGAGCCCATGATGGTGAGCAGCCTGGGGAGCCGCACATCGATTTGCCGGGAGCCCGCTGGCGGACGCGCCCGGGAAGGGGTCACAAAGCCTCACCGGGATCGCCGGGATCACCGGGGTCGCCTGGGATCCCGTCTACCGGCAGCGCTTCGGCGAGCGAATCGACTATCTCTCCCTGGAGCATGCTCAGGTACCGGTAGACGGCGACCTGGGGGGCACGCGGATCGGAGTCCTCCACGACGATCACGTCCTCGGTCACGTCGAGCTGGGTGCCGAGCACGAGCCTCAGGACCTCCAGCGCGTCCAGCCAGAGATTGATCTCCTCCTCGTCGATGCTCGGCTCGTCCACGGTCGCGGCGAGGGTGTCGAGGGCGTGCTGGTGCCGGCGCAACAGGTGCTCGCCTGTCATCTCCCGATAGTCCGACTCGGCCTTCGGGTCCTCGGGGTACGCGACGGGGAACACACGAGCGGCGCTGGGGTCGC
This sequence comes from Acidimicrobiales bacterium, assembly GCA_035509915.1. GTDB lineage: Bacteria > Actinomycetota > Acidimicrobiia > Acidimicrobiales > UBA8190 > Bog-564. The sequence continues at coordinate 5,423 of DATKIB010000047.1, read as the reverse complement.
GCACCTCGAGCAGCCCCTGTGCCTGTCCGGGCAGGGCCTTGAGCAGCTCGCGCTCGCTGGGGCCCAGGCCGGTCTTGAAGCGCCCGAAGCGGTCTCGGGCGAAGCGACGCCGCCCTATCACTTCGGCGCGCCGCGTCTCACGACGCCTGCTCCAGCGTGGCCCAGAGCCCGTGCTCGTGGAGGCGCACGACGTCCAGCTCTGCGCGCTCGCGCGGCCCAGAGTTGACGATCGCGCGCCCTTTGTGGTGCACGTCTAGCATCAGCTTCGTCGCCTTCTCGAAGCTGTAGCCGAACAGCTTCTGAAAGACGTAGGTGACGTAGGACATCAAGTTGATGGGGTCGTTCCAGACGATCACGAGCCACGGCCGGTCCGGGCGGACGTCTTCGTCGCCCGACGGCCGCTCGGTCTCGAGTGGCGCCGTCATCGGCTCGGCCTGCCTCGAAGAACCGTGGATGCTCCGTGCGCTCATCCCCGCAGCACCGCAGTCTGCTGCACCCCCTCGAGCCCCGCCGGGGCGAGACCAACGGTCGGGCGCACGTCCGCGGAGAGCACCTCCGGAGCGTGGTGCCGGAGACCGTCGACGAACCAGTACATCGCGCTCCACACGAGGGTGACCCCGAAGACGTGGACTCCGACCAGCCACGCGGGCAAGTGGGAGAAGTACTGGGTGTATCCCACGACCCCCTGGAGCACCATCGCCGCAAGGAGGACGCGTCCTCTGGTCTTGACCGACTCGGGCGCGCCTGCGTGCTCGAGCAGGTAGAGGAGCACGAGCACCGCCGCCGCCGCCACGATCACTATCCCGGAGTGAGTGCGCGCCATGTCCGTCAGCGGCACAGGTAGACGCTTGGCGCCTGCGCCGCCCGCGTGGGGGCCGGCAGCGGTGGTGGCGGTACCGGCAGCCACCGCGAGGAGCAACAGCCCCCAGGTGAATCGGCCCGCCCAGAGCAGGCGGGAGGCGACCTTGGCTGTACCACGCCCGGGCGCCCTTCCTGCACGGAACACCAGAGCGCACGCGACGGTGAGCAGCCCGATCCCCACCATGAAGTGCGTCATCACCGCGTACGGATTGAGCTTGGAGTACACCACGATGCCGCCGAGCACGGCTTCGGCGACGATCCCGCCTATGAGACCGGCCGACAGGGCGGTGAGGTCCCCCCGGCGCGGGGCTCGCACCAGGGCGCAGAGGACGGTCACGCCGGCTGCTACGCATAGGGCTACCACGACCATCCGGTTGCCGAATTCCATCACCGGGTGCAGGCCCAATGGGGGTGTCAGGTGGTGCTGCGAGCAGGTCGGCCAGTCCGGGCACCCGAGCCCGGAGTCGGTGAGGCGCACCGCTCCGCCGGAGACGATGTTGAGCACCACCAACCCCAGCGTCACCTGCGCGACGCGCAGGAATGCCCGGGGAGCGACGGTGTGGGACGTGATGGCACCAGGAGCCTTCACCGGTTAACCATCGTACCCACAGCCGCCATATGCTCAGGAGCCGATGTCCACGCTGTCCCCTGCCCTGCAAGGCGCGCCTCTCTTCGAGCGGGTCCGATCGCGCTCAAAGCGCGTCCGCGGCTACGTGGCGCTCACCAAGCCGCGCATCGTGGAACTGCTCCTCGTGACCACCCTGCCCACGATGTTCGTCGCCCGCCGCGGGGTGCCGTCGGTCACTCTCATGGTGGCGACTCTCGCCGGCGGTGCTCTCGCAGCAGGAGGTGCCAACGCCTTCAACATGGTCGTCGACCGCGACATCGACCGTGTGATGCACCGCACCAGGCACCGGCCACTCGTGACGGGCGAGCTGACGCCGACCGCCGCGCTCGTATTTGCCGTCACGCTCGAACTGGCGGCGTTCTTCGAGCTGTGGTCCGTGGTGAACCTGCTGTCCGCCCTGCTTGCGATCGCCGCGACCGCCTTCTACGTCTTCGTCTACACGATGTGGCTCAAACGCACCTCCGCGCAGAACATCGTGATCGGCGGCGCCGCAGGTGCCGTGCCGGTGCTCGTGGGTTGGGCAGCGGTCACGGACCGACTTGCATGGCCCCCGCTCGTGCTCTTCGCCATCGTGTTCCTCTGGACACCCCCGCACTTCTGGGCGCTGGCGGTGCGCTACCGCGACGACTACGCGGCCGCCCGAGTGCCGATGCTGCCGGTGATCGCCCCCTTGGAGCGCACCGCCAACCAGATCCTCTTCTACGCGGTCGCTCTGGTCGGAACGACGATCCTCTTCACCCCGGTCGCCCACATGGGATGGATCTACACCGCCTCGGCCTGCGTGCTCGGGGCCGCGCTACTGGGCTTTGCGCTCCGGTTGCGCCGGGCGGCCACGGCGTCGGCTGCGATGGCGCTGTTCAGGTACTCGATCACCTACCTCACGCTCTTGTTCGTCGCCATGGCCGTCGACGTGGTCGTCCGCTACCACTGACGTTCAGCTGTCGCTCCTGCGCTTCTCCACCGCCAGCTCGATCGCCAGCGTCACCGCCGCATCCGGGGTGTCGACGCGCACGATCGCATCCACCTGCTCGCCGCCACGCGAGAGCTCCCAGGTGCCGAGCCCGACCACGGGCACGCCGGTGGCGAGGGCGAGCGCTATCTCCGAGAGGGTGCCGAACTCCCCCGACACGGCGATCACTGCATCGGCGGCGCGCACCACCAGGGCGTTGCGGGCCTCGCCGAGCCCGCTCGGCAAGGCGACGTCCACGAAACGGTTCGCGTCCGACCGCTCTGTGCCGGGGAGGATCCCGATAGTGAGACCTCCCGCCGAGCGCGCACCTTCGCATGCCGCCTCCATGACCCCGCCGAGACCGCCGCAGACCAGCGCCGCGCCGGCCTCGGCGATACCCCGGCCGATCGCCTGAGCCTGCTCGCGTTCGGCGGCGGAGGCCTTGCCGCCCCCCACGACCGCGATGTAGAGGTGCTCGGGCACCTTTCCATCTTGGTCGGCCGCTCTCGACCGATGTTCGGCCGCTCGCCTCACTCCCAGCGGAAGGTCAGGGCGGCTGCGGCCGGAGCCAGCGCTGCCCAGCAGGCGAGGATCACCCAGGCCCAGGTAGGCACGGACAGCCTCAGCCCGAGCGAGTCGTGCAACCCCTGCGCGAGGGCCGCCGCGGGGAGCACCTTCGCCACGCCCTCGAGCCAGCCGGGGAGCTTGGAGAGAGGAGCCAGGATCCCGCTCACCAGGAGGAGCAAGAGCCACAGGCCGTTGGCCGCCGCCAGGTTGACCTCTGCCCGCAGGAGCCCTGCCATCAGCAGCCCTGTGCCGCCGAAGCCAGCGGTGGCGAGGAGCACCACCGCGAGCGCCGCGCCCGTCCCCCCGGCACTCGCGTGCCACCCGAGCCCGAGCGACACCGGCACGAGCACGGCCACCTGGAGCAGCTCGACCACCAGGATGGCCGCGATCTTCGCCCCGAGCAGAGACGGGCGCCCGAGCGGGGTCGAGCCGAGGCGCTTGAGCACGCCGTACCCGCGCTCGAACCCGGTTGCTATGGAGAGGTTGACCATCGAGGTGCTCATCACGGCGAGCGCCAGGATCCCCGGCGCCAGGAAGTCGACGGGCCGCGGCGTACCGACGGGGAGGATGTGCACTTCGGAGAAGAAGAGCAGGAGCACGACGGGGATCCCGATCGTGAGCAGCAGGGACTCGCCGCGCCGGAGGGTCATGCCCACCTCCGCCCGGCACTGGGCGACGAGCCGTTTGAACACCGACGCGGCCTCGGGTGTCGAGGTCACGCCGTCGCCGCTTGCATCGTCGCCGACCTTCGGCGCAACCTCGGCGCGCGCAACCGCTCCTGTGATGGCGACGTCGGTGGCGACCTCGACGCCGGCCCCGTCGGCGCTCGTCTTGGCGACTTCCAAAGGAGCCCCACCGAGTGCGCCGTGGTCCCGGGTGACCTCCAGATACACGTCCTCGAGCGAGCGGCCTCCGGCGTGCAGCTCCGCGAGGGGCAGATCGTGCTCGGCGAGCCAGCCCGCGAGCGCGCCGATCCGCGCCGCGGCGGCTTCCTCGCTCACCTCTCTCACGCTGTAGCGCCCCGGCTCGACCTCGACCACGTCGCCCCGTCCAATCTCGAGAGCCGCGGCGAGCCCGGCCGTGTCGATCCCGGGCGGCGCGGAGAACGCGAGGGCACCTGCGCCCCGGCCACCCGAAGCGGCGAGCTCGGCCACCGTGCCGCGCGCCACCGAGCGCCCGCGGGCGATGATCACCACCATGTCCGCGAGGCGCTCGGCCTCGGGCAGCTCGTGGGTGGTCAACAGCACACACGTCCCCCTGTCGCGAAGCGACGCGATCACCGAACGGATGGCGATGCGCCCCTCGGGGTCGACGCCGGCGGTCGGCTCGTCGAGGAACACGACCTGCGGGCGTCCCACGAGCGCTAGCGCGAGCGAGAGCCGCTGTTGCTCGCCGCCCGAGAGCCGGCGCCACGGAGTCCGGGCGACCCCCGACAGCCCGACCAGCTCGAGCAGCGCCTCGGGTTCCTCGGGCTCGCGGTAGTAGCTGGCAAACAGCTCGACAGCGCGCCGCGCGGCCATCGTCGGGTACACCCCGCCGCGCTGGAGCATCACCCCGATCCGTGGCGCAAGAGCGCGGTGCTGCGATTGGGGATCGAGGCCGAGCACCCGCACCGAACCCTCCGCAGCGCGCCGGTAGCCCTCCAGGGTCTCGACCGTCGAGGTCTTGCCGGCGCCGTTCGGGCCGAGCAGCGCGAGCACCTGCCCGCTGCCGGCTGCGAGCGAAAGGCGGTCGACTGCAAGCACCGGCCCGTAGCTCACGACGAGTGAGTCGCACTCGATCGCATTCGCGACCATCGGTCAGGCAGGTGTTGAGGCCCAGCTGCGGGCCGAAAGTCGAGACGCAGGGAAGCCGGGCATTCACGGCGAGGCTAGTGGCGGCGGGTACTACCTTTGAGCGGAACATGATCGACATCCGCCTCGTGAGGGGCGATCCCGACGCCGTGCGGGCCGCACTGTCGCGCCGGCTGGTCGACCCGGCCGAGGTCGACCGCCTGCTCGAGGCTGACGTGCGCGCCCGCAATGCCGTGGGCGTTCGCGACGAGATCCGTGCGCGGGTGAAAGAGCTCTCGCGCCAGGTCTCACAGGCGCGCCGGTCCGGCGACGAGGACGACGCCGCCCGGCTCGTCGAGGAGAGCCGTCGGCTCGGGGACGAGGAGCGCCAGGCCGACTCCGAGGCGACCGCAGCGCAAACAGAGGTCCGCGAGCTGCTTCTGTGGTTGCCCAACCTCCCCTCGCCCGACGCGCCCGACGGCAGCGGGCCACGGGACAATCCGATCGTGAGGCGCTGGCCGTCCGAGCCGCGCAGCTACGCTGAGCACCAGCGCGTGCCGCACTGGGACGTGGGCGCGCAGCTCGGGATCCTGGACCTCGATCGCGCCGCGAAGCTGTCGGGCTCGATGTTCCCCCTCTACCGCGG
>DATKIB010000046.1:0-10306 GCA_035509915.1 Acidimicrobiales bacterium | reverse complement strand
AGCGGAGGCGATTACCCGTGGCTGTCGCCGGGTGACTTGGTGGAGCTCTCCGTGGAGCACCTCGGGACCCTGCGCCACCGCATCGGCGCCGCTGCGCCGGTACAGGAGCTTCGACCGGGCAGCGCCTAGAAGACCGGGCAGCGGCTAGAGGCCGGGTATCCGAAGCGTTATCGGTGCGCTCTGCTCGGATCGGCTCCTCGCAGTGACTCTCTCGCCCATGGAGACCACGCAGCGTGGCCAGCCCGCGGGCTTAGCCTTTTCCCTGCTCAAGAGGGTCGGTGGCGGTGTCGATCAAAAGGACACCCAAGGAGAGACACCGACCCATGCCCGACGAGCCCCAGACCCTGGCTCTTCCCCCCGACCTCGACGTGGACAGAGGGGAGCCCTCTGCGCGGACGGCGCGCGCAGGCAACGCCCAGAGCGCCGGGCTGCGCCTGCTCGGGTACCTCATGGGGCCCGCGGCGTTCGTCACCCTCCTGGTACTTCGCAATTTCGGTGTCATCGCCCGCGAACCGGTGTGGCTGTACGTGGTGGTCTTCGCCACGATCCCGGCGGTCAGCCTGACGGCCGACCACCTCTACGACCGCCGGCCCTCGACGCTCTGGCTGCACGCCCGCGTCATCGTCCACGTGACCTCGGTCACCTTCGTCATCTACATGAGCGGTTGGGGACCGATGTTGGTCGGCGGCTATGCGTTCGTGGCTCTGGAGAACATCTCACACAGCGGCTCGCGGATCTGGCGCGTGACCACCTCTTGGAGCCTGCTCGGTATCGCCGCGGGGCAAATAGCGATCTGGCGCGGCTGGGCCCCCTCGCTGATCCTCCCGTTGTCGCGCTCCGAGGCCATCGGGATCATGGGTGCGTTCGTGCTCGTCTTCCTGATCAGAATGGCCGGGGCGATGAGCGAGCAGAAGGAAAAGGCCGAGCAGCTGGCCCGCTCGAGCGAGGATCGCTTCCGCTCCCTTGTTCAGAACTCCTCGGACACGACGCTGGTGCTCGGGGAAGGGGCAAGGATCGCCTACGCGAGCCCGGCGGTGGAATCGCTCCTCGGATTGGCACCCGCCGACGTCGTTGGCCGAAGGGCCTCCGAGTTCGTCCACCCCGACGACCAGGCACTGGTCGAGCTGGAGTTCGCCACGAGGCTCCAGAAGACGTCCACCACAGAGCCACTCCAGTTTCGGATGGTCCACGCCGACGGCTCGTGGCGCTACGCGGAGGCCGTTGTGACCGACTTGCGCGAACGTCCCTCGGTGGGGGGCTACGTCGCCAACCTCCGCGACATCACCGAACGCAAGGCCGCAGAGTCTTTGCTCGAACACCAGGCGATGCATGACCCCCTGACCGGTCTCCCCAACCGCATCCTCCTGGTCGACAGGCTGAAGAGGGCGATCGCGCGCAGCCTTCGCAACGAGAGCCCTCGTCCGGTCGTGATGTTCCTCGACCTCGACCGCTTCAAGCTGGTGAACGACAGCCTCGGCCACGGGGTCGGCGACCAGCTGCTGGTGCAGGTCGCCACGCGCCTGAACGGGGTGCTTCGGGAGACCGACACCGTCTCGCGCTTCGGCGGTGACGAGTTCGTCCTCCTGTGCGAGAACCTCGTCGACGACGCCTCGGTGAACGCACTCGCCGAGCGGATAATGCTTGCTCTCGACGAGCCGTTCGAGCTGAACCACGAGCGCCTCTTCGTAGGTGTCAGCATCGGTGTCGCCACCGTAGACGATGACGCGAGAAACGCAGAGGAGCTGCTCAGCGACGCCGACTACGCCATGTATCTCGCCAAGGCGCGCAGCGGGCACGGGCGGATACAGCTCTTCGACCAGGCGACGCGGGCCTCGGCCCGCCAGCGCGTGCACACCGAGACTGCGCTCGCCAGGGCATTGGAGCGCGGCGAGCTCGTGGTCCACTACCAGCCGATCGTCGAGAGCCGGACGCGTCATCTCGTGGGGGTGGAGAGCCTCATCAGGTGGCGCCACCCCACGCGAGGCCTTCTGCTGCCGGGGACGTTCCTAGACGTCGCCGAGCAGACCGGTCTGATCGTGCCCATCGGGATGTGGGTGCTCGAAGAAGCGTGCCGCCAGGTCAAGCTCTGGAACGATCGCCTCCCCGCCGACAGGCAGCTCTCGCTGAGCGTCAACCTGTCGGGCCGCCAGCTCGCCGAGCCGACCTTGGCCTTCGACGTGGCCGCGGCGATGTCTGATGTCGGGTACGACCCCCGGGTCATGAGCCTCTGCCTCGAGATCACCGAGACCCTGCTCCCGAGCAACGAGGACGATGCACGCAGCCGCCTGCTCGAGCTGCACGACCTCGGGATCCGCCTCGCTATAGACGACTTCGGGACTGGCTACTCGTCGCTCACCTACGTGAGACAGCTCCCCCTGAGCACGGTGAAGGTCGACCGCACCTTCGTGGAAGGTCTCGGCGTCTCCGAGCGCGACGAGGCGATCGTCACCGCCATCATGAGGCTCGCCGAGGCGCTCGACCTCGAGGTGGTCGCGGAAGGGGTCGAGACCGAGGAGCAGTGCTCGCGACTCGAGGCGATGGGTTGTGGCTACCTCCAGGGCTTCCTGTTCTCCAAGCCCCAGCCCGCCAGCTACTTCGACTTCGTCTTCTCCTCCACAGCCGAGGCGGTCTGAGGCGCCTCTCGGGTAGGACGGCTCCTACCGCCCCCAGTCGCCCGAACCTGCGCAAGCCCTTCCCCCGAGTTATCCCTCGGGCGCACTTGACTACGTTTCATGTCTTTCCATACCATTTGGACATGATCGCCGTCGAGGTGGCCACGATCCTCGAATGCGTGCCCGAGTTCGCCGACCGCTTCCTCGACCTGGTCGAGGCCGCCGACGGCGATCCGGGTGCGCCTGCCGTCTTCGTCGAGCTGGCGGACTTCGTCGTCACGCTCGACTCTCGGCGACCCGAGCGGGCCGGGCTGGTGGCTCGCTGCCTGGCCTGCGTCGAGAGGGTGGCGCGCTGCTCGGACCAGGCGCTGGAACTGGTGGGGTGGTCGTTCCTCGACGGGCTCTGCCCCGAGGACTTGGAGCGCCTGCACCCGTGGCTCGGCCCCAGCACCCTGGCCCTCGCGGCACAGATCGAGGAAGGCTGAGGAAGCCCAGCGACCCTGATAGCCGGCCAAGGGCGGCTCGAGCAGCCCGTGCCCCGAGTGCGCGACCGCCCCGTCGCTCAGCCGCGCAGCGTCGCGCCGTGAGAGCGAACGACGGACTCGATGCAGGCCTCTCGCAGGTGCGCGATCTCGTCGTCGGCGAGGGTGTGGTCGAGCGCACAAAACCGCAACGTCCAGGCGAGGCTCCGCGCCCCGTCGGGGACCCCGGGGCCCCTGTAGACGTCGAACAGCGACAGTGACTCGAGCAGATCTCCGGCGGCCCGCTCGAGCGTCTTCGACACCGCCGACGCGGGCACGGAGTCGTCCACGACGAAGGCGAGATCCACGTCGCTCGAGGGAAAGCGGCTCAGCTGCCGCGCGAGGGCCGTCTCGCGCGGGACCAGCCGCAGGATCAGACCCAGGTCCACCTCGAGCCATCCTGCGCGCCGGCTCGCCACGTCGATCCCGAAACGTCCGAGCACCTCAGGGTCCACCTCACCGACCACCCCGACGACTGTGCCGCCTGACGGAGAGCCTGTGGCTCGTTCGCTGCGTTCCGTGCCAGGCGCGCCCTTCTCCTGCGCGACGACCAGCCTGGCCGTGCGCGTCGGGTGCAGGCCGGCCGGTGCCAGGTGGTCGGTGCCGGAGCCGGTGGAGCTGCCGGAGCCGGTGGAGCTGCCGGAGCCAGTGGAACCAGTGAAAGGAGTTGCCGCCACGAGCTCCACGGCTGCGAGGCCGAGAGCACGCGCGAGGGTGTGCCACACCCCGACTGCCGCTCGTGCGTCGTCGGCTTCGCGAGCGAGCAGCACGCCCAGCATCTCGCGCTCCTCAACCACGGACACCGATGGGTCGACGTGGGCCAGGGCGCTCTCCAGGCGGGCCGGCGAGGGCACCGCGAAGACCCTGCCGACCTCGTACAGCCGGATGTCGGGGTGCCGCCTCGCGGCGTTGAACTCCAGCGCCTTCAGCATCCCCGGCAGCAGGGAGGCCCTCAGCACGGACTCCTCGGGGGTGAGCGGGTTGGCGAGCCGCAGCGCGGCAGCCCCGGCCCCGAATCCCGCGCGCTCGTGGTCGTGCGGACCGAGAAGCGAAGGGGTCTGTGCTTCGTCGGCCCCGGTCCCCGCAACGACCTCACGTACCATTCGGCGCTCCCGCTGGTACTGGCTCAACTTGCCAACCTGAGGCGGAAAGATCCGACGGCGAGGGAGCCTCGAGTAACTGTGGTGACGGCCTATCTCTTCGATCACGTCGACTTCCCGCGTGGTGTCGGGGCGAAAGCTCGGCACGCTCACCACCACGACTCCCGGCGACTCCGGCGCGCACCCGAAGCCGATCGGCTCCAGGTACGAGATGAGGTCGCTGTCGGTCAGCTCGCTCCCGAGAAGAGAGTTGACCCTCGAGGTGCGAACCCGCACCCTTGCCGGAGCAGGAAGCTCCCCACGGGCGTCGAGCACCCGCTCCGCGAGCACGAGCCCGTCGCCGGCGCTCTCGCTCAGCAGCTCGCAGAGCCTCAGCGCGGCCCTGTCGATCCCCTCCGGGTCGACACCACGCTCGAAGCGCGCCGAGGCCTCAGTCCGCACCGAGATGCGCTTCGACGTGCGCGCGATGGCCATCGGATCGAAGTAGGCGGTCTCCAGCAACACCCGAGTGGTCGAACCCGTGATCTCGCTCGTCTCCCCGCCCATGATCCCGGCGATCCCGATCGCAGAGTCCTCGGTGTCGCAGATCACGCAGTCCCTCACGTCGTCTTCACGCCCGAGCGATCGCGCCGCCATCGTCCGTCGCACTCCGTCGAGGGTCACCACCACCTCTCCGGCACGCGCAGCGCGTACACGCAGGCCCCTGCCCGCGACAAGGTCGAGGTCGTAGGGGTGCGTCGGCTGCCCCAGGTCGAGCATGACGTAGTTGGAGGCGTCGACCACGTTGTTGATGGGCCTCATCCCCGCGAGCGTCAACCTGCGTGCCAGCCAGCGCGGCGAGCGACCCACCCGCACCCCGGTCAGTACGCGTGCGGTGAAGCGCGGACAGAGGTCGCGGTCGACCACCTCGAGCGTCACCTCGTCGGCCGAGCCGTCGGGACCACGAGCGGCGGTCCGCTCCCGTAGCGAGGGCTCGGGCACCGTGAAGGGCAGGCGCAGGCGAGCGGCGAGATCTCGAGCCACGCCGCACACCGAGGCCGCGTCGGGCCGGTTGGCGTCCACCGCGATGTCGAAGACGACGTCCGGCTCGATACCGAGCGCGTCGGTGAGCGCCATCCCCGGTTCCAGGTCCTGCGCCCGGGCGTCGCCGCCACCTTCGGTCGTGTCCGTGTCCCCAAGACCTTCAGCACTGGCCAGCACGAGAATGCCCTCGTGGTCGTCCGAGAGCCCCAGCTCGGCTCCCGAGCACAGCATCCCGTTCGAGACGACGCCCTTCATCTTCCGGCGCGTGATCTCGAAGTCTCCGGGGAGGACGGACCCCACAGGTGCAAACACCACGAGGTCGCCCTCTTGGAAGTTCCACGCGCCGCAGACGACCTCCACGTCCTCACCCAAAGCGTGCTCGACGACCACACGTCGGATCCTGTCCGCTCCCTCGATGGGCGCGATCGCACGCACTCGTCCCACCACCACGTCATTGAGCCCGCGGCCGACCTCCTGGATCTCCTCGACCACCAGGCCCAGGTCGTCCAAGGTCTCGGCCAGCTCGGACGCGTCGCCCTCGAAAGGGGCGAAGTCGCGCAGCCATGAGAGCGGAACGCGCACCGTGCCTCAGATCTGCCGCAGGAAACGCACGTCGTTCTCGAGCAAGACGCGCATGTCCGGGATGACATGACGCATCTGCGCCAGCCGGTCGATCCCGAACCCGAAGGCGAAGCCTGTCCACTCCTCGGGGTCGATGCCGACCGCCGAGAACACCTCTGGGTCCACCATGCCGCAGCCACCGAGCTCGATCCAGCCGGTGTGGGAACAGGTACGGCAACCCTTTCCCTTGCAGATCGTGCACGTGACCTCGAACTCGGCAGAGGGTTCGGTGAAGGGGAAGTACGAAGGACGAAGCCTGGAGTGGATCTCCGGACCGAAGTAGGCGGCTGTGAACGTCTCGATCGTCCCGGCGAGGTCGGCGAACGAGATGCCGTGGTCCACTACCAGCCCCTCCACTTGGTGGAAGATCGGGATGTGCCTCGCATCTGGCGTGTCGCGCCGGTAGCACCTCCCCGGGATCACCGCGTAGATAGGTACTCGGTGCTCCTGCATGAGACGGACCTGCACCGGCGAGGTGTGGGTGCGCAGGAGAACGGTCTCTGGTTCGCCGATCTCCAGGTAGAAGGTGTCCCACATCCCGCGCGCCGGGTGCGCAGGGGGCATGTTGAGCGCCTCGAAGTTGTACCAGTCCGTCTCTACTTCGGGACCCTCTGCGACGACGAAACCCATCCCCACGAAGACGTCCTCGAGCTCGTCACGGGTCCGTTGGACCAGATGCAGGTGCCCACGTTCGCCCTCCACGCGCACCTCGGTCAGGTCGAGGCGGTCGCCGCCCAGTCGTAGTCGCCGCTGCTCGGATTCGAGGACGCTGCGCCGGCGATCCAACATTGCCTCGATCCCCTCGCGCACGCTCTGCAGCTTCTGTCCCGCGACCGGTCGCAGAGCAGGGTCCATGGCGCCGAGAGCACTCCTGGCGCCGGCGAGCGCCGAGCGCTTGCCCAGAAGCCGGACCTGCGTCTCGTGCAGCTCCGACAGGTCGGAGGCCAGTGAGATCTCATGCTCGGCTTGCGCGATCAGCTCGCCGGGCTCGACCAGAGCGTCTCCGTCGGTCGGCGGGCCATGTGAGGTCACTTCGCTCCTTCCGTCACCGGGAGGTTAGAGCGCCTGCGCGCCACCTCGAAGCAGAGGACGGCGGCTGCCATCGAGACATTGAGCGACTCGGCTCTTCCCGGCATGGGCACCGTCACCCGACCGTCGACCGAGCCGACCAACCAATCGGGGAGTCCGGCCGCTTCGTTTCCGAGCACGATAGCCAGGGGGAGCGACAGGTCGGCCTCGGTATGCGCAACGCCCCCGTGCGCCACCGCGGCGAGCCGCCGGAAGCCTCGTCTCGCAAGCGCGTCCAATGCATCCTGCGCGCCGGTGCCGACGACGACCGGCAAATGGAGCACCGATCCGGCGGAGGCCCTCACCGTCTTCGGGTTGAAAGGGTCCACGGTGCCCTCGCAGCACACGACCCCGTCGGAACCCGCAGCGTCTGCCGCACGTATCACGGCCCCGGCGTTGCCCGGGTCGCGCACGTCCACACACACCACGACGAAGCCCGCCGGGCCCAGGTCGTCCAGGGTCGCGGAGGGGGTGCGGACCACCCCCAGGACCGGCTGGGGCGTCACCGTGTCCGCCACCCGCTCGAGCACCCCGGGCGCCAGCTCGAACACTCGCACTCCCGACTCTGCAGCCCGAGCCACGACTCGCTCGACCGCAGACGACGAAGCACCCTCCGGCGCGACGTAGAGCGATTCGATCTCGGCCCCCCGGTCGAGCGCCCCGGTGAGGAGCTTCTCGCCCTCCATGACGAACACGCCTTCCGAGCTCCTCACGCTGCGCCGGCTCAGCAGCCTTCGCAGCCGCTGCACCCGCTGGTGGCGGAAGGAGAGGCCCGTCGTCAGGGAGCTTCCTGCGCTTCTCCGGCGCTCGGCACGCCTGCACCACCTTGGCCGTCAGCGAGAGCGGAAGTGGCCACTCCCACCAAGTGCGTAAACGTCTCGGGTTCGCTCACGGCCAGGTCCGCCAGGATCTTGCGGTCCACCACCACCTCGGCCGTCCGAAGGCCTGCGATCAGCCTGCTGTAGCTCGTGCCGTTGGCCCGAGCCGCTGCGTTGATCCGCTGGATCCACAGCCGCCGGAAGTCCCCCTTGCGGGCGCGCCGGTCTCTGTACGCGTATTGCAGCGAGTGCATCACGGCCTCGTTGGCGGAGCGAAAGCTCCGGCTGCGGTTTCCGTAGTAGCCCTGCGCCTGCTCGAGGACCGCGCGCCGGTGCTTCTTCCCGTTGATCGCGCGCTTCACCCTGGCCATTGCTAGCTCCTCTCCTCACCTTCGTCGTCGCGTTCACGGACCTCGTCGACCCGGCCGCAGGTGCGGCCGAGCGGCGGGCCTATCTGCCGAGCAGCCTGCGCACCTCTCGCCGATCGGCGGAGGCGACCTCGGCCTCTCGCCCGAGGCGACGAGTCCTCGTGCTCGGCTTCTTCTCGAGCAGGTGCGACCGGTATGCCCTTCGGCGGCGCAGCCGTCCGGTGCCGGTGATCTTGAAACGCTTTGCTGCACCCCTGTCGGTCTTCATCTTCGGCATGTCAGCCACCTTCTCCGCTCGCCGGCTCGCCGCCGGCCGCAGTCCCCCGTGGACCAGCGGGATCGGCCTGCTCGATGTCCTCTCGGTGCTCTTTCTCCGGTTCCACCCCGACCGCCCCTTCGCCTCCGGCGGCCACCGCCTGCGGCGTCGACTCACCGGGACCGTCGTCTCGTGCTGCTCTGGCCGCTGCGGACTGCTTGGCACGCTTGTCGGGAGCGAGCACCATCACCATGTTCCGACCGTCGAGCCTGGCCTCCGACTCCACCCGTGCGGTCCCGTCCACCTGTTCGGCGACCCGATCCAGGATCTTCTTGCCGAGCTCCGGGTGGAACACCTCTCGACCCCGGAACATGATGGTCACCTTGACCTTGTGGCCCTCGTTCAAGAACTTGAGCACTTGACGAGTCTTCGTCTCGAAGTCGCCCGGGCCTATCTTCGGCCGGTACTTCATCTCCTTGATGCCGACGCTGACGGTCTTACGTCGCGATTCCTTCGCCTTCTGAGCTGCGTCGAACTTGAACTTCCCGTAGTCCATGATCCTGCAGACGGGAGGGTCGTTCTGCGGAGCAACCTCGACTAGATCGAGATCCAGTTCTCGGGCCATCGCCAGCGCCTCTGGCAACGGCTTGATCCCGAGCTGCGCGCCGTCCGGGTCCACGAGTCGCACGTCGCGTGCACGAATGCGGTCGTTGATCCTCGTCTCGCTGGTCGTGGTGGTGGTGGCGATCGACGTCCCTCCTGTCCTCGGCGAGCCCCGGCGATCGCCGGGACCTCGAGCCAAAGCGGGACGGCGTCCTCGGTGTCGTGCGAGACGGGATGACCACGACCCGGCGCACAAAACTGTGGCCGGGTGGGGGTGCACCACGGCGCAACCCCGCTTTGCCTTTTCGCCAGAATACGCTACCAGCCGTGAGCAGTCTCTGGACACCTGATGGCGAGCACCGGGTCGGACGAGCAACCGGTAGCGAGCAGGCCTCCGGCACCTCCGGTGGCGGCGAAGAGGGCCCGGTCCAACGCGCCACGCCGGCAACCGCCGAGGCCGAGGACGGCGAGTACGAGCTCGGCCCGGAGGACCCCGAGCAGCTCGCAGCGCGTCTCGAGCAGCTCCGGCACCAGCTCGTGTCCACGCCTGCCGAGGTCGTGATCGCCAATCATGCCTACGGGCTGTTCGAGCTCGCCGCGATGCACCTCTCGGAGCGCCCGCCCCGCATCGACGACGCCCGCCTGGCGGTAGACGCCATGGCCAGCCTGGTCGAGGGCCTCGCCGGCCGCCTGGGCGATCCCGAGGCGTCGCTTCTCGACGCGTTGTCGCAGATACGGCTCGCCTTCGTCCAGATCAGCGGCGCCTCGCACGAAGGCTCGCCTGGGTGACCTGGCTGGCCTCGAATCGTCCTAGGTGACCCGGCACGGGGACGAAGACGACCCGGCTCCCCACCTCGATCCGCCTCGAGCCGTCGGCGATCTGGGTGCTGTGGAAGGAGTACGGGGTACCGTCCTCGCCGACGACTTCACCCAGGCCGCGCCGCTCGTCGAATTGCGACACCTCACCGCGTCGCAGCCCAGCACGACCCGTCATCTACGAGCCTCCGTTCACCTCTAGTGCACGATCTTGGATATCTCGAGCTCTACGATGTCGGTCGCGCCGCGGTCCTTGAGCGCCGGAATTAGGACGTTGACCTTCGACTTCTCCACCACTGTCTCGAGGGCGTAGCCCGCGTCACCGGAGAGCTCCGACACCGTAGGGGATTTCATCGACGGAAGAACCTCTACCACTTCTTGCAGTTTCGATCGCGCGACGTTCAGCTTGAGCAACACCTTGCCGCGGGCCTCCAGTGCTCCGAGGAGCAGGGTGTGCAGCTGCCCCATCGCATGGCGCTTGGCGGGGTCGGCGGCGGCGA
>DATKIB010000045.1:0-9124 GCA_035509915.1 Acidimicrobiales bacterium | reverse complement strand
GGCAGCCCCAGGATCTCCTTGGTCCGGCGGACCTCCTCCTCGCCTAGCGGGTCCCCGTGCGCCGAGGCCGTGTCCGTCTTGGTGGGCGACGGCCAGCCGATGTGGCTGCGCAGGACGATCATCGAGGGCCGGTCCTCGACTGCGATCGCCCGCCGCAGGGCCGCCTCGAGCTCCTCTGTGTCGTTCGCGACCTCGCCGATATCCTCGGTGTGCCAACCGTAGGCCTCGAATCGCTCGGGGACGTCGTCGGAGTACGCGAGCTCGGTCGGCCCGTCGATCGAGATGTGGTTGTCGTCGTAGACGTAGACGAGCCGTCCCAAGCCGAGGTGGCCCGCCAGGGAAGCGGCCTCGTGGCTTATGCCTTCCTCGAGGTCTCCGTCGGAGCAGATGACGAAGGTGTGGTGGTCGACGAGGTCGCTGCCGAAGCGCGCGCGCAGCCACCGTTCGGCCAGCCCCAGCCCCACAGCGTTGGCGAACCCCTGTCCGAGCGGCCCGGTGGTCACCTCTACGCCGGTGGTGAGGTGCAGCTCCGGATGCCCGGGGGTGCGGCTTTCCCACTGGCGGAACCTCTCCAGGTCCGCGAGCTCGAGCCCGTAACCGGTAAGGAACAACATCGAGTAGAGGAGTATCGAGGCGTGGCCGGCAGAGAGCACAAAGCGGTCGCGGTCGGGCCAGCGGGGCGAGCTCGGGTCGTGGCGCATCACGCGCGTGAACAGCACGTGGGCGAGGGGCGCGAGGGCCATCGCCGTGCCCGGATGCCCCGAATTGGCCTTCTGCGGGGCGTCCATGGCGAGACCGCGGATCACGTTGATGCCGAGCTGCTCGAGCTCCCGGTCCTCCACGTCGCCACCGTACCCGCTGTCCTGCTCCGCGCAACGTCCGGGGTGCCCGGATATCGACCCGGGCGTCCTGGCCGGGATCAGCGCACTCGTTCGGCCGGGTCCCCGAGCAGGAGGATCGAAGCGGTGAAGCCGTGCAGGAAGTTGTGACCTCCGATCGGCCCTATCTCTCCGGCGGCGAAGAAGCCTGCCGCGGGGAGTGGTCCGAGGAGGTCCGCCAGCGTCGAGACGTCGTGGTGCGGCTCCTCGAACATGCGCGAGCCCCGGCCATTGCACGTGAAGACCAACGCACCGTCCGCGCGCTTGTGGTCGAGCATCAGGCGGAGGTCCTCGTCGGCGGTTCTTGCATCGCGAAGGTGGAACTGCACGGTCGTGCCGACCGGCACGACGTCGTTGACTGCAAGGGCGCCGTGCTGACGATCGGCGCCGATCATGTTTCGCACGAGGAAGTCGCCTCGCTCGAAACGTTCCCGATGCTCGTCTATGACGCGGCCCAGGTGCAGCCCACCCATCTCGAGCAGGCTCACCTCGTCCTCTGAGAGCGATCGTTGGGCGTGGGTCACCAGGCGCTCGAGCGCCGGGCGCCCCGCGAGCTCGACGATGACGTTGCGCTCGGACTTGGTCACCACGAGCGGATCGCCGAACGGGCGGCAACCTTGAGAGACGACGGTCTCGACCTCCACGCCCGGGCCGAGCAGAGCGCCCACCGCGCCGCTGCTGCGGACAGACCGGCCAAGGGCCAGCCGGTTGCCCCCTGGCCCGCGGGCCGCAGAAGCCATTCCGCCCACGACCGCCAGACTCGGTCGGGTCTCGGCCAGGGCGCCGAGGAACTCCTCGACACCGAAGCTGTAGGGATCGGCGATGAGCAGGAGCGCCCGTGGCTCGAACGGGACCTCGGGCGGCCACCCGGACACCGAGCTCGTCTCTGACCCGTCGCCGAAGCTCGCCTCGAGCTCCAAACCGAGCACCGGCCCGGTACGACCCGCGAAGAGCGAGACAGCCGCGGACTGCTCCACCTCGCGATGGGGTCCAACGACCGACTCCGCGGCGCAGCCCAGCAGGACCAGCGGGTGCAGCAACTCGTCGATGGCGCCGACAGCGTCCTCCAGCGCTCCGGCGTGCGGGGGGGTCACGAACACCATGGCCAGGTCTGGCCGCTCGCCCAATTCCTCGAGCACCGCTCCGGCGACCTCCCCGACCGCGTGGGCCGTGATCGGGTGCTCGCTCAGCGCGGCGGCGAAGGGCATCGAACCGACCCTACCGCCGGCCCGTCGGGGTACCGACTCGCCTTGC
The DNA here is from genome assembly GCA_035509915.1 of Acidimicrobiales bacterium. GTDB lineage: Bacteria > Actinomycetota > Acidimicrobiia > Acidimicrobiales > UBA8190 > Bog-564. Next base: position 6,992 of record DATKIB010000045.1, on the reverse strand, counting down.
ACCCCATGGGGGTACAGACTCGCCTTGCACCCCATGGGGGTACCGTCTGGCATGGCCGATCGGGGCGTGCAGGTCCCACCGAACTGCGACCTGACCCTGGGGATGGTGTGCGTGGACAAGTCGGTCCCGGGGCGCACCGTCTGGCAGATGCCCGCCGACGAGCGGTTCACCAATCCTGTCGGGATCCTCCAGGGGGGTTTCCTCGCGGCGTGCTGTGACTCCGCCATGGGTGCCTCCACGGTGACCTGGGCGCGAGGCCGGAAGGTGAACACGGCAAACGCCGAGATCAAGGTGAGCTTCCTCGCCCCCGTCCGTCCGGGCGGCACCCTCACCTGCACCTCGCAGGTCGTGTCGGGGGGAGGACGGGTCGCCTTCGCCGAGGCCGAGCTCGTCGACGGGGACGGCCGTCTGGTCGCCCGGGCGAGCTCGACGTACATCATCTCGCCCCGCGGCTGACCCGCAGGTCCGCGCCTCGCCGTGGTCGCGGGCAGGCGAGGAGGGCGAGATGCTTGCCAGGGTCCGCCGCGGCGGGGGAGGATTGCGCCCCACGGAGGCGACAGGCGGCCCCGCTGTTGGCGAAAGGGAGGAGGGAAGTGGCCCAGCGCGAGGACGACAGGGCAAGAGGTTCGGGCCGTGGTCCGCGCAGCGCCGGGGGCGACTTCCTCCAGCTGGCGGTCGACTACGCCAAGCAGGAGACGCTCGGGCCGCTCAAAGGGCTGGGCCGCTTCGTCCTGTTGGGCGTCTCCGGCTCCGTGGTGCTGTCGGTGGGGGCGGTGGTCCTCCTGGTCGCCCTCCTCAGGGCCTTGCAGACGGAGACCGGCAGCACGTTCGGCGGAAAGCTCTCGTGGCTGCCGTACCTGATCACCGCGGCGGCCGCCGTGCTCGTGGCGGGCCTGGCCGGTTGGCGGGTGACGAAGGGCCCGGCCGCCCGAACGGGCCGGCGGGCCGAGAGGGGGAGCTGAGGTGGTGGCGACGACGAGGATCACACGCGACGACCTGGAGGCCAAGCTTCGTGATGTCTCCGGCGGCCTCGACCAGAAGGTGGAGGCCGCCAAGCCGAGGATCCTCGCCGGTGCGGTCGGAGGCGTGTTCGTGATTGCGCTCCTCGCCTACCTGCTCGGGCGCCGCCGCGGCCGCAGTCGTTCGGCGGTGGTCGAGATCAGAAGGCTCTAGGGCGTGGACCGCCTCCTGGGGACCCTCGTCACACGGGCCTTCCGGCGTGGGCTGCGCGGTGAGCCGCTCTGGCTGGCCGTGGCCGCCGGAGCCTGGCTGGTGCGACGGGCCCGTCAGCAGCCGGCGCAGCCTGTCTGGAGCGGACGGATCGGTCCGGGCGACCGGCTCGTGATCGAGGCCACGAACCCCATGGTGCGCAGCGAGATCGCCACGAACGAGGGGTGAGCCTCTTCGAACCGCGGCGGGGGCCGCTGACCGACGGAGAGCGCGTGATGTTGGTGGACGCCAAGCAGCGCCGCTACCTCTTGACGCTCGTGGCCGGCCAGGTGTTCCACACCCACGCGGGGATTCTGGCGCACGACGACGTGATCGGAGTCGCAGAAGGTAGCGAGGTGGCCACCTCGACGGGGCGTCGCTTCCTGGCGGTCCGTCCGACTCTCGCCGACGTCGTGGTGAAGATGCCGCGCGGGGCGCAGGTCATCTACCCGAAGGACATCGGGGCGATATTGCTCGCGGCAGATATCGGGCCACACGTGCGGGTGCTCGAAGCGGGAGTCGGCTCCGGAGCGCTCTCGATGGCGATGCTGCGCTCAGGCGCCACGGTCGTCGGTTACGAGACCCGTGCCGACTTTGCCCGCATAGCGCGAGCGAACGTTGCAGAGTGGGTGGGCGAGGAGGCGCCGTATCGGGTGCACGAACGCGACGTGTACGAAGGCATCGACGAAGACGAGGGATACTTCGACCGCCTGGCGCTGGACCTACCCGAACCTTGGCGGGTCCTTGTCCACGCCGAGAGGGCCCTGCGCCCCGGTGGGATCCTGTTCGCCTATCTGCCTACGATCAACCAGGTATCTCGGCTGCGCGCAGAGATGAGCAGGAGCCGGTTCGAGTTGGCGGAGACGTCGGAGCTGCTGCGGCGCACGTGGCACGTCGAGGAGCGGTCGGTACGCCCGGACCACCGGATGGTCGCGCATACCGGGTTCCTGACCACTGCGCGGCTGACGACGCGAATCAGCCCTGCTCGATGAAGATGCACTCCCCGGGGCACTCCTCCGCAGCCTCGCTGACCGCGTCCTCGAGCTCGTTGGGCACCGCGGCCATGCCTGCAGAGCCGCCAGGGTCGTTCTTCACCTGTTCGCCCTCCTTGACGTAGGCGAGCCCGTCGTCGAGCAGGGTGAAGACGGCCGGCGCGATCTCCTCGCACAGGCCGTCTCCGGTGCACAGATCCTGGTCGATCCAGACCTTCATCGGTTCGCCTCTCGCATGCACGGGCCGCCCCGCCGCCTCGGACGGTAACGACGCCCTGATCGGAGTGTCAATTGTCGCACTGTGGAACGCCGGCGCAGTGAGATCCCGGCGCGCGCCGGCGAGGTCGGAACCCGCCGGCGGCTGCACATGGCAACCTCGAGACTACCGTCCCGCACGTCGCGCCCCGACCAGGCGCTCCGGCCCGAGCTGGGCTGCGCCCAAATGGGCACCGAGCAGCGCGCTGCGCCCCAACGGGCACGGTGCAGTGTATGGTCCCGACAGGCACAGCAGAGCTCGATGGAGGTGGTCCCGACGGCTGAAACGGAGGATCGTCGGCAGCTGGCCCTCCGCGAGGAGATCGAGCGCCTGCGCGAGCGCTCGCGCCGTGCGGAAGAGGAGGTCGCCCTCCTGCGCAGACGACTCTCGGAGGGACCGGGCAGGGTCCAGTCGCTAGAGGAACGACTTCTCGAGTCCAAGGGACAGCTCGCCCAGGCCGTCTCACAGAACGAAAAGCTCACCTACACCCTCCAGCAGGCTAAGGAGCACATCGCCGCCTTGCGCGAGGAGGTCGACAAGCTCACTCAGCCTCCCAGCGCGTACGGCACGTTCCTGCACGCCAACGAGGACGAGACTGTCGACGTCTTCTCGGGCGGCCGCAAGATGCGCGTGGCGGTTCACCCTGAGATAGAGGTGACCGAACTGCGGCGTGGCCAAGAGGTCGTCCTGAACGAGTCGCTCAACGTCATCCTCGCGCGGCAAGGGGAGGACTCGGGCGAGGTGGTCACCTTGAAGGAGATGCTCGAGGACGGTCGGAGGGCCATCGTCTACGCGCGAGCGGACGAGGAGCGCGTGGTGGAGCTCGCCGACAACCTCCTCGACGTGCACCTGCGCGCGGGGGACGCGGTGCTCATGGAGACGCGTTCACAGCTCCTCGTGGAGAAGCTGCCCCGTCCGGAAGTGGAAGAGCTGGTGCTCGAAGAGGTGCCCGACGTCACCTACGCGGACGTCGGCGGTCTGGACACGCAGATCGAAGCCATCACCGACGCGGTTGAGCTCCCTTACCTCCACCGAGCCCTCTTCGGCGAGTATCGCCTTCCCGCTCCGAAGGGGATTCTTCTCTACGGGCCTCCGGGTTGTGGCAAGACCCTGATCGCAAAGGCCGTGGCCAACTCGTTGGCCAAGAAGGTCGCGGAGGTGACCGGCAACGCCAACATCCGCAGTTACTTCCTCAACATCAAGGGCCCGGAGCTCCTGAACAAGTACGTGGGCGAGACCGAGCGCCAGATAAGGCTCGTGTTCCAGCGAGCCCGAGAGAAAGCGGAGGAGGGCGTCCCGGTCATCGTCTTCTTCGACGAGATGGACTCGCTCTTCCGGACGCGCGGCACCGGGATCAGCTCTGACATCGAATCGACGATCGTCCCCCAGCTCCTGGCTGAGATCGACGGAGTGGAGACTCTGCGGGACGTGATCGTCATCGGCGCCTCCAACCGGGAAGACCTGATCGACCCGGCGATCCTTCGCCCTGGAAGGCTGGACGTGAAGATCAAGATCGAGCGTCCCGACGAGCACGCAGCGGCGCAGATCTTCTCGCGTTACCTGACGGGGGACCTCCCGCTCGCGGGCGACGAGGTCGACCGCCTCGGGGGCGGCGACCCCCACAAGGCGGTACAGGCCATGATCGAGAAGACCGTGGAGGAGATGTACCGCGCGGACGACGACAACAAATTTCTGGAGGTCACCTACCAGAACGGCGACAAGGAGCTCTTGTACTTCCGCGACTTCGCCTCGGGAGCCATGATCGAGAACATCGTCCGCCGGGCCAAGAAGCTCGCCATCAAGCGTGAGATAGCCAGCGAGGGACGAGGAGTGCGCACCGCCGATCTGATCGAGTCGATCAGACGCGAGTACAAAGAGAACGAAGACCTGCCCAACACGACCAACCCGGACGACTGGGCGAGGATCTCGGGTAAGAAGGGCGAACGGATCGTCTACGTGCGAACCCTGCTGGCCACGGCAGACGAGACGACGGGTGGGCGTTCGATAGAGCGGGTGGGGACAGGCCAGTACCTGTAGGCCCGCAGCAGGGCCCCGACCCGGTGTCGCCTCCCATGGGGCCAGGTTCGCTGGCCCCTGGTACTAGGGTCGTTTCGTGGCGGTTGCGAAGATCTGTGGCGTGGAGACGGAGTACGGCATCCACCACTCCGGTGCCGAGGGTAATCCCGTCGCCTCGTCTTCGTTGTTGGTGAACGCATACGTCTCCGACCTCGCGCGGGTGGACTGGGATTTCGAGGACGAGATGCCGGGGAACGACGCTCGCGGCTTCGCGAGAGAAGGCGCTCTCCCCCCAGAGGTGGAAACTCATCTTGTCAACGCCGTGCTCACCAACGGGGCCCGCTACTACGTCGACCACGCCCATCCGGAGTTCTCGACTCCGGAGTGCGCGGATCCCCTCGAGCTCGTCCGTTACGACAAGGCGGGGGAGGAGGTCCTGCGCCGCTCCATGGCGACCGTCGGGCGGTTGTTGCCCGAGGGCCAGGCGATCGTCGTCTACAAGAACAATTCGGACGGGAAGGGCAATTCCTACGGGACGCACGAGAACTACTTGATGGACCGTGCCGTCCCGTTCGCCCGGATCGCCCAGTTGATCACTCCGCATTTCGTCACCCGCCAGCTCTACACGGGAGCTGGAAAGGTGGGGAGCGAGACCTCGACGGCAGGGCGCGACGTCTACTTCCAGCTCTCCCAGAGATCGGAGTTCTTCGAGGAGGAGGTAGGCCTCGAGACCACGTTGAAACGGCCGATCGTCAACACCCGAGACGAGCCGCACGCGGATCCCCAGCGGTACCGCCGCTTCCACGTCATCGTGGGGGACGCCAACCTGGCCGAGGTGGCCACCTTCTTGAAGGTCGGGACCACGGCGCTCGTGCTCGCAATGATCGAGGACGATGCGTTCGGTGAGGTGGACTTGACCTTTGCCAACCCGGTCAAGGCCATCCGCCAGGTCTCCTACGACCTCACCCTCGCCGAGCCCTTGGACATGGCCGACGGCCGCACGTCCACGGCGATGGAAGTCCAATGGGAGCTCTACGGACTGGCGCGCAAGTACGCCGAGGACCGGGGGCTCGAGTGCCTTGGGGACGATACGGTGGGTCGGGAGGTCCTGCGCAGGTGGGAGGACACGCTCCACGGCCTCGAGACGGACCCGAGAACCGTGTCGGGTCAGGTCGACTGGGCGGCCAAGCTCAAGCTGCTCGATGCGTACCGTGAGCGTCACGGTCTGGACTGGGACGACCGGCGCCTGATGGCTGTCGACCTCCAGTACCACGACCTGCGACCTGAGCGTTCGCTCTTCGCCAGGTTGGAGACCGACCGCCTGGTCGACCCCGCCGACGTCCTCACCGCTGTGACGGAGCCTCCTCGGCGCACCCGTGCGTACTTCCGTGGAGAATGCTTGAGGAGATGGGCTTCCTCGGTCGCCAGCGCCAACTGGGACTCGCTCGTGTTCGACCTGGGTACCGATCCCCTCAGGCGCGTCCCTATGATGGACCCGCTACGTGGGACAGCCGACCACACCGAGGAGCTCCTCGATGGAAGTTCCTCCGTGGACGAGCTGTTGACACGATTGAGCGGCTAGGGAGCAGGCATGGCAGAACGGGAGTTGAAGAAGAAGACGGCCACCACCCGTGAGGAGCAGGCGACCGAGGAAACGGAGACGCCCGCTACTTCCGGGCAGGGCGAGAAGTTGAAGGCCGAGCTCGACGACCTGCTCGACGAGATCGACGAGGTCCTGGAGGAGAACGCCGAGGAGTTCGTGCGTAACTACGTGCAGAAGGGCGGGGAGTAGCCACGTGGGTCTGTTGATGTTCGAGCCCGGGGACGACCCGGGCCCGAGCTTCGCCGCCCTGCTCCGAAGGGAAAATCCGGGCGCGCAGAAGATCGCAGGGTGGGGGTCGCAATCCTCCGGTTCCCTCTCCGGCCCCGACACCAGGCCCGCCGAGGGGCTCCCGTTGCGCCACGGGACGACCGTGGCAGCGCTGAGGTACGCCGAGGGCGTGGTGATGGCGGGGGACCGCCGCGCCACCGAGGGCAACGTCATCGCACACCGCGCGATGGAGAAGGTGTTCCCGGCCGACCGCCATTCGGCGGTGGCCATCGCCGGCGTAGCTGGCCCGGCGGTGGAGATGGTGAAGCTGTTCCAGACGCAGCTCGAGCATTACGAGAAGGTCGAGGGAGTTGCGCTCAGCCTCGAGGGCAAGGCCAACCAGCTGGGCCAGATGGTACGGGAGCACCTTCCCATGGCGATGCAGGGCCTCGTGGTCGTGCCCCTCTACGCCGGCTACGACCTGAGACGCCAAGAAGGTCGGATCTTCACCTACGACGTGACGGGGGGCCACTTCGAGGAGGCCGACCACGCGGCGACGGGTTCGGGTGGCCGCGACGCCAGGACCACGATCAAGCTGGGTTGGAGGCCCGACCTGGGGCGGGAAGAGGCCATCGAGCTGGCCGTGCGTGCTCTGTACGAGGCAGCGGACGAGGACTCTGCCACGGGCGGCCCCGACGTGGTGCGCGGG
>DATKIB010000044.1:0-6243 GCA_035509915.1 Acidimicrobiales bacterium | reverse complement strand
CCGCCGCTCGGAGGAGGGCGGGGTTGGGGCCCCGCCCGGGAAGCAGGAGGCGCAATGAGCACTGACCGACTGAGCCCGCTGGACGCCTCCTTCCTCCACGTCGAGGACGACGTCAGCCACATGCACATTGGGTCCCTCGGCATCTTCGAGGGCCCGCCGCCGGACTTCGGAGACGTGGTCGCGATGGTGCAGGGGAAGATGCCGCTCGTGCCCCGCTACCGGCAGGTGGTGCGCACCGTCCCGTTCGACCTTGGCCGGCCGGTGTGGGTGGACGACCCCCACTTCAGCATCGACTACCACCTGCGCCACACGGCGCTGCCCTCGCCCGGGGGCGATGCGGAGCTGCGCGCGCTCATGGGCAGGGTCATGGCCCAGCAGCTCGACCGGGCCAAGCCCCTCTGGGAGATATGGGTGGTGGAGGGACTCGAGGACCGCCAGTGGGCGATGATCTCCAAGACCCACCACGCCCTGGTGGACGGGGTCGCCGGCACGGACTTGATGGCCGTGATCATGGACCTCTCCCCCACCCCGTCCGAGCCTGTCGCGGACGAATGGACGCCGCAGCCCTCGCCGTCGGGAGCGCGCCTCGCCGTCGACGCGGTGACGAGGCTCGCCGTGAGCCCCTACGAGCAGTTCCGCGCGCTGCGCGCGAGCACGCGTGTGCCGCGCCGGGCGCTCTCCGAGCTGGGCGAGGTGCTGAGGGGCCTTTCGTCGCTTGCAGGGGTCGTCCGGCCGACCCCTACGTCGAGCCTGAACGGCCCGCTCGGTCCGCACCGGCGCTACGAGTGGGCCTCGACGACGGTCGACGACGTGAAGATGGTGCGCAAGGGCCTCGGCGGGACCTTCAACGACGTGGTGCTCGCCGCGATCACCTCGGGGTTCAGGACGTTGCTCGAGTCGCGCGGCGAGCCGGTCGACCGGGTCGTGCGCACCCTCGTCCCGGTATCGGTGCGCGCACGCGGGGCAGACGGCCTGGCCGTCGGCGACGGGTCGTTCGAGAACAAGGTGTCTGCGATGTTCGCCGAGCTCCCCATCGGCATAGCGGACCCCGCCAAGCGCCTGAGCACCATCTCCTCGCAGATGGAGGGCCTGAAGGACTCCAAGGCCGCCGTCGCCGGCGAGGCTCTCACCTCTCTGTCGGGCTTCGCTCCCCCGATGCTCCTCGCGCTGGGGATGCGCCTGGCGACGAGGGTCGCACAGCACAACGTCAACACCGTCACCACCAACGTGCCCGGCCCCCAGGTCCCGCTGTACGTCGCAGGCAGGCGAATGATCCGCGCCTACCCGTACGTGCCCCTGGCGGGCCAGATCCGCATCGGGGTCGCCATCTTCTCCTACGACGGGAGCGTCACCTTCGGGATCACGGGCGACCGCGACACGACCGCCGACCTCCACGTGCTGCGTCGCGGGATCGAAGAGGGCATGGACGAGCTCGTCCGGCTCTCCAAGTAACCCGTGGCAGTAGCCGAGAACCAAGCCCTGGTCGCTCGGGGACCAGCCGACGCGGCCACGAAGGGGGCGTAGCCGTGGGAAGGAAGGAGCCCTAGCCGTGGGAAGGAAGGAGCCCTAGCCGTGGGAAGGGTCGGCTTGGTGCTCGGAGCCGGGGGGGCCGCGGGTGTCGCCTACCACGCCGGGGTGCTCGCTGGGCTCGCCGAGGCCACGGGATGGGACCCGCGCTCTGCCGAGCTGCTGGTCGGCACCTCAGCCGGGTCCATCACCGCCTCGGGGTTGCGCGCCGGGATCTCGGCGCAGGACCTCGCCGCTCGCACCGAAGGGAGGCCGCTCTCCGAGGCGGGATCGGAGATCCTGGCGCGGGTGGAGGCTGCGGTCGGGGTCCGAGCACCGGTGGGTACACCCAGCCGTTTCCCGGCCGGCCCGCCCGCGGCGCCTGGGGTGCTCCTGGCGGCAGGCCTTCGGCCCTGGCGGGTGAGGCCGGGGTCCATGCTGGCGGGTCTGATGCCGGCGGGGACCGTGCCCATCGGGGTGATCGCCAAGGGCGTCGACGCTCTGTTTGCGGACGGCTGGCCCGATCGCGGGCTGTGGATCTGCGCGGTACGCCTCGGCGACGGGAGGCTCACCGTCTTCGGCCGCCGGGGTTCGCCGCCCGCGGGTGTCGGGGAGGCGGTGGCGGCCTCGTGCGCCATCCCCGCCTACTTCTCCCCCGTCGAGATCGGGGGATCGCGTTACGTCGACGGGGGTGCCCACTCGATCAACAACCTCGCCGAGGTCGCGGGCGAGGGTCTCGACCTCGTGGTCGTCAGCGCGCCGATGTCGCGCGCTCGGCGGAGCCGGCTCGAGCCACCTGCGTTGGTGCGCGATCTCGGCCGGCTCCAGCTCCGCTTGGAGGCGGCCCGGGTGCGCCGCCGGGGTACCCAGGTGTTCGCCTTCCAGCCGACCGCCGAGGACCAGGCCGCGGCGGGATGCAACTTCATGGACCCCGCCCGCCAGGCGGCAGTCGCGCGCCAGGCGCGCGCCTCGGTGCTGCGCCGGCTCGAGCGGCCCGAGGTGCTCAGCAGGCTGGAGGCGCTGACCTCGTAGAATCGGCGTGTGGATCGCATCGGCGTCGTCGACACGATGTTCGCCCGTTACGACATGGGTTCTGAGGCGGTCGACGAGCTGAAGCAGTGCCCTGGCCACGGGCAGCGCTTCGAGATCCTGCGCCGCACGGTCCCGGGTTTCAAGGACCTCGGGGTCGAGTGCAAGAAGCTCATCGAGGAAGACGGCTGCGCCATCGTGGTGGCGCTCGGCATGCCCGGCAGGGCTGCCGTCGACCAGGTCTGCGCGCACGAGGCCTCCCAGGGGATCATGCTGGCCCAGCTCCTCACCAATACCCACGTGCTCGAGGTGTTCGTGCACGAGAACGAGGAGGAGGACCCCGCTCGCTTGGCCGCCGTGTGCGTCGACAGGGCGCGCAAGCACGCCCTCAACGCCTACTGGATGCTCTACGAGCCCGAGCAGCTCACTCGCCGCGCAGGGCAGGGGGTGCGTCAGGGATACGAGGACGCGGGGCCGCTAACTGCTCCGACTGACTGAGACCGGACTCAGAGGCCGAGCTCTAGGCCGAGACCGTGGTCCTCTGCGCGCGACATGCCGCGCTCAGCGAGGTGACGCTCCATGCGCCTCCGCTCGGCTAGCGCGTCACGCTCGATCGAGCGCAGGGTGACCGAGTGCCGGCGCTCGCCGACCCCCGGGGCGTCGCGCTCACCGGCCCACCCATCGACCGGCTCGAGCTTCTCGAGGAAGCTGTCGGCGGCGCGCTCCACCTCTGCGACCGGCGCCCCATGATCCAGCACCGAGCACCAGGCGCGCACCGTGTCGCGCCGCGTGACGCTGCGGTCGAGCTCACCGAGCGCGCGCCGAACGGGGGTCTCGAGACCCTTCCAGTCGGTCCGGTCGGCTCCTCTCGCGTCGCGCTCGGGTTGGCGCGGCACCCTGTCGAGAGTCGCCTCGAGCAGGCGCGGCGACAGCCCCACGTCGCGCGCACGAGCCTCCCAAAGGCCGCGCAGCTGCTCGGGCGCGAGGTTCGGGTCGCGCGCGGCGCGTGTCGCGTGGCCCGCCACGTCCCTCGCACGGCCGCTCGGGACCTTTGTACCTCCCGCGAGACCCCGCTCGGCGAGGTGAGCCTGGATCTGCGCCGCGCGCTGGGAGAATTCCCTCCGCACCTCGGGCCCGATGCCGCAGATGTCGGCGCGCCCGCGACTTGGGGGCTCCCACGACACCCGGAGCCGACGCGTGAGCTCGTAGCGCAGCTGCACTTGGTACAGGGAACCCGCCGCTCCGATGTGTGCGTACACGCCCCTGCCATCGAGCGCGCTCCACGTCCCGTCGGGGCCCAGGCCGAGGTTTGCGACCACGACGTGGGTATGCAGGTGGGGATCGAGGGCCCGGCTCGTTCGGTGGAGGAAGCCGCCGGCAGCTACGCCCTGGGCTTCCACTGGAGCACGCCCGGGACCGCCGCTAGGTCCCTCGCCTACCGAGCGACGCACCGCCAGGGCGCGCTGCTCGACGTAGCCGAGTGCCTCGCGCACCGCCTGCTCGTGCCCACCTCGCACCTCGGCGGCCACTTCGGGCTCGCCGAGGGCGTGGAGGAGGCTCACCGACTTGGGCGCGCAAAAGGTCAGGTCGAACCCCGCCACCGCGACTCTGTCGTGGTGGCGGCCGAGGCGGCTCCCGTCAGCCGGGTCGACCCCGGCGAGTACCGCCCCCAGGTCCGCTCCCTGCACCTCGTCGTGCAACCCGAGAAGGCCGGATCCCTCGGTCAGCCACTTCCCGGGTGCTTCGACCCCGGTGTCGACGACCTCCATGTAGTAGGCGTGGCCCCCCGGGCGCACCTTGGCTACTCGGAGCACCCTGCCACACTGAGCCGCCCACCTCGCTCGTGTGCTGGCCGGCTACCTAGCGCGTTTTAGAAGTTGGTGGCGGAGGAGAGTTGGCGCTCGAAGATGAGCGACACGTTGTCCACCGCGGTGCCACCGCCCCCCGTCTCGCCCGGCACGGTCGGCAGGAGCTCGAAGTTGTCGGTGACGCTCTGGGTCTCGGTGATCGTCCCGCCGTAGATCTGTCCGTAGAGGGAGCTGCTCGAGTTGAAGCTGTCGGTGCACGGCGTGTACAGGAGCACCCAGATGCTGCTGTCGAACTTGGCGCTGTTGTTCGTGGTGATGCCCGGCGAGCCGGACGAGGGTGACCCTGGGGCGCCCGAGCAGGTGACTCCGTAGGGCACGAAGATGTACAAGTCGCGGACCGTGGCATTCGTCGAGGACCACTGGGTGCTTCCGCTCATGGTCAATCCCCCGCTGGTGAACAGCACGAGGTTGGCGTTGAGCTTCCAGGTCGTGCTACCGCTCAGGCTGATCGCGCAGGAGGTGTCGATCACGGTCTGGGTGGAGGCGGTGCTCATCGCTGCGAGGTCGCTGTAGATGCCCCCCGTGTCGTTGCCGGAATTGCCGCAATTGCTCTCGTTGATCTGGGTCCACCCGGTGTACTGGGAGCTCGAGTAGGTCACTTCGGGAAACGACTCGACTGGCGGAAGCCCGAGGCTGGTCTCGTTGGGATAGGTGCCGCCTTCGATCTTGGAGCTGTTCAACTTGCTGATGCTCCCCGATGCCGACCCGGAGCCCACGACTGTGGCCGACTGGGAGAGGCTGATGCTGTCGTACGAGGGGGAGCTACCGCCTGCGGCGAGCACGTCGCCCCCGACGAGGGAACTGCCCGCGAGGGTGATCGAGCCGTCGGTCCAAAGGTTGCCGTCGATGTGGCAGCTAGAGCCCGAGGGGTCGGTGAAGCCGCCCTGCACCGTCAGGTTGCCCTCGAAGTGCGAGCTGTTGGCGCAGCTGAACGAGCCGTTGGCGTAGCCCTTCGCGTTGTCGCCGTTGTACCCGATGACGCTCGCGCTCGAGGTGAAAGTCAGGTTGGTGTTGGAGAACAGGGCCTGGTCGAAGACCGTTCCCCCCTGAGTGGTGCCGAGCTGGAGCTCGTCCTCGAGGTACTGCGCGGACTGCGGCGACTTCCCGGCCTGGCCGGTGGACACGAGGATCGCCGACTCCGGGGCCGGGCTCGAGGCGAGGTTCGGGTTACCCGAAGGCGTGCACGCGAGGGCCCCCGTGGCGGGGTTCGGCGGCGGGTAGACGCTGAAGTAGTAGATGGCCACCGAGTAGCTCGAGGTCACGGGCACGGTGCCGACGGTGGTCTGGGCGACGCTGCAGGGGAACGATGCGTAGGAGCTGGCCTGGTTGATCTCGGCGATGGCCACGTTGAGGCCGCCCTCGGCGGCCTGGAGGGCCTGGGTCTGTTCGCTGCGGAACGCCGAGTTGGTCACGTTGGACGACGAGACCTGCACCACGATCGCGGTGAGGGTGGTGAGCAGGCCAACGAGGACGGTGACGAGCATGAGCGCTAGGGTCCCGCTCTCTGGGTCTGTGTCGACGAGCCTTGCGCGCAGCATTCCGAGGCGGATCACGGCGTGGGCTCCGGGGAGCACAGGCCGGAGGCCGAGGGGTAATTGGTCGGGTCGAACCACAGGTTGCGACCCGATACCGACGACACGATCGACACCGGTGTCTCGCCCGAGTGTTCGCGGAACACGAGGTCGACGTCGAGGAGGCGGTCGGAGTAGCTCGAGTTGGCGTCGAGCACGAACGGCGTGGTGGAGGTCTGGTAATTGACAAGGCCCGAGAGAAGGTTCGTCCAACGGCCGGGGAGGTTCGGGTCCGACCACTGACGCACCTGGAGCACCCCGGTGTCGAG
>DATKIB010000043.1:0-8656 GCA_035509915.1 Acidimicrobiales bacterium | reverse complement strand
TGCGACGTCGGGGGGAGTGGCCGGCCATCGTGCCTTCAGTCGTCCTGGCCCAAGCTCTCACCGGCGACCACCGTCACGACTACGACGAGAACCGCCTTCTGCGCACCTGTGACATCCGCCCAGTCGACGAGCTCCTGGCTCGATCGGCAGCTCGCTTGAGGGCGAAGACCACAACCCGGCATCCTCCATCCGCTGTCGACGCCGTCGTCGTGGCCACCGCCGATGACGCGGGTGGAGCAACCGTGCTCTCCAGTGATCCACGCGACTTGCGCGCTCTTGCCCGCAACACCCTGAACGACGTCACAATCGCACCCATCTGAGCAAGTCCCGACCGGGATTCTGCTCCTTCAAGTCGCACGCCCGATCGCGGGTCCCCAAATACCTGAACCTGACGTTGCTCGCTACCTCCGGTGGCAGGTCCGCCACCGACCCGCAGCTCAAAAGAGTGAGTACGACCATGAACACAGCAAGGTTCAGGGCAAGGTTTTGAGCAAAGCAAGAAGCGCACGGTTGATCCGTGCTGGTCCGAGCAGGGTCGCAATCCATCCGAGTGCTCCATAGGCTCCACTCGTTCGCTTGTTCCCACGTTGATAGAGCATCGTCAGCGCGTTCCGTCGCCTTCGGGCGCCGCCCCACCGTTGACCGATCGTTGCTTTCTTCGGGCGGCTGTAGTCCGTACGTTCTGACCCGGTGTCGGGCGGCGCTGAGAAGTCGATGACAGACCAGCTGCTCTCACCCTCCCGTCTGCGCGCCGAGGTGGCGGACGATCTTGCGTCCTCTGGCACGCGGAGCATGTCTTTGGAGGACCGACGGGAGCTCGCGCGCGAGCTAGTCATGGCGAGGCTTCAGGATGTTGGTGCCCAGCGCTTGGCGACCGGAGAGTCACCGCTCGATCCCGTCCAGGAGCAGGAGTTGGCGAGTGTCGTGCTCGACTCGCTGTTCGGGCTCGGGCCATTGCAAGCCCTTGTGGACGACCCGGGAGTCGAGAACATCGATGTAAACGGCTGTGACCGCGTTTGGGTTACCTAGGCGACGGGACCAAGCGCATGGTTGACCGCGTCGCGGACTCCGACTCGGAGCTCGTCGAGACGATCCGCTCTGCGGCTGCACGGTTCGGTCTGTCCGAGCGTCGGTTTGACACGGCTCACCCCGAGCTCGACTTGCGTCTTCCGGATGGCAGCCGACTGTCGGCGTTGATGAGCGTCGTGGGTCGTCCGTCGGTGTCGATCAGACGGCACCGTTACGTCGGCCTCTCACTATCGGACCTGGTCGGCCTGGGTGCGATGGACGAGAGGCTCGCGAGCTTTCTCGCAGCTGCGGTGAGGGCACGCAAGAACATCGTGATAGGCGGGGCAATGAATTCCGGCAAGACGACCCTGGTCAGGGCGCTCGCGTCGGTGGTGCCACCGCGTGAGCGCATTGTCACGATCGAGCAAGCGTTCGAGCTCGGACTCGACGAGAGGTCCGAGCGCCATCCCGATCTCGTCGCTCTCGAAGCGCGGGCCGCCAATGCGGAGGGCGAAGGCGAGATCAGCATGGCCCGGCTTGTCCGCCGAGCACTTCGGATGAATGCGGACCGGGTCATCGTCGGCGAGGTCCTCGGCGACGAAGTGCTTCCGATGCTGAATGCCATGAGCCAAGGGCGGTCGGGCTCGATGTGCACCATCCATGCCGATTCGTCAGCGGGGGTCTTCAACAGGCTCGCCTCGTACGCGGTGCAGGCCCCGGAGCGCCTCCCGCTCGAGTCGACCAACATTCTCATCGCAGGCGCGGTCCACTTCGTCGTGTACATCGCGGTGCGCGACTCGGGCGTCGACGGCCGAAGTGGCGACGGGTCGATCGCCACAGAACACCTCAGTGGTTGGGGGCGCGGAGAATTCTTCGGTCGCGAGAGGGGAGGGCTGTCGGACTGGGAACCGAGCGACGGCCTCGACGACTCGTTCGACCGCCGCCCGAGGTTCGAGGCGATGCGTCGCGAGCGGTGCATCTCTTCGGTGAGAGAGGTGGTCGACGCCGAGGGGCTCCAGGTGATCTCGAACGAGGTGTTCGAGCCGGGGCCCGACGGGCGCGCGGTGCCGGGGGCACCTCTGCGGTCGTCCACGCTCGACGACCTCGTCGCCCACGGCTACGACCCGGCGTTCGCGGGGCGTGAAGGGTCGCGATCGGGTTGGGGTTGACATGGCGTTGAACCCACTCGTAGTCGCGAGCGGTGCAGGAGCAGCTCTCGGTGTGATCGGGCTCGCCTACTCCTTCCTACGCCGGCGATCGACTGACTCGCCCGCCCCGAGCACTCCAACTCTGGGTTCTCCTTCCTGGAGCGGTCGCGCCCCCTCTCACCATCAGCTGGGCTCCAGCCGGTCGCGCCGGCTCGCAGGACAAATGCCGGCGGCTGTCCTAGTAGGGGCTCTCGTCCTCGTGTTCACGAAGTGGCCCGTCGCAGGGGTGGGAGCAGGCCTTGCCGCTTTCTTTGCTCCAACCCTGGTGCGGCGAACCTCGGCCTCGAGGGCTACCGAACGCATCGAAGCCGTGGCGGTGTGGACGGAGCTGCTGCGAGACACGCTCGCCGCATCGGCGGGACTCGGGGAATCGATCATCGCGACGGCGCCGGTCGCCCCCCCGGCCATCAGAGAGCAGGTCGTGAGCTTGGCCGATCGGGTCGCTAGCGCTGTGCCGATGCCCGAGGCCCTGAGATCCTTCGCGGCAGAGGTCGACGACCCGAGCTGCGACATGGTCGCATGCGCACTGCTGCTGGCTGCGACTTCGCGGGCTCAACGCTTGGCGGAGCTTCTCGGTGCTCTCTCCGAGTCGATCCGCGACGAGGTGGCGATGAGACTGCGTGTGGAAGCGAGCCGCGCCTCGGCCAGAAGCAGCGTCCGCACCGTGATCGTGTTCTCGTTGCTGTTCGTCGCCGCCCTCATGGTGCTGGCCCGTAGTTACCTCTCACCGTTCGGGACGCCGGTGGGTCAGGTGGTGCTCCTCGCTGTGGGTGGCTGTTACGCCGCTGGGATAGCCCTGATGGTCAGGTTGGTGAGGGCTCCTGCGTCCACGCGGCTGCTCGGTCCGGGCACCGTAGTGGGCGAGATCCGATGACCACAGTCGTGCTCGCCGGCCTGGCGGCTGGAGTCGGGCTCGTCGGGGTGTTCGTCGGCCTGCGCAGGCGGCACGAGACGCTGGCAGAGGTGCTGGGAGGAATCGAGCAGGAGGCTCTCCTCCGTCACAGTTCGGGAATCGGTGTCGCCGCGACGAGCACTCTGCGCCCCGACGGCGCGGCCATGTCGGTCCCGGGTCGGCGGAGCGTCCTGCGGGTCGACCGCCTGATTGGAGCACGCCTCGAACTCGCGATGAGAGGCCGACACCTCGGCGCCCTCGCCACACGCGTCGCGACGATGTCGAGACTGACGGGCACATCTCTCGAGACCCTGTGCTCCCAGGCGGCGCTCGGAGCCCTCGTCGGGCTTTTGCTCCCGGTCTTCTGCTGGGGAATCGTCTCCTACGGGGGCCTCCACACTTCGCTCGTGGTGCCCGTGTGGGGCGGAATTCTCCTGGCTGTCGCTGGTGCGCTGTTGCCGGTGCTCGCCCTCTCGACCGAGGCGCGGCGACGGCGACGCGAGGCGCGCAGGGTGATCGGCACATTCCTGGATCTCGTTGTGCTCTGCCTGGCGGGGGGCATGGGCATAGAGGGCGCTCTGCATGCAGCCGCGCAAGTCGGCACCGACGAGATATCGGGTCGTCTCGTCCGTGCGCTCGTGCTCGCCCGGGACTCGGGACAGGCGCCGTGGGAAGCCCTTGCTCGGCTCGGTGCCGACCTCGGGGTGGACGAGCTGCCCGAACTTGCAGCCGCGGTGGGTCTCGCAGGCACCCAGGGCGCGCGTATCAGATCCACGCTGACTGCGAAGGCCGCGTCGATCCGCCGTCACGAGCTCGCCGATGTGGAGGCTCAGGCGAACGCAGTGACCGAGCGACTGTTCCTGCCGGGCGCCCTTCTGCTCATCGGGTTCCTCTTGTTCATCGGGTACCCGGCGGTGGCACGGATTGCCAGCGGGTTCTGAAGCAGTCGTGCAGAAGCAAGGGGATGCAGAACCGAGGGGGTAACAGAGAGGAGAGGGAATGCTCGACGAGCTTCGAGTCCTGACTTGGTATCTCCGGATAGTGATCGAGCGATCGGCGCTCCTGGACCGGGTGGACAGGAGCGAGGAGGGAAGCGTCGTAGAGAAGGTGATCTTGACGGCGATCTTCGCTGCCCTCGCGATCGCGATCGGGGCGATCATCGTCTCGAAGGTGACCGCCAAAGCCAACTCGATAAACCTCAACTGACAGGTGGAGGCGGACCGGCCGAAGTGCGCGCCACCTGCGTCGCGAAAGCGGGCACGATCTACTCAAACAGCGCGACGTCTTGGACAGACCGGATCGACCGTCGTCGAGGTAGCGGTGTTGATCCCCGTGGCGATGCTCATCGTCCTGTTGGCAGTCCAGGCGTGCATATGGGCTCACGCGGCCACCCTCGTCCAGAACGCTGCCGAGGAGGGTGACCAAGTGGCAACCGAGGCGGGTGGGTCGGCTTCTGCTGGTGTCACGGAGGCCGAGAACCAGCTAGCCGTCACCGCCGCACAGATCGTGAACGACCCTTCCGTTCAGGTGACCCGTATGTCCGGCGACACGATCCGCGTCGAAGTGACCGGGAACGCCGAGTCGATCATCCCCGGGCTCGAATTCAGGGTTTCCGCTGTGCGCGTCGGATCGATTCAGGAGTTTCGGGAGTCCGGATAGCCGATGAGCCGTCACGATCCCGGCAGCCGAGCGGGGCCCGAGGGCGGGAGCTTCACCGCCGAGCTCGCGCTGCTCGCCCCGGTGCTCATGTTGTTCGCCCTCCTCGCGGTGGCCGTCGGCCGCTACGAGCTTGCACGTGAGGAGGTCGTCGGCGCCGCTCGAGCTGCGGCGGAGGCTGCCGCGGTGGCTCCGTCTGCCGCCGAAGCGCAGCCTGCGGCGGCGTCAGCGGCATCCCCGGCGATGCAGGGACTCGGCCGCACTTGTGTCGTGTCGAACGTGGACACCGACACATCAGAGTTCGTGCCTGGAGGCGATGTTCGCGTCACCGTCACCTGCCGCGTCGACTTCTCCGACCTGTTGGTGCCCGGTTTCCCGGGAACGACGACGGTAAAGGCCGTTCAGATGGCGCCCATCGATCCCTACAGGTCGGTGCAATGACGAGTACCAACGAACTCGGAGGCCCGCTCGGGACGATCCGGCTCGACAGGTACGGGTCGCAGGGGGACGCGCTCAGCCGCGACTCCGGGTCCCTCTCGGTGTTCGTCGCAGTGCTCGCGGTCGCCCTGTTCGCCCTGGTGGGCCTCGTGGTGGATGCCGGACGGGCGGTAGCGGCTCGTGCTGCCGCAATGGACCAGGCGGAGCAGGCCGCAAGGGCGGGAGCGGCGCAGGTGTCCATTGACGCGCTTCGAGCCGGACAGATCGCGCTGAACCCTGCCAGCGCGGTACAGGCGGCAGAGAAGTACCTGGCCAATGTCGGCCAGAGCGGCAGCGCGTCGGTCCTCGGTCAGACGGTCACCGTCAGGATCAGCGAGTCCGAGCCCACGGTGATGCTCGGGATAGTGGGGATCCACCGGATCGACATATCGGTTGTAGCGAGCGCGACGAACGTGCACGGCGTGACGAGGCAGGACTGAAGCTCAGGAGGAGCGATGCGAAACCAAGTCCGCAGAGCGCCAACCGGGACTGGGCCAAAGAAGTTGGAGCGGTTCTTCTCGGCTGCGGGTCTGTTGCTGCTAGTGGCCGGAGTGCCTGCTGTTCTGGTCGGTTCCCATGTGGTGCCGTCGGTGCACGACCTGCGAGCGATCACCCACCCGGCATCGTGGCCCAACTCGCTCAGCCGCCCTCTCGACGACGACGTGGTGGTGCAGGTCGTCGGGCTGATCGCCTGGCTCGTGTGGTTATGGCTAGCCATTTGTTTCGGTGCGGAGCTCGTGGCGAACCTGCGAGGTCGTCCGACGGTCCGGATACCGGGGAGCCGCCACGGCCAATCGCTGGCGGCCTTCCTGGTGGGCACCTCGCTGGCTCTGTTTCCCAGCGCGCGCGTTGCTGTGCCGTTGAGGTTCCAGGCTGTCGAGGCAGCTGCGTCCCGTCCGCTTCGTCCAACGCCGCTCGGCGGACCTCTTTCTTCGGTCCCGGAGTTCGGTTCGGCTGCAACGGCCGTGACTACATCGGCGGAGACCGCCTTGCAGACCTACACCGTGCAACCCGGAGACACCCTATGGTCCATCGCGTCCCGCGAGCTCGGGTCACCACTCGCGTGGCGAGAGTTGGCGCAGCTCAACATGGGCCGCCCGCAGCCCGACGGGCGAGAGCTGACGGACGCCCATTGGATCTTTCCGGGGTGGTTACTGCTTCTTCCGCCGGCGCCCGCGTCCGATACGCCTTCCGAGCCATCCGCGCCGTCCATGCAGAATGCCGTGGCTTCGGCTCCGGCTCAGGCGCCCACTCAGGCGGCGCCACCAGCGGCACCCGTAGCGACGCCGACCCCCCCGGCTCCGGCTCCGGCGGAGCCATCACCGGCTCCGTCCCCGGCCTCGGGATCGGCGTCCGCCAACGGCCACGCTGTCGGGATCGGCGAGAGACCCCACGTGCCGATCGTTCCAATCGGCTACGGGGTGGTCGGCGCGGCGGTTGTCGGAGTCGTCGACCGCATGCGCCGTGCTCAGCAGCGACGCCGGGGGAAGGGACTTCGCATTGCGCTGCCCGAAGGGGAGCTGGTTGAGCTCGAGCGGGGCCTCAGGATCGGGGCGGACCAAGACGCCGTGGAGTGGATCGACCTCGGGCAACGGTTGCTGTCCTCGAGAGCGATCCCGGGGCCGGGCCAAACACTTCCTCCGCGCATCGTGGCGGCCAGGTTGTGCGACGAGGCGCTGGAGCTCTTGCTCGACCCGGCGTGCTCGGGGAGCCAGCCTCCCGAGCCGTTCGAGACGTCCCCGGATGGCTTCACCTGGATCCTGAGGAGAGACGCCGCCTTTCTGCAACGCATGCGATCAGATCCCCATGTGTCCGGTGCCGAGGCGCCGCTTCCCGCCCTAGTGACCCTCGGTCGCGACGAGCGAGGCCTCCTCCTCGTCGACGTCGAGCGAGCCGGGTCGATCTCTGCTTCAGGTGCTGAAGCAGAAGGACTCGTCGAGGCAATGGCCGTAGAGATGGCTTGCTCGAAGTGGTCCGACCAGGTCGACCTGGTGCTCGTGGGGCTGGCGGACTCGGTCGAGGCCCTCGAACGAATCTCTGTAGCCCCGAGCGTCGCCAGCGTCGTCCAGAAGGTGGAGCGGAGGGTCCGTGAGCGCCGGGAGCTGCTCGACATCGTCCGGCGCGCTACCAATTTCGAGAGCCGCTGGCTCGAAGGAGGCGACGCCTGGGACCTGTGCGTCGTGATCTGCATGCGAGCAGCAGCGATGTCGGAGCCGCAGGCGGTCGACGAGCTGATCCGGCTCGCAGGTGACGGGTCGTGTGGTCTGGCGGTCGTGTGTGCGTCCGAAACATCGATTGCCAGGACCCGGGTGCGCGTGGACCTGGGTCCTATCGATTTCGAACTGGGGATGGCGGAGCTGTCCGAGCTTGATCGATCCGCGGTCTGGCCCCAACGAGTCGAATCCGGGTTCGCCGAAAAGGTCGGGGCGCTCGTGGACGTCGCCAGTCGTGGCGAAGGGGTGAGCCCACGTACCCCGCCCTACGACCGATTCACGATCGACCCGCCCCCGGCGCCCAGTGGCTCACGTGTCGCCAGGCCGGGTTCGATAAGCGACGAAGACGAGGCGCCTCCTGGCACCGACCTGGGCGCCGACGCCGGCACGCACCCCGGCACGGGCACCCCGCACGACACGCCGCCCGACACCGCGAGCAGGTCCGTGCCCGAGGTCGAAGTCCGAGTGCTCGGACCCATCGAGATCGTCGGAGCCGCGCCCTTCAACAGAGCGTGGTCAGTGGAGCTCGTCGTCTACCTCGCCATGCACAGGCCCGGCGCGACCACCGATGCCTGGTCGACTGCGCTGTGGCCCGATCGGCTCATGGCGCCGGCGAGCCTTCACTCGACTGCTTCGGCAGCGCGGCGAGCGCTGGGCATCTCGCGCGCGGGGCAGGACCACCTTCCACGTTCGCACGGACGGCTGGCGCTCGGTCCTGGCGTGACGACCGATTTTGAGCAATTGCTCGCTCTGTCGCGCTCGGTGGACCCTTCGGACTGGGAGAGAGCACTGGCGCTCGTGAGGGGCCGGCCGTTCGAAGGGCTTCGCGCGCCAGACTGGGCGTTGCTGGAAGGGATCACGGCAAACATCGAGGCGGTCGTGGTGGACCTGGCGTGCCGATACTCGGAGCTGTGCCTCTCCACGGGCGACGCAGCCGGGGCTCAGTTTGGGGCGCGGCAGGCGTTACGGGTAAGTCCCTACGACGAGCGTCTCTTCAGAATTCTCATGAGAGCCGCCGACCTGAACGGGAACCCCGCGGGCGTGATCTCGGTGATGGAGGAGCTCACCCGTCTTGTCGCTGATGACATAGAGCCGTTCGATTCAGTTCATCCTGAGACGCTCGAGCTGTACCGCGCCTTGGCGCGCAGGCCGTTGTCCCGCAGGGGCCGCTGAACCGAGTCGATCCGGTCGCGGTGCGCTCA
>DATKIB010000042.1:0-2835 GCA_035509915.1 Acidimicrobiales bacterium | reverse complement strand
AAGCATCCTGTCAAGGTGCGCGGCCGGTCGTCAGCCACCGCGTCAGGTCCGAGACCGGTCGTGGTTAAGAACGAGAACGAGAACGGGAAGGTGTTTTGGACGCATCCCGTAGGTCGGGCGGTACGAATACTTGGACCGGTTAGCGGGCCCTGCCAGAGACGGTCGTAGCACCCCGTCGTGCGACGCTGGGCTACGTCGCGCAGCTCGCAGCGCATCACCGTCGATAAGCGCTTCCCGCGGCCCACCACCCAGGCGAGGTCCCTCACACCTGCATGGTCAATCTGCTCCACCGACCCCGACGGCCAGGAACGATGGAGCCAGCCTCAAGAACTGGAGATTGTCCATCGTCGAAGCGTGATCGGCGTCGATGAAAGTCGCCGTGGCTCTGGGGATGAGGGCGGCGAGCCGTGCCGGGTCCCCGAAGTCGAGGTCGCGCTCGCCGTTAATGATGAGCACCGCCGCGCCTACCATCGAGAAGTCGCGGTCGTAGTTGACATAGCGACCGCGCCCCATTGCGCCAAGAGCGAAGCGGTCGCCACCGAGACGGTCGACTCGCGCTCGAAGCGCCCGGTCACCCTCGTCGAGCTCCGCCTCGTCTCTCTCGAGCACCTCGGCGACGGCGATAGCGGCGCCCTCGTTCCAGCCCAGTACGGCCTCTCCGATCCCGCCGAGCACGGCGCGGCGGATGCGGCGCTCGACCTGGAGCACCCGCAGCCCGATCTGCGCGCCGAGCGAGTAGGCGAGCAGGTCGCTCCAGTCAAGACCGAGGTGGTCGAGCAGTGCAAAGACGTCACGTGCACAGGCGTTGTCGGCGTAAGCCGCCGGGTCGTGCGGCTTTTCCGAGCGCCCCTGACCGCGCCGGTCGAGCAGGACCGCCTGGCGGCCACCCTCGACTAGGCCCGCCGCCACACCCGTGTCTACCCAAACGCGCGAGTCGAAAGGGAAGCTGTGCAGCAGCACGACCGGCGGTCCGGACCCCTCCAGCTCGTAATGCAGCCGCACACCATCGAAGCTCGCGAACTCCGGCAATTCCTCACCCCCAGCCTCGTCCACCTGCGATGCTCAAGCATGGAGGAATTCGTCATTGTCCCGCCAGCTGGCGTGGCGCTCCCCGGCTCGTTCGAGGTGAAGATCCGGGTGCGCTCGAGCCACACCAACGGCGTTCTCGCCGTGATCGAAGAGACCCTCGTCACGAAGGCCTTCGTCACCCCACACGTGCACCGCAACGACGTCTGGGTCTACGTGCTGACCGGCGAGATCGGGGTCCTTGTTGGCGACGATATCGCTACTGCCCATGCCGGCGAATGGGCCCTGAAGCCACGTGATCTCCAACACGCGATGTGGAACTCGAGCGAAGAGCCGGCGCGCATCGTCGAAGTGCTCACGCCAGGAGGCACCGAAGCATGGTTCGTGGAGCTTGCAGCGCTTGAGCGGGGTGACCGCGACGGTTTCGATCGCGCCTGTGCGCGGCATGGCATCGAGTTCTTGCCTGATAGCCCCTGGACCTCGACGCTTCGCGACCGCTTCGGGTTGAGCTGAGTGGCCGCTCTCACCGTCGTACAAAGGGCAACGGGAGCTTGCCACGAGGCGTGTTGAACTCGCTGGCCAGTATCACCCACCAGTACCGGACGGGTCTTCGGCGAGCAGGTCGGAAGTCGTGCAAGACTGCGGTTCTGTTGCTTCTCTGACGGCGCCCGTGACGCCATCACCGTCGCTATGGACGGTTTCCCTTTGAGAGGCAACGCTTTCGCTGCCGACACAGATCCGGTGGCTCTGCGTCCCGCCGGACACGATGCTCGAGTTCAACTCGTCAGGCTCTTGGCCGGGCCTAGTACTCATGGAGGTCGCTTCTGCCGACATGTCATGGGCGCGACGTAGGCCAACGCTTAGCTGCCCACTCCTCCCAGGACCGGAAATCGGGAGGAGGAGGGCCAGGGGCCCGTGCGGTAAGTTCCGCCTCGTCCGGTTCCTGGAAGCCCTGGCGCCATACCCGCAGCTCGGCCGGCATCATGGCGAAGGCCGCAGCAGGTTCTTGGGTATTGCGTTCCTGGACACGCCGCGCTTGCTCGTCGTCGTCGACTTCCATGTAGACGAGTTGAAAGCGAGCACGGGC
This sequence comes from Acidimicrobiales bacterium, assembly GCA_035509915.1. Lineage (GTDB taxonomy): Bacteria > Actinomycetota > Acidimicrobiia > Acidimicrobiales > UBA8190 > Bog-564. Next base: position 722 of record DATKIB010000042.1, on the reverse strand, counting down.
GGATAGTGCCAAGTGATGGAGGGCAGATCGCTCGTCTTTGGCCCAAACGCCGAAGTCGAGGACGACGTTGGTGCCGAGTTGCAGGGCGCGGAGGGCCAACCAGACCAGACGCCCCTCGAGGACATCGCGCTTCGCGCCCGCCAGCGACTGGCCGAACGGCCGCGGGGCCAGGTCAGCGAACAGTGGGATCATCCACTCGTCAGGCGTCAAGCGCAGGGCATTGCAGTCCGCCTCGATCTCTTTGGCGCGCGTCGTCTTGCCGGATGCCGGAAGGCCCACCATGACGTACAGCGTCGGGGTGTCAGCACCAGATGCTGGACGCTCCATCACCCACAAGTGTGCCCCTCGATCGTGCTTGGCCGTGGTGATTTCTGGCCGCTACCAGGCCCGCGCTATGAGGCCGACTCCGCCCCCGTCTGCGTGACTTGGAGCGAGGTTTCGGGTGACCTTCTGGCGCGGCACGAGGCGTTCCGGAGCCGTCGATATGCGCGCGAATTTCCTAGGTAACTCTTCGTAACTTCGTGTCATAACCGGTTGTTCTGTGGGCGGTTCCTGCTAAGGGAAAAGCGGGGACAGCGCCGGGGGTGCCACCGCACCTGGTTGGCTCTTGTTGGGTCGCCGCGGCGGCTCAGCGCGGTGACCCAATTAGGCGAGACCAGCCTTTGTTCTCTCCAGCTCGATGTCGTTGCGGACCATTTCCTCGAGCACCTGGGGAAACTCCA
>DATKIB010000041.1:0-25728 GCA_035509915.1 Acidimicrobiales bacterium | reverse complement strand
TGACTGCGAGGACGCCGTCGAGCTCGCTCGGCGCGACCGAGCTGCCGTGGAGCGAGGTCTCGACTTGAAACGCACCGGCAACCTCCTGATGGAGAGGGTCGGTGGTCGGGCCGTCCACCCGGTGAACGTGCGGGTGGGCGGCTTCTACCGGGCACCTGACGAAGCCACCATCCGCTCTTTGGTCGACCCGCTGCGAAGAGCGCGCGACGCGGCGCTGGCCACTACGCAGTGGGTGGCCTCCTTCGACTTCCCCGACGTCGAGGGTGATTACCGCTTCGTCGCCTTGCAGAGGGGTGACATGTACCCCATCGAGTCCGGGAGGGTCGCCTCCTCGGAAGGTCTCGACACCGACGCGGCCGGTTTCGCGTCGTTGGCCGTGGAGGAGCAGGTGGAGCGGTCGACTGCGCTGCATGCGAGGCTTAGGGGCACCGACTCGTACCTCACGGGTCCACTGGCCCGCTACGCCCTCAACTCCAGTGTGCTGCCCGCGCTCGCCCGCGAGGCGGCGGCCGGCGCTGGGCTCGGGCCGGTGTGCAACAACCCGTTCCGCAGCATCGTGGTGCGCGCGGTGGAGCTGGTGTTCGCCTGCGACGAGGCGTTGCGCCTGGCCGAGTCCTACGAGCCCCCAGACCCCCCGGCAGTCGAGGTCCCGCCCGCAGGCCGCGTGGGCGCCGGCGCCACGGAGGCTCCGCGCGGCATTCTGCTCCAGCGTTACGAGCTCGACCCCGACGGCATCATCCGCTCCGCTCGCATCATGCCCCCCACCTCCCAGAACCAGCTCACGATCGAGTCGGACCTGCGCCGTGTCGTGGAGGGCTCCCTGTCGCTCTCCGAGGAGGAGCTGACCCGACGGTGCGAGCAGGCCGTGCGCAACCACGACCCGTGCATCTCCTGTGCTGCCCATTTCCTGGACGTCACAGTGGAGCGCCGTCCGTGACGCACCGCACCGTACCGAGAGTCGTGGTGGCGGGAGTGGGCAGCGAGTGGCGCCGTGACGACGGGGTCGGCCCGGTCGTGGCCCGGCGCGTCTCGGAGCGCTTGGCACAGAGCGCCGGGGACCTCGCCACCGCCTGCCGCGACTGCGTGGTCGTGGCCCCGCTGACGGATCCTCTCGACCTCCTCGGGCACTGGGACGGTGCCGACCTCGCGGTGGTCGTGGACGCCACCAGGTCGGGTCTCTCTCCCGGCACCATCTCGCGTATCGAGCTTGCGACGCAGGTTGCGGAGCTCGAAGGCGAGGCGACGGCCGCCCGTGACGGCACCATGCCCGGCATCGAGCCCTCCGGCGCGCCGCGAGGCCCCTCGAGCACGCACGGGATCGGTTTTGCAGGCGCCCTCCGCCTGGCGCTCGCCGTCGGCCGCGCCCCGGTTCGCGCGGTCGTCGTCGGCGTCGAGGGCGATGACTTCGGGCACGGCTCGGAGCTGAGCCCTGCGGTGGCCGGGTCCGTGGACGCGGCGGCCGCTTGCGTGCTCCACCTGATAGAGGAGGCCTTTGCATGTGCATGAGCAGGCTGCACGTTGTGGTGGGTCCCGCCGAGGACGGCCGCGTCGAGGTCGACGATCTCGACGGACGCCGACTCACCGTCTCGCTCCTCGCCTACGAGGGCTCGCCCCCCGAGGTGGGTGACTGGCTCGTCGCGCAGAGCGGGTTCGCGCTCGCCCCTGCCGACCCCTCTGAAGCGGAGGCAGCACTGTCCGAGCTGAGAGCACTGGAGGACCGGGAGCGAAGATGACTCAACGATCACCACGACTTTCGGTGGAGGCAACTCGAGCACCCGAGCGTGCGCGATTGCCCGGGGCTGTCGTCGCAGGAGGGACGGCGCTCGTAAGCGGCGTCTCGATATTCGTGAACAGCTACGGCGTCCATTCGATCCGCGACCCCGCGGTGTACACGACGGCGAAGAACGCCGTGGCCGCAGTCTTCCTGATTGCCGCAGCAGGTGTCTTTCGCGCTCTCAGGTCCGCCCGACGTGACGACCGGGCGAGAAGGCCCGGTAGCGGGGGAGCGCCGGCGCTCCACGGGCTCAGCGCCGGTAGCTACGCCCGCTGGTTCAGCTGGGCCTACGTGGGGGTCGTCGGAGGCGGCATCGCATTCGTCTTGTTCTTCGAGGGGCTGGCGCGAATGTCCGCCGAGCCGGCCGCCTTCCTGCACGACACGATGCTGGTGTGGGTGGCGATACTCGCCCTGCCGTTCCTGGGTGAGCGGCTCTCGCTCTGGAACCTCGGCGCGATAGTGCTCCTAGTTGGTGGGCAGGTCGCGATCAGTGGCGGCATCGGGCGGCTCGTGCTCGGCGAGGGCCCGCTGCTCGTTCTTGGGGCGACCGTCCTTTGGGCGGTCGAGACCGTGGTCGCCAAGCGCCTGCTCGAGTCGACGACACCAGTGAGGTTGTCCGTGCTCCGAATGGGCATAGGAGTGGTGGTGCTCGTAGCCTTCGTCGCTGCGACCGGGCACTTCGGAGCGCTAGCGGGACTCGACGCCGCTCAATTGGGCTGGGCGCTTCTGACGGGAGGGCTCCTGGCGGGATACGTGGGGACGTGGATGGTCGCCCTGAGCAGGGCGCGCGCACTCGACGTGACCTCGGTGCTGGTGGCGAGCGTAGTGGTGACCTCCCTCTTGCAGCTGGCTGCGGGGCACGCGATCTCCCTGTCCGAGACGGTCGGCCTCGTGCTGGTGGCGCTCGGTAGCGCCACGGTCGTGCGCGTGTGGCCGCGGCTTGCGACGGCCCGGTGAGAAGGACGATGCAAGTGCCTGCCGGCCCGTTTGCCTTCGCCCGCTTCGCCTACCCGCCGAACTCGCTCGGGTACTGCGGGCCGGCAGACCCGGCCGCTCTCCTGGGAGCGGCGGCCGAAGGGAAGGACCTCCGGGCCGTGTCATCTTTGGCGGCGCGTTTCGACGGGGCCTGGCCCTACCTCCAGCTGATCTCGAGCTGCAGCGGCATCGAGGACCCACTCGACTCGCGCGTGGTCGACGCCTACTGGATCGGGAACTCACTTCTCGAACGCGTCCCTCCTGCGACGCTGGTGGCTCACCTCGACGACCGCTTCGAGCGGCGTGCCGGGCGGGACTTCTCCCCTGTGGCACATGCCGCGCTCCTCGGTGGTGCAGCGCATCACAACTTCCACGTCTTCGCGGTCTACCCGTGGCTCGGGCTGCTGCGCGCGGGGATGGAGGGTGCGCCGCTGACGGTGCTCGACAGGTGCCGCATCCGGTGGGGGACGGTCCTGTCGGCCGAAGGCGACACGGTGACAGTTCGCGACCGGAGCCTCGTGCTCCGGGGCCGCCTGGTCGTCGAGGGGCCCGAACGCGTGGAGCAGGTACGCAGGAGCGTGGACGGCATCGGCTTCGCGGGTGACCTCGCCGCAGGCGACGCCGTGGCGCTCCACTGGGACTGGGTGTGCCAGCGGCTGACCTCCGACGCCAGCCGGCGCCTCGAGGCCTGGACCACGCGGATGCTTCGGGCAGTGAACGCCTTGCCGGCGCCGGGGCCGGCCGTGGCCTGTGACGCCAGAGGCTCATAGAACCCCGGGTCGAGCAGACCACGGGGCAAAGGCGTCGCGAGCGACGCCAAGACGAACGTTGGGACTTGGCGAGCACCTGCTCGTCCGACGCGCGACCCGATGTGACCCACCTTCGCGACGGAGAGCGGGTCGGCGTTCCACTTGATACCTCCGTTCGGCCCTAGTGGGCATCGCCCACGGAGGCGCAAGATGATCTGGGGCCGAGCGTGGAGTTCGGGTGCCGCCGGCAGGGGAGGTGACGAGCATGAAGCTCGAAGGCTTGGACCTGCTCTCCGAACAGGAGTGTCGATCGCTTCTCGGCCAAGGCCGCGTCGGTAGAGTCGCTGTGTCGCTCGGGGCCATCCCGGCGGTCTTCCCGGTCAACTACGTGGTCGCGGGCGACGAGATCCTGTTCTTCACCGGAGAGGGGATCAAGCTACGAGCCGCGATCGCCAACACGACTGTGGCGTTCGAGGTGGATCAGGTCGACGTCTTCGCGGAGAGCGGTTGGAGCGTGCTCGTTGCGGGTCCGGCGCGCGAGAGGACCGAGCCCGCAGCGACCGACGGTGCCAGGCGTTCGGGTCTGCGTCCCTGGGCAGGGGGTGATCGTCCTCACTTGATCTCGGTCACCATCGACTTCGTGTCAGGGCGCCGCATCGGACGCTCTGTCGCGACCCGCGAGCCGCAGCATCCGCACGTCGATCGGCTCGCAGGGCCTCATTCGCCGGTAAGGGCACTGGCTCATCTTCCGGTTCGCATCGCCCCCGACTCGACGCTGCAAGCCGCCGCCAACGCGATGCGCGAGGCCGACGTCTCGTTGCTCCTCGTCGGCCGCGACCAGGCGATTCTGACCACTCACGACCTCACACGAGCGCTCAACGCAGGCCTGGGTCCCCAAGACGCGGTGAGCACCACAGTCGTGACCAACATGATCTCGGTCGACCAGGACACGACCGTGGTCCAAGCCGCGGCCGACATGCTCCGCCACGAGATCAGACACCTTCTGCTCCACGACTTCAGGGGCGAGGTCGTCGGTGTCGTGGCCCTGCGAGACGTCGTGAGCGTCCTCGTCGATGCGATGGACCCGGTCGTCTGGGCGCTGCTGCGGGAGGCCCTCTCCGTCCAGGTCCAGCTCCAGCTCGGCTGAGTCGCGTCGCCGCGGGACAGCGCGAGGTTGGCTAAGAGGAGTCGTCGGAGTGGCGGACCACCACGACCGGGCACGACGAGTGCGACACGCAGTGCTCGCTGACCGAGCCGATCACCATACCGACGAACGCTCCGTGGCCCCTGCTCCCGACGACGAGCAGCTGTGCACCCCTGGATGCTTCGATGAGCGACGGTGCCGGATGGCCTTCGATCACACGGGTGTGTAGTTCCAAGGCAGGCTGCTCCCCGAGCACTCGACGCACCGTCTCCTCGAGCACCTTCCTCGTGTCCGCCTCGGGGTCGAAGTCTTCGGGGTACGGGGGTACCCAGCCGTAGGAGGTCGGGTACTCCCAGGTCATGACCACGTCGAGCTGAGCTCCGGTGAGCTCGGCCTGCGTCGCGGCCCAGCGGAGCGCGTCGAGAGACGGCTCCGAGCCGTCGATTCCCACCACTATTCTCGGCCGGCTGCCTGTTTCAGAGTTCACGTTGCTTCCCTTTCCGAGAGGGTGTTCGCCTGCGCGGCTACCTTACGTCCGCTTCAACGCCCCGGAGAAGCACGGCACAGCTCTCGGGTGGGACGATGAGGACGTGCCACCCCAGGCGCTAAAGGCGCGCGACCTCGACGCGTGGCTCTTCGACCTCGACGGGGTGCTGACCGACACGGCCCGTGTGCATGTGGCGGCTTGGAGACAGACGTTCGACGAATTCCTCGCGCGCAGGGCGTCGGCTCTAGGTACTCAACCCGTGCCCTTCGACCCCGTGGCGGACTACGAGCTCTACGTCGACGGCAAACCTCGCTACGACGGTGTGCGCGACTTCCTCGCCTCCCGGGGGATCAAGCTCCCCGAGGGGGACCGCCTCGACCCACCCGGGCTCGAGACAGTGTGCGGAGTCGGCAACCAGAAGAACGAGTTGGTCCTCGAGCTCCTCGCCGACGGGGGAGTCACCGTGTTCAAAACGTCAGTCGCTCTCGTGAAGCAGCTCAGGGCGATCGGTCGGCGCACAGCCGTCGTTTCGGCGAGCGAGAATTGCCGGGCGGTGCTGGAGGCCGCCGGGATCGTGGACCTCTTCGACGCGGAAGTGGACGGAATCTTGGCGCGTGAGCAGAACCTGCGCGGCAAGCCGGCGCCCGACACGTTTCTCTATGCCGCCCACGAGCTCGGCGTAAAAGCTGCTGCGGCCGCGGTGGTGGAGGACGCGCCCGCCGGCGTGGCCGCCGCCAGCGCCGGTGGCTTCGGGCTGGTGGTGGGGGTGGCGAGGCGAGCGACCGCGAGCTCGCTCATCGAGGCTGGCGCGAACGTGGTGGTGAGCGACCTGGGAGAGCTTCCCGATGCCTGGTGGCTCCGCGGACCGGGTTCCAAGTCCTCGTTGGACGAACGGCCCTAGTTGAGAAGGTCGGAGAGTGCAACGCTGGCCCTATGTGGATCGACGGACGCGGGTCGGAGGTCCTTTCGTCGGCCGAGTGCCTGCGCCTGCTGGCGGAGGCGGCCAAGAAAGGCTCGATCGGGAGGCTGGCCGTCTCGCAAGACGGGGCGCCGATCGTCCATCCGGTGAACTTCGCCTACGTTGACCGCCAGGTCGTCGTGCGCCTGGGTCCAGGGCTCATGGAGCACGCCGCCGCCGGGGCGCTCGTAGCCTTCGAGGTGGACGAGGTCGACCGCGAGGGCGCGAAGGCGTGGAGCGTGCTGGTCCGCGGCCTCGCGACGGAGCTGGCAGTGCCCGCTCATCCCGATGCCGCGCGCCCAGGGCCCGCTCCGCTCGTCCCCGAACCCGGGGAGAAGCTGCTCGCCGTCCGGGCCGATGTCGTGACCGGGCGGCGTTTCCAGCTCCGGTGACGACCGAGCCGGAGGAGGTGAGCTGCCCCGACCGCGACGTCGAGATCTCCGTCGGCGCGACGAGCGAGGTCGCCGACGTGCTGGCCGAGCGGCCGGCCGATGTCCGCTCAGCGTGGCTGCTGGTCGTACCTGAAGGACTTCCGAGCATGGGCCGGGTCTACGAGAGCCTTCTCACTGTGGCCGACGGCGTCACCGGGACCAGAGGGAGCTTGGAGGAGGACGGCGCCGACGCATCCCCGGGCGTGTTCGTCGCGGGCGTCTACGACACCGACGACGATGGTTCGGAGTCGCTCCTCGCCATCCCCAGCTGGGCCACCCTCGGTGAGAGCACGCTTCCCCCGGCGGGGTTGCGCCTTCTCGACCTCCGCTCCGGCGTCGTGTGGCGAGTGTCCGGGGAGGAGGGAGCGTCGTTGAGCTCGGCGCGCTGGGCGTGCCTCGCGCGGCCGGGCACGACCGTGCTCGTCGCCGGCGGCAGCTCCGAGGTCCTCGACGTGCCCGCCGGCGTCGAGGTGTCACAGGACCGGGCCGTCTTTGGTGGTGGCGTGGTCCGGGTCGTCGACACGATCACAGAGGTCGACTCTCCTTCCCCCGCAGGACGAGGGGCTCGCCGCGTCGTTCGCATCTGCTCGTACGACACCGCGGCCGGTCGCGCGCCGAGTCGCTCCCGGGCTGTCGAACGCCAGGAGGAGGCCCGGCGAGCGGGCCCGGCCGGGCTGTTCGCAGAGCAGAAGGCGGCGTGGGCCTCGCGATGGGCCGAGGCGGACGTCGAGGTGGTCGGGGACCCGCAGCTCACCTCGGCGTGTCGGCTGGCGCTTTTCCACCTGATGTCCTCGGTGGCCGAGCGCTCCGAGGCGGCCGTCGGGGCGCGTGGTCTCACGGGGCCCTCCTACGCGGGACATGTGTTCTGGGATGCCGATGTCTTCGTGCTCCCGGTCATGGCTGCGACCCATCCGAGGTCGGCGCGCGCGATGCTCGAGTACCGCATCCGGCGCGTTCCTGCCGCGATGGAGAGGGCGCGTGCGCACGGGCGACGCGGGGCGAGGTTCCCGTGGGAATCTGCTCACGACGGACGCGACGTGACACCGAGGGGCGGCGCAGACGAGCACGGTGAGGTCGTCCCGATCCGTACCGGAGAGCTCGAGGAGCACATCACGGCCGACGTCGCGTGGGGCGCGTGGCAGCTCGCCTCTTGGTCGGGCCGCTGGCGTTTCTTGGAGGGTCCCGGCAGGCCTCTTCTAGTCGAGACGGCGCGCTATTGGGCGAGCCGGGCGCGCCTCGACGAGGCCGGTGTCGCTCACATCGACAGCGTGATCGGTCCCGACGAGTACCACGAGAACGTGGACGACAACGCCTTCACGAACCAAATGGCGGCGTGGAACCTCGCGCGCGCGGCCGAGCTCGTAGAGCGCTCCGGAGCGTCCCCGCAGCTCGACGAAGCGGGCCGGTGGCGGGAGCTCTCGGAGTCGCTGTTCGACGGCTACGACGCGGCCGTCGGTCGTCACGTGCAATTCGCCGGCTACGACGACTTGCGGCCCGTCTTCGTGAGCGAGCTCGGAGGTGTCCCCGTTGCGGCCGACCTGCTGCTCGGCCACGACGGCGTGGCGCGATCGCAGATCGTCAAGCAAGCGGACGTTCTCATGGCACATCACATGATCCCCGATATTCCGCGTCCGGGCACGCTCGAGCGCGACCTCGACTTCTACCTGCTCAGGACCGCTCATGGCAGCTCGCTCTCCCCTGCGATTCACGCCTCGGTGCTCGCGCGCGCAGGACGTCTGGACGAGGCGCTCACCTTCTTGGAGCTCGCACAGAACATCGACCTCGACGACACCACTGGCACCACGGCTGGAGGCCTCCACTTGGCGGCGCTCGGCGGGCTGTGGCAGGCGATCGTCTTCGGCTTCGCCGGTGTTCGCGTGAGCGGCCCCGGCGCCGATGTGTTCGTGATCGACCCGCACCTCCCGCCCCATTGGCGTGAGCTGCGCCTCAAGTTGCGCTGGCACGGGCGCCGGGTCTTGCTGAGCTGCCGCACCGACGCGGTTCACGTGGCCTGCACCGTGCCGTTGAAGATCGAGTTGAGCGCCGGCGAGACGGTGGTGGTGAGACCGCCGGGGGCCTGGATAGAGCGTGGAGCATCCTCCTCCGGTTCGCGCGGCCGAGGGGAGGGGGTACAGCGATGACTACCGATGACGTGGTGGCTGCCCGTCGCTTGATCGTGGTCGCGGCGGACGCCGAGGCTCTGGAGGACTTCGAGCTCCTCGTGGCCGACGTCGCAGGAGCGCTCGACCTGGTGCCGGCACCGGAGCTGTTCGATCGAGAGGAGGGCGGCGAGACGGCCATGGGAAGGCTGCTCGCGAGGGCGTCGTCGGCGGCGGGGCCGCTGCTCGTGCTCCCTGTGGGGGGCGGTCACGCTGGAGCACCGGGCGGGGCGAGGAAGCGTGGAGCGTTGCGTGCCCGCATGCGCCGCGTGCTTGTCTCGTCCGACGCGTCCGAGGAGGTCGCGGCCGCCACCAGGTCGCTCCACCGGCGGTTCACGCGAGCCGGCGTCCATCTCCGGATGCTCCACGTCATGACCGCCGACAACACGCCGCGGATGTGGGACGGACCCGGGCACCACGCGGCGGCATGGCTCGACGAGCTGCGCCGCCGGCACGGGGCCTCGCCCGAGGCGATGAGCGTTGTCGGCGGACAGCCTGCCGAGCAGCTGCACGAGCACGCGGGTGAAGCGGACCTGGTGGTGCTGTTCTGGCGTCGCGACTCGAGGGAAGGACATGCAGCGGTCATCCGGTCTCTCTTCGCGCGAGGAATAGAGGTGCCCAAGCTGCTCGTGCCGCTCGAGTGGATGGACGGCCACCCCCCGCCCCGCCGCCTGCCCGGGGCCACCGCCGCGAGTCGCTGAACCGCGGCAACCAGCCGCGCCGGCGGGCCGTTCCAGGGCATTCATACTCGGGGGCCATCCCTAAGAGTCGTCCGGCTCTACTCACGCGCCCGGGCCCGAAGCATCATCGATTGAAGGGGTTTTGCACATGAGCGGACGTGTAACGGGGACGATGAGCGACGCCGACGCCCTTCTGTGGACGATCGGCCGGGACCCGTTCCTTCGCCCGACGGTCGTCGCGGTCATGGCACTGGACCGCGCCCCGCGCTTCGGGGACCTCCAGGCGCGCCACCTGGCGCTGACCGGGGTCGTCCCCAGGCTGCGGTCGCGGGTCGTCGAGCGTCCCCTCGGACTTGGTAGTCCCAGGTTCATCGAGGATGGGAGCTTCAACCTCGATCTCCACCTGCGACGGATCGTGATACCCCCGCCCGCGACGTTCAGGTCAGTGCTCGACCTGGCGCAGGTGATGGCGACCACGGGGTTCGACCCGCAACTGCCGTTGTGGGAGGCCGCCGTCGTCGAGGGTCTCGAGGACGGGCGTGCCGCCTACGTGGTCAAGCTGCACCATGCGCTCGTGGATGGGGTCGGTGGGATAGCCGTGCTGCTCCACCTGCTCGACCGCCACCGGCGTCCGGCGCGCGGCGGGTCAGGGCCTCGGGGACCGTCAGCCCTTTCTGGGGCGGCTCGGCACGTGCCCGAAGAGCCGTCCGACGCTGACGGCCGCGCCCGGGGGCCCACCTGGCGCTTTGCGGATCTCGCCACCAGGGCGGGCTCCGATGTGTCACCAGATCCGTCGGCTCCGCGCCGCCTTCTCGACTTCCTCGACGACATGGCTCGTACTGCTCTGCACCCCTCGCGTCCGGTCGAGCTGGGCGTCTCCACCATAGGGTCAGCGGCCCGTCTCCTGGCGCCGGCCCGTCGGCCGGTATCCCCATTGATGGTGGGGCGAAGCATGAGCCGGAGATTCGAGGTGCTCGATCCGCCGTGGCGGGAGCTAAAGCAGGCGGCGACGGCGACGGGCGGCACCGTCAACGACGTGTTCGTCGCCGGGATCGTGACAGGTCTTCGCCGCTATCACGAGATCCACGGTGTGAGCATCGACTCGCTGAGGGTCCTCATGCCGGTGAGCGTTCGCAGCGGCAGCGATGCGATCACAGGCAATCGTTTCGTGCCGGCGCGCTTCGTGGTCGCTGCGTCTCCGGACCCACGTGAGTGCGTACGTCAGGTGCAAAGGGTGGCCGGAGCGTGGAAGCAGGCGCCGGGCCTCGCGATCAGCGATGCGCTGGCGGCCGGCCTGAACCTGCTGCCGTCGCCACTCGTGTCCGCACTTTGGGGTTCGATGCTGAAAGGGGACGACTTCTGCGTCACGAACGTTCCGGGCCCGCCGTTCGAGACGTATCTATCGGGTTCGTGCGTGGAACGCGTATATGCCTTTGCCCCTCCGTCGGGTGCCGCGTTGAACGTCTCGCTCGTCACCCCGGCGAGCCGCGCGTGTGTGGGGGTCAACGTCGACACGCAAGCCGTGCCCGACAGCGCGAAGCTGGCCGCCTGCCTGGACGAAGGCATCGAGGAAGTGTTGGTCCTGGGCCGCGGGCCCCGCCAGGAGGCATGATGGAATCCGGTCCCGCAGCAGCCACCGTCGCGGTAGGAGGTGGCCAGGCGTGAAAGAGCTCGTGTTCCCGAGGTTCTTGTTGCCGCGCGCAGAAAGGCTCGGCGACAAGGTGGCGTTTGTCGACGTCACACGCGAAGGTCTGCGCTACGAGGGCACTCTCGCGGCTCACGTCGAGAGGGTCCTGAAGCTGGCCAGCGCCTTGCGCGAAGGGCTCGGTGTCGAGAAAGGCGACAGGTTCGCTGTGCTCGCCTTGAACTGCCACGAGTTCATCGAGCTGTACCACGCGGCCATGTTTGGTGCCGGCATCATCAACCCCCTGAACATCCGCTTTACGCCTGCCGAGCTCGCCTACGTGCTCAACGACTCGGGCTCCACCATCGTCTTCACCGACCCCGTGCTGGCGCCCCTCCTCGACAAGGCGCGGGACGAGGAGGGGGCAAAGATCGACAAGCTGGTGGTGATCGGCGGAGCAGCAGGAGACGGCATCACCGTGCGGGACGGCGACACGATCGCGTACGACGAGCTGCTCGCATCCGGCGAGCCAGTCGTCGCGCGGGAGCCCGAGGAGGACGATCCGGTCGTCTTGATGTACACGGGGGGCACGACCGGCTTTCCGAAGGGAGCCTTGCTCGAACAGCGCGCGGAAGTGCTGAACGTGTATCACGTGCTCTTCGAGATCGGGCTCAGAGAGGATCGACGCTTTCTGTTCCAGTCGCCGATGTTCCACGCTGCCGTCGTAGCAGGTGTGCTGGGCATCCCTGCCAGTGGTGGAACGTCTGTCACGGTGCCGATGTTCGATGCGGAGCTCGTGGTCGACGTGATGGAGGATCAGGCGATCGACACCACGATGGTGGTCCCAGTCATGTTGCAGATGCTGGAGAGCACCCGGGGGTTCTCACCGCGACGCCTGCGGTCGCTTCGCCAGCTCGTCTACGGAGCGGCACCGATCTCGCCTGCCGTTCTCGATCGGTGGCTGAAGATGTTGCCCGACATCGACTTCATCCAGGGCTACGGGATGACCGAGGCTGCCTCCGTGCTCACGTTCCTGGGTCCCGAGGAGCATCGCCGGGGTGGTGAGCTGCTGTCTGCTGCCGGAAGACCAGTCATCGGCGTGCAGCTGCGCATCACGGACTCGCTGGGCAACGAAGTCCCACCAGGGGAGGCGGGCGAGGTGTGCGCCCGTGGTGGGAACCTCATGCGCGAGTACTGGAACAAGCCCGACGAGACCGAGGCCGTCATGCGCGACGGGTGGTACAGGACCGGCGACGTCGGGTTCTTGGACGAAGACGGCGTGTTGCACCTGACCGACCGCGTGAAGGACATGATCGTCACTGGCGGGGAGAACGTGTACTCCACCGAGGTCGAGAATGCCATCGCCACCCACCCGGCAGTGGCGGAGGTCGCCGTGATCGGGATCCCGAGCGACTCCTGGGGGGAGGTCGTCCACGCCGTCGTCGTCCTGAAGCAGGACATGGGGGCATCGGGCGAGGAGCTGATCGAGCACGCGCGGAGGTTCCTTGCGGGATTCAAAGTGCCGAAATCGGTGGAGTTCCACGACGGACCCCTGCCCTTGTCGGGCGCGTTCAAGCCCTTGAAGCGCGAGCTGCGGAAGCGCTACTGGGGGGAGCGGGACCGCCAGGTGGGCTGACCCGGTCGGGGAGTACGTCGCCCGTCGCTAGTCGTCGGTCCCTCGGGTGCCGTGGTTAGTTGCCCGGAACCACCGCCACAGGTCGCTTCGAGAGTTGCACGAGCTGGTGGCTCGTGCTGCCGAGCTGCAGCCCGGGGAGCCCGCCCGTGCCACGCGGGCCCACCACGACGAGGTCCGCCCCCTCGGCGTCCGCACAGACCATCAACGCCTCTGTCGGATTCCCGTCGACCAAGAGGCAACGGTACGGCACGCCGGACGTGCGCAGTGATTTGCACCACTCGCCCTCGAGCAGTGCCTGCACCTCTTGGCGGTGGCCCTGAGCGGGCGCCGTGACTGGCGGCGAGCCGAGGTGGGTCAGCAGCCCCAGGGCGTGCACAACCAAGACCTCGCCCTTCGTCGCACCGGCGAGCCCGGCGGCCCACTCGAGCGCGTTCTGGGAGTGAGCCGAACCGTCGACTCCCACGAGGATCCGGCGCGGCGCCGCCATCAGCCCTGCACGGCGCGATCGCGCGCAACTCTGCCGCGGCGATCGGGCCCTGAAGCCGCGGAGGCGCCCAACATGGGACCCAACACTACGCCCGCATTTCCTGGCACTGTCTGGGAGGATCTTGGCCTTGCCTATCCGAGAGCACCCCGAGCATTCCGTCCGGGAGATCTCGGTGCCCCCGCGTCCGCTGAGCACGCTCGAGACGCTTATCGGGCCTGAGCGATATGCCGAGCTTCGGGCGGCGGCGGACAGAGCCGGCCGCGGGCTCGGCGGAAGGACGATCTGGAACGTCAGCTCGACGGCGGCGGGGGGAGGCGTCGCAGAGATGCTCCAGGTGTTGGTCGGCTACAGCCTCGACGCCGGCATCGACATCCGCTGGCTGGTGATGAGCGGGGACCCCGACTTCTTCAAGATCACGAAGAGGATCCACAATCGCCTCCACGGGATCGCAGGCGACGATGGCGAGCTAGGAATCCGCGAGTCCGCGCACTACGCCGACGTCACGGCTGCCAACGCGCTCAGCGTCGCCGGCTACGCCCGCCCGGGCGACGTGGTTCTCCTGCACGATCCGCAGACGGTGGGGATGGTGGCGCCGCTTGCCGGCGCCCGCGCCCGGGTGATCTGGCGGTGCCACGTCGGCCGTGAGACGAGCAACGAATGGACCGATCAGGCCTGGTCCTTCCTACGGGATCATCTGGCTGCCTGCGAAGCCTTCGTCTTTTCGGTGCCCGAGTACGTGCCCCCGTGGATGGAGGAGTCGAGAGTGTGGGTGATTCCTCCGTCGATCGACCCGTTCTCGCCCAAGAACCAAGAGATCGCGCGAAACGACGTAGAGCGTGTCCTTCGACGGCTGGGCTTGCTCGACGCGACCGAGGATGGCACCCTCGGTGCTTTCACGCGGCTCGATGGCACCGCAGGGTTCGTGGAACGGGGAGCATCGATTTTGTCGGCGGGTGCCTCGCCACTCGTGCCCGACGTCCCGTTGGTAACGCAGGTGTCGCGATGGGACAGGTTGAAGGACATGGCGGGGGTGATGAGTGGGTTCGCCTCGGTTGTCGCGGGGCGAGTCGATGCGCAACTCCTGCTGGTCGGGCCATCGGTGGACGAAGTGGCCGATGACCCCGAAGGAGCCGATGTGTTTGCGGAGTGCGTGTCGGCCTGGAGATCCCTGCCGGCATACGTGCGGGCCTCGATCAGCCTCGTGACCTTGCCGATGGACGACATCGACGAGAACGCCGCGATGGTGAACGCCATCCAGCGTCACTCGACAGTGATCGTGCAGAAGAGCCTGGCGGAGGGTTTCGGGCTGACAGTTGCCGAAGGTATGTGGAAGGCGAAGGCTGTCGTGGCTTCGAGCGTCGGGGGGATCCCGCAGCAGATCGCTCCCGGCACGGGTGTGCTCCTGGAGGACCCGACGGACCTCGTCGCTTTCGGCGGCACGCTGGCGTCCCTTCTCTCCAGTCCAAGCGAGATCGCCGAGCTAGGCGCAGGGGCGCGCCGCCACGTCCTCGACGGGTTCGTGGGGGACAAGCACCTGATGCGCTACGCCGACCTCATTGGATGGCTCGTGTCGTTGTAGCGGTCCCGCCACGTTCCCACCATCGTTGCCTCAGGAGATCGTCGCGGCGTAGTCGGGGACCTTGTGGTAGCGCGCTAGAGGCGGTCTTACGTAGTCGCCCATCGGGGGGCGCGGAGGCAGCTTCACCTTCGGGAGCTCGCGCTCCTGGTAGGGGATGATGGACAGGAAGTGGGCAATGCAATTCAGCCGAGCGCGCTTCTTGTCGTCTCCTTCGACCTCGTACCAGGGTGAGTCAGGGAGGTCGCAGTGGGCGAACATCTCGTCCTTGGCCTTCGAGTACTCCACCCACCGGTTGCGGCCTTCGATGTCCATCTCGCTCAACTTCCATCGCTTGAGGGGATCGTTGAGCCGCTCCTTGAACCGTCGTTCCTGCTCGTCGTCGCTCACGGAGAACCAGTACTTGACCAGCACGATCCCGTCGTCGATGAGCATTCGCTCAAAGGCGGGGCATTGCCGGAGGAAGCGGTGGTACTCCTCGTCGGTGCAAAGGCCCATGACCCTCTCGACCCCGGCGCGGTTGTACCAACTGCGGTCGAACAGGACGATCTCGCCCCCTGCCGGAAGGTGCGCAATGTAGCGCTGGAAGTACCACTCGGTCTTCTCCCGGTCGCTGGGCACGGGCAACGCTGCGACGCGGCACCAGCGAGGGTTGAGGTACTCCGTGATGCGCTTGATGACGCCTCCCTTGCCTGCGGCGTCGCGTCCCTCGATCACGACGACGACCCGCTGGTTCTCGTCACGGACCCATTGCTGCATCTTCACGAGCTCCTCCTGGAGGTGGAGGAGCGCTTTGTCGTAGACGCCGGTCTCAGCCATGGAAGGTCCTCGAGTCGAAGGTCAAGACGCAAACTGGCGGAACGTCCGACGGTAGTTGTTGGGAGACGTCCCGACGACTCGGCGGAAGTGGTCGCGCAGGTTGGCGGCGTCTCCCATTCCGCACTTGCTGGCGACGAGGTCGATGGACAGATCTGTCGTCTCTAGAAGTCGCTGGGCGAGCAGGACCCGTTGGTCGAGTAGCCAACGGTAGGGGGTGGTGCCGGTCGTCTTGCGGAATTGGCGGGCGAACGTACGAGGGCTCATGGCCGAGCGTTCGGCCAGGTCGGCGACCGTCAGTGGTTCGTCGAGGTGACCTTGGAGCCAGACCAGGGTCTCTGCGAACAGGTTCGCAGGATCGACAACCCCGAGGGGGACTTCGACGAACTGCGACTGGCCACCGTCTCGGTGGGGGGGGACGACCATCCTTCTCGCAAGCGCATTGGCGACCTCGGCGCCGTAGTCCTGGCGGACCAGGTACAGGCACAGGTCGATCGAGGCCGCTGAACCTGCCGAGGTAAGGATGTCGCCCTCGTCTACGTACAGCACCGCAGGATCGAGCGTGACCTGGGGGAACCTCTGAGCGAACTCCTGGCAATGCCTCCAGTGCGTCGTGGCACGCCGGCCGTCGAGCAAGCCGGCGGCAGCGAGCACGAAAGCCCCCGTGCACAGCGACACGAGCCGAGCCCCGCGCCTGTGCGCCCTCCTAAGAGCGTCTAGTAGCTGCTCGGAGTACGCCTCCGGAGCCTTGTGCTCCGGGGCCACGATGACCGTGTCCGCTGAAGAGATGGCGCCGAGCCCGCGCAGGGATCCGATGGAGAAACCCATGTCGGTGCTGACCGCCGATCCGTTCGGCGAGCACACGACGAAGCGGTACCAGGGGGACGCGATGTCGGAGCGGTCGAAGCCGAAGACCTCGCAGGCAACGGCGAACTCAAACGGCGATAGCCCGTCCGAGACGACCACCGCCACGGTGTGAGGTTTGGCAGTTTTCCTCCGCACATAGGCAAGTCTGCCACTTCCGGCGCATGGCGTCCAGTCGCATCATCAACCTATGAACGGCTACTTCACCGAGCTGGTCGCAAAGGAGCACACGGACGACCTGCTTCGAGCCGCCGAGAGCTGGCGTCTCGTTCGCTCGGCCGACGTCTCGAAGTCCGGAAAGCTCCCGTGGTCAAGGCGGCTTCGCTCTCGCCTGAGGGCAATCTCCCTTCCCGGGCTCTTCGTGCCGTTCATCCGTGCCTGTGAGGGTCCTCGCGTCCAGCGTGCCGCCTCTCGTCAAGGGAGGTTCGAGCGACGGTCACGAGCCCGTCCCTCCGAGATGGAAGGTGAACATCTTCTCGGCCTCGATGCGGGCACCGAGGGCATCGGTCTCCAGTAGCCACTCCTCGAAGGCAGAGCCCTGCAGCGGCAGGTAGTGGTCGAGCATGGCCTGGCGGAGCGCCGCCCCAGCTGGGCCGGAGAGCTCGAAGAGCTCGGCGCGCCCGTGGACGGTGACGGCAAGCTCCTCACCCGGCAGGTGAGTTGCGCTCACCGCGGGTCGTGACGCGAGGTGGCGCATGCGTACCGAGTTCTTTGCCGAGCTGAACCAGAAGGAGCCGTGGATCAGGTAACCGTCGACCGGCCCGGCGAGGGGACGGCCGCGGGCTGTGACCGTCGCTACGGCAAGGAGGCGCATGCCCATGAGCCGCCGGCAGAGCTCCTCGGCTCCGAGCCGGCGTTCGTCCGTGACGATGCTGCGGAGGTGAGAGCCGGCGGTGGCGGCGCTTTCGTCAAGCAATTGCTGAAGGCGGAGAATCTCGCTCGGAGTTTCGTGCACGGACCAATTCGACCATGTAGCTCTCCGGCGTGCTGGAAGCTCGCACCCTGGTCATCACGCCGCGGGAGGGCGGCTCTTCCAGTCGATCGTGATGCCGCCGGTCTCCTCCGGGTGCTCACGCAACCAGCTCCGGGCGAAGGGGCACCAGGGCACCACCGTCAGGTGCTCGCGAGCGGCGCGTCGAACTGCCGCCTGCACCAGCCGGCTGCCTAAGCCCCTACCGCCAATGGCGTCGGGAACCCCGGTGTGCACGATCACGATCCGGCCGTCCTCGAGGTCGTAGACGAGCTCGGACACCCCGGCAGGGTCCTCGAGCACGAACCTGCTCTCGTCGGGCACGTCGACGACCGAAGGTTCCCCCGCTGGAGTGGTCAAAGGAGTTCCCCCAGGTCGCCGACATCGGAGTGAACCGAACGCTAGCTCGCCTGAGCAACCTCGCCGCGCTCGACGACCCAAGACATCTCGCTCTCGCCTTTTGCCTCGCTCGATTCGGCGGCCGTTCTCGTATCCGGCGCAAGGCGAATGAGGGTCCCGACGATCAACAGAGCTGCGAGCGTGAACGCGACACCGATTGCGAACGCGTCGTGCAAGCCGTGGACGAACAATGCGTTCGCTGCGCCAAGTGCACCACGAGGGATCCGCGCTCCGATCTGCGCGTGGTGGGTGACGATGTCGAATGACGTCACGAGCACCGCAAGTCCGAACGCAGCGCCGATCTGCTGTGACACGTTGATGAGCCCCGACGCAGCGCCAGCGTCGGCGGGCTCCACGTCCGCCAACGAGGCCGAGGTGAGGCTCACGAACGATATGCCCGACCCCGCCCCGAGCAGCAGCAGGGAGAGGACTATGCCGGAGTAGCCGGTACCCGTCTGCACCTGGGTGGCAACCAGCAGGCCGAGAGCAGCCAGCGTGATCCCCGACATCATCACGATCTTCTGGGGAAGCCGGCGGACGAGAACCCTGCTCGCGAACTGTGACGACAAGAAGACAGCGGCAGGCATGGGCAGAAAAGCCACGCCCGCGCGTAGTGGCGAGTACCGCTGCACGTCCTGGAGGAACTGGGACATGAAGAAGAACATTCCGTACATGCCGGCATAGACGAGGCCTCGAGCTGCATTGGCAGTGCTCCGAGTCGCGTTGGCGAGCAATCGCAGCGGCAGGATGGGCTCTTGCGCTCGCTTCTCGTTGAGCACGAACGCTCCGAGCAGAGTGACCCCGCCGACAAACGATGGAATGGTGAGCGGTGCCCCCCAGCCCTCGCTGCCGGCTTCGACGAGCCCGAGCACGACCCCGGTCATGCCGAGCGTGGAGGTGAGTGCCCCGAGAACGTCGAAGCGACCCTTGCGTCGCTCGGTCTCCCCGACGACGACCCGACCGAGGATCCAGACGAGGACCCCGATCGGCACGTTTACGAACATGACCCACCGCCAGGAAGCCAACTCGGTGAGGAGCCCGCCCGCTACGAGCCCGATCGCCCCTCCGGCTGCCGAGACCGTGGTGTAGAGCGCGATTGCCCGCACTCGTTGGGGCCCTTCGGGGTAGACCGCGGTGAGAAGCGACAGCGCCGAGGGTGCGGCGAGGGCAGCGCCCATTCCTTGGAGCGCCCGGGCGAGAAGCAGCATCCAGCCCGTGGCAGCGAGGCCGCCCATCAGCGAGCTCGCAGAGAAGAGCGCGATCCCGATCAAAAAGGCCTTGCGCCGGCCGATCAGGTCGCCCGCCCTGGCGCCGAGGAGGAGGAAACCCCCGAACGTCAGTATGTAGGCGTTGATCACCCACGACATCGCGGTGCTCGAGAGCCCCAGCCCACCTTGGATGTGGGGAAGAGCGACGTTGACCACGGTCGTGTCGAGCACCACCATCAGCTGGGCGGCGAGGATGGTGAAGAGGAAGACCGAGGGGTGACCGAGCCGGCGCGCGAGGGCGCCGGATCGGCCTTCGGTGCTGGCAGGGGCCGCGACGAGGCGCGGCCGGTCAAGGGTGGTGGAGGGCATTGACTTCGACCTTTCCGCTGGTATCCTGAGTAAGCGGAAGCTTCCTCCGGTTAGTATACGGAGGGTGCCTCCGGTTAGCAACCTGATTCCCGGATACGAGGCAAAAATGGTTGTGAGCAGGCAGAACGTGGTAGAGGTCCCCTCGGCGGAGGAGACGAAGGACGAGAGAGGTCGGCCGATGCGGGCCGATGCCCGTCGGAACTACGAACGCCTGGTGGTCGCTGCCCGCCAAGTCTTCGCCAAGGAAGGCGGAGGCGCCTCGATGGAGGCCATAGCCCGAGAGGCAGGCGTTGGAGTCGGCACCCTCTACCGGCACTTCCCGAAGCGGATCGACGTCGTGGAGGCGGTCTACCGAGACGACGTCGACCACTTGGTGGAAGTCGCCGAGGAGTCCGTAGCCGAGCTCGAGCCGTGGCCGGCCGTGGTCGCCTTCCTACAGGCGTTCGTGCGCTACGCGCAGGGCAAGCGCACGTTCCTCAACGAGTTGCGTGAGGCGTTCGAGAAGAACCCTGATCTGAGGGTGAGCCTGCGCGAGCGAATCGATCAGGCGATGGAGCTCGTGATCGGGCGTGCAAAACGCTCCGGTGTCATCCGCGCCGATGTCGACGGCTCCGATCTGATGCAGCTGGTGGCCCCCATGTGCACCAACACGACCCTCTCGGAGGAGCAGGCGACGAGGCTGTTGGCGGTGATCCTCGACGGGCTCCACAAGTCCTCGTAGTCCCTCGGTAGCGCCGGCCGATTCAGCGGTCACGTAGTTCGTGAGCAACGTCAGCGCGCCGGCGGGCTGGTATCCGGATCCCGAAGTACTGGGCGGTCAGCGCTACTTCGACGGATGGGCTTGGACGCCACATCGCGTGCCACCGGTCCTGCCGTACCCGCCTCCTTACTGGCCATGGGGGCGACCGCCATGGAAGGGCGCCCGACTAGGGCGCCCTCCTCACGGCCCTGGAGCACTGGCTGATCCGGGCCGGCGCCTTGCAGCCAGAATTCTCGATGCCCTCACGGCACTGCCGGTCCTAGCCGCATTCGTGGCCATAGCGGTGGCGATTGCCGCGCCGCGAGCTGGCCCGCTCTTTCCGAAGCCCAACCCGTATCCATATGGCACTACGCCCCTGCCCGGGATCTTTTGGATCTATCTGGCGATCCTCGCTGCCGCGTCCGCCACTGGGCTGATCTGGGTGCTCTACGAGACCATTGCCACCGCTCGCTACGGACGGACCCTCGGGAAGGCCTGGCTGCACATCCGGCCCGTGCGAACCGACGGGAGGAGCTTGGGTTTGGGGCGCGCGTTTGGGCGAATCGCGCTCTACTGGGTGTCGGGCTTTCTGAGCTGGATCGGTCTTCTCGATCCACTGTGGTGTGTCTGGGACGAAAACCGTCAGTGCCTTCACGACAAGATGGTCGACACCGTTGTCATCAACGACACAACTGAGTCAGTCATCGGGGCTCCACCAAACGCGGTTCCGCCGACCACTTGGCCCCCTGCTTAGGATGCAGACCGTGTCGAATCTGTTCCAAAGACTTCAGGAGCGACCGTGACCGACTCTTCCACTCAGGGAATCAAGACCGTGCTGCACCCCGTGTCAGACCTGGCGAAAGCCAAGCCTGTGTACGCGGCCCTGCTCGGCATGCAGCCGCAGCACGACTCGCCCTACTACGTCGGCTTTGAGGCTGCCGGCCAGCACATCGGTCTCGTACCGGGCGGCGGACCACAGGGCATGACCTCTCCTGTGGCCTTCTGGCATGTGCCGGACATCGAGACGAAGCTGGCGGAGGTGACCGCTGCCGGTGCCACCGTGAAGGAGCCCGCGCACGATGTAGGTGGCGGACGCCTCGTGGCCACCTTCACCGACCCAGATGGCAACGTCCTCGGGCTGGTTCAGGATCAATGAGTCGGTTGTCGTAAGCACCGCTATGTCATACAGACTAGGATTTACGTATGACAATGTTGAGCTTCCGGGTCGAGGACGAAGAGGCTGAGCGGGTTCGGGAGTGGGCCGAACGGCTCGGCGTGGATCGTTCGGAGCTGCTTCGGGACGCGCTCCGGCGCCACCTCCTCCGGCTGGCGAGCGAGAACGACGCCGTGACTTGGGTCGATCGGCCGCTTGATGAAGGGGAGCAGGCGCTCGCCACGATCGCGGATTGGGGACCGGCGGAAGACTGGTCGGATTGGGCCGATGCAGCGCGGTGAGATCTGGTTCGCGGCTACCCCCGGCGGGGACCGCCCGGTTCTCGTCATCACCCGCGATCCAGTCGCCTCTCGAATCGGCTCTGTGGTCGTCGCCGCGGTGACCCGGACACGCCGCGGGCTCGTGTCGGAGTTGGAGCTCTCGGCCCGATCTGATGGGGTTCCGAGCGACTGTGTTGTCAACTTCGACAACGTCCACACTCTGCCCAGAGCGGCCTTTCGCCGACCAGTGACTTCTCTGTCCTCGGCCCGACTCGCCGAAGTCTGTCGCGTGCTTGCCGCGGCCATGGGCTGCTGAAGCGCCGGTCGTGCGACGAGTAGGGCCAAACGTCATAGGCAGCGGGCGCCTTGGGAAACGTGCCATTTGGCACTTATGACGGCCCGTCCAGAGTCCCACGCTTGTCGTATGACATTCGGACGCAAGATGGTGAGTGCGGCGGGCGTGGCTGCCGTCGTTTATGGGGTCTGGGTGCGCCCTCGGCTCTGGCGCTGGGGCGCAACCGACGAGGAAGTCGCTGGTCCGTATCCTGGCGCCGACCTGGTCCCTGAGGGTGAGAGGGCGGCGACGATGGCCGTCACGATCGAGGCGCCACCGCATCAGGTCTGGCCGTGGCTTGTCCAGATGGGCGGTGATCGTGGCGGCTGGTATTCCTGGGACCGCCTCGACAATGGAGGTCGTCCAAGTGCCCAGGAGGTCCACCCCGAATGGCAAGACCTGGCGCCCGGCGACTACGTGAAGTACTGGAGACGCAGTGGTTCTGTAGACGCGTGGGAGGTCGCAGCCCTTGAACCGAATCGCTTCCTGGGATTGCGCGGGTTGACCGATCTGCGAGGCCGTAACCTCGATCCGAAGCAGCCGCGGCCATTGTCCTATGTGGAAGGACTCTGGGGCTTCCAGTTGAACGAACTGCCTGGCGGACGAACACGTCTGGTCATCGGCGGCTACCAGGCCATCCGCCCACAATGGCTTGAGCGCTTCGTCAACTATTGGCTCTATATCCCTGTTACCTGGATCATGCAGGCACGTATGTTGGCAGTGCTCAAGCGAAATATCGAAAGAGCTAGCAACGCAGGATCGCTACCGGTTACATCTGGAAAGGCTGCCTAGCGTATTCCTCGATGCTCCTTCTAGGCGAAGGAGGCGACCAGCACATGAACTGGGGCGCTACCGATGACGAGGCGAGCGGAAGAGTTGTCGGTGATGAGCTCATCTCTCACGCCGGAATCGTCTCGAAAGAAATGCCCACGGAAGTGAAGAAGGAGATACGGATCGAAGACGCGCAACGTGCTTGGTCCGAGGGCCTCGGCCCCGGTTACCGGGTAACTGCGCTCAGGCCGTTCCTGCTTGCGTTGGCGATGCTAGTGGTCTGAGCGGTCGTGTCCGCCGGGATGATCTCTTTTGTTCGGAGACTGCATTTGCACCGACTGGATCTGTTTCAGACGACCCAACTGACCATCCGAAAAGAGGGCCGTTAGGCCCTTTTTTCTCCCTGGGTTGAGCGCATTCTGGATGTAGAGGGGAAGGAGGTGAGTCATGACCATCCAGAAAGAACAGATTGAGATGCCTATTGTCGATGACAGGCTCACGGACCTCGACTCGAGTTCTCCCAACAAGAGTGAAGAGCTGGCTCGTCAGCAGGCCATCAAGCAGATCGAACGTAGACGGCACTTCCGAATCGGAGCCGTTGTCTCCGCCATCGGCATGGCCATTTTGGTCCTCATCTGGGCCATGTCCGAGTACCACAATGCGGGTGGCTGGCCGTCGCAGGGATTCAGTCAAAGTTCTGGAATCCATGACGTGTGGAACTACTGGATCGTCTATCCGATCGGCGCGTGGTTGCTGATCCTCGGAGCACATGCCTGGTTCGTTTACGGACACAAGCCGATCTCAGAGATCGAGATTCAGCGCGAGATCGAACGTCAGGCAGGCACACGCTGACGGCTGCCCGGTCACCCGTCACGGTGTCGGACAATGAGAACCTCTGACCTGGGACTTTCGTGGAGGCGATGGGACTCGAACCCACGAACCTCTTGACTGCCAGTCAAGCGCTCTACCAACTGAGCTACGCCCCCAGGACGACCGGTCACGATACCAGTCCCCCTGCCTCCGACGGCCTGCCGGGTTGACGGCGATGGCGACAGGAAGACACGTCGAGCGCACGAAGAGCGCGGACGAGTCCGCTCTCGGTCCGGACGGGGCACGCGCAGTCCGTAGAATCTCACGGATGCCCAGGGCCTACGACGTCCAAGAGGTCGAGCGGCGCTGGCAGCAGCGGTGGGCCGAAGAGCGCCTCTACGAGGTGGACGCCGACGACGAGCGTCCCAGCCAGTACGTGCTTTGCATGTACCCGTACCCGAGCGGCCCAGCGCACCAGGGCCACATCCGCAACTACACGTTCGGAGACGTGCTGGTGCGCCACAGGACCATGCTCGGCCACGCCGTGCTGTCCCCGTTCGGCTTCGACTCCTTCGGCCTGCCGGCGGAGAACGCGGCCATCCGCACAGGAGAGCACCCGCGCACCTTCACCGAGGACCGGATCGCCGAGCTCAAGTCCAGCGTGATTTCCCTGGGCGCCGTCTACGACTGGCGGCGCGAGATCCGCAGCCACGACCCTGCCTTCATCCGGTGGAACCAGGTGATCTTCCTCCGCCTGCTCGAGGCCGGGCTGGCCTACCGCGCAAACGCCCCGGTCAACTGGTGTCCTGGCTGCCAGACGGTCCTCGCCAACGAGCAGGTCCTCTCGGACGGCACCTGCGAGCGCTCCGGCGACCTCGTCGTCCAACGGGAGCTCGAACAGTGGTTCTTCCGGATCACCGCGTATGCCGACGAGCTGCTCGACGGCCTCGACGACCTCCAGTGGCCCGAGCGGGTGAAGACGATGCAGCGCAACTGGATCGGGCGCTCCGAAGGGGTCGAGTTCGAGCTCCCCGTGGTGGGCCACGACGCGCGCATACGGGTCTTCACCACGAGACCCGACACGAGCTTCGGGATGACGTACGCGGTCCTGGCACCCGACCACCCGCTCATCGACGCGATCACGACCGACCCCCAGCGTGAGGAGGTGGAGGAGCTTCGCGCGAAAGCCGCATCCGCGAGCGAACGTGAGCGCACCTCGTCCGAGGGGGACGACGTCTCGATGGCCAAGCGCGGCGCCTTCACCGGCGGTTACGCCGTCAACCCGTTCACCGGGGAGCAGATCCCGGTGTACGTCGCCGACTACGTGCTCATGCGCTACGGCACGGGGGCGATCATGGCGGTGCCCGCCGAGGACGAGCGCGACTTCGACTTCGCCCAGCTGCACGGGCTCCCGGTGGTGCGCACCACGCAGCCTCCCGACGGCTTCGAGGGCGGGGCGTGGACGGGGGAGGGCAAGAAGATCAACTCCGGCTTCCTCGACGGCCTGGAGGTCGCCGAGGCGAAGGAACGGGCCATCGAGTGGGTCGAGTCGAAGGAGATCGGCTCGCGCACCGTCAATTACCGCCTTCGCGACTGGCTGGTGTCTCGCCAGCGCTACTGGGGGTGCCCGATCCCGATCGTGTACTGCCCGACCCACGGAGCCGTGGGCGAGAGCGAGGACCGCCTGCCCGTGCTGGCGCCGGACGACGTGGAGTTCCTCCCGACCGGCGAGTCCCCTCTGGCTAGGCATCCCACATTCCGCCACGCCACCTGCCCCGTATGCGGCGGCCCTGCAGAGCGCGAGACGGACACGATGGACACCTTCGTCGACTCGTCTTGGTACTTCCTCAGGTTCTGCGACCCCTGGGACGAGCGGCGCCCCTTCGACCCCGAGGTGGCCGCGCGCTTTATGCCCGTCGACCAGTACATCGGCGGCATCGAGCACGCCATCTTGCACTTGCTCTACGCCCGCTTCTACACGAGGGCCCTGGTGGACGTGGGCTTGGCCCCGGGCCTGGGCCGCGAGCCCTTCAGCCGGCTGTTCACCCAGGGCATGATCCGCATGGACCGCAAGAAGATGTCCAAGTCGAAGGGCAACCTGATTACCCCCGCGATGTACTTCGAGACGGTAGGGGCCGACGCGTTGCGCCTGTTCCACCTCTTCGTGGGTCCGCCTGGCGACGACATGGACTGGACCCAACAGGCCGACGAGATCATCGACGGGTGCGGCAAGTTCCTCGACCGTGTCTGGCGCCTCGCAGTGGGAAGCGGCGACGCGGTTGCGTGGCGCGACGGCGACACGACGAAGCCCGACGACGAGCTGCTCAAGGCGAC
>DATKIB010000040.1:0-3110 GCA_035509915.1 Acidimicrobiales bacterium | reverse complement strand
GCCTCTGACGTGTCGGGCAGCGCGGCGTTTCGCCTGCCCCGTACGGTCGAGCCGGAGACGTATCGCATCGAGATCGAGCCCGACCTCGGTGCGGCCAGCTTCTCGGGCACCGTAGCCATCGACGCCGTGATCCACGAGCCGGTCCGGGAGATCGTGCTCAACGCCGTCGAGCTTGCGGTGAGCGACGTCGAGGTCAGGTTGTCCGACGGCACGGCCATTGCCTGCTCGGTGACCTTCGACGACGACCTCGAGTGGGTCACGTTCCAGGCTCCCTCCGAGCTGCCCCCGGGCCCATGCACGCTGAGCTGCCGGTTCACCGGCACCCTGAACGACAAGCTGCGCGGCTTCTATCGCTCCACCTACACCACTCCGGACGGTGAGACCCAGACCATCGCCACCACGCAGTTCGAGTCGGTCGACGCGCGGCGGTGCTTCCCCTGCTTCGACGAGCCTGATCGCAAGGCCGTCTTCGAGGTCACGCTGATCGTCGACCGCGATCTCGATGTCATCTCGAACTCCCCCATCGTCGGCGACGAGCCTGTCGGCAAGAGGCGCCGGGTCACGTTTTCGCCCACGTTGAAGATGTCCACCTACCTGGTCGCCTTCGTCGTCGGCAAGCTCGAGACCACCGAGACGATCGACGTGGACGGAGTGCCGCTCCGAGTCGTCTGCACGCCCGGCGAGCGCGCACTGGGTGAGTACGCCCTCGAGGTAGGTGCGTTCGCGCTGCGCTACTTCACCGAATACTTCAATATCCCCTACCCCGGCGACAAGCTCGACCTCGTCGCGATTCCCGACTTCGCGGCTGGCGCCATGGAGAACCTCGGCTGCATCACGTTCCGCGACACGGCTCTCCTGGTCGACCCCGAGCAGGCAGCCCGCATGGAGCTCGAGCGCGTCGCGGACGTGGTCTCGCACGAGCTCGCCCACATGTGGTTCGGCGATCTCGTGACGATGGGCTGGTGGGAGGGCATCTGGCTCAACGAGGCATTCGCGACATTCATGGAAGTGATGTGTGTCGACGCCTTTCGGCCCTCGTGGGACCGCTGGGCTGGCTTCGCCCCGTCGCGCGAGGCGGCGCTCGCCGTCGACGGTGTGCATTCCACGCGCCCGATCGAGTACCCGGTCGGCCCGCCCAAGGAGGCGGAGGGCATGTTCGACCTCCTCACCTACGAGAAGGGCTGCGGGGTCCTCCGCATGCTCGAACAGCACATCGGGCCGGACGTCTTCAGAGACGGGGTGCGCGCGTACCTCAAGGCGCACGCCTATGCCAACACGGTCACGACCGACCTGTGGGACGCGCTCGAGGACGCAAGTGGCGCGCCCGTACGCGACATCATGAACACGTTCATCCTCCAGGGTGGTCATCCACTCGTCACCCTCGATCGCGATGAGTTACGCCAGCAGCCCTTCGCTTACGGACCGGTGCCGGCCGGCACCGAGTCGGCCATCGGCACCGCGTGGAACGTCCCGGTCGCCGTCCGAGCTCTACCGCACCGCGACCAGCCGGGCGCGCCCGTACGCCGCCTGGTGCTCGGAACAGAGCCCGCGCCGGTGCCAGAGGTCGCACAAGGGACTGTGGTGGTCAACGCCGGCGGCTGGGGTGTGTTCCGCGTGGGTTACGAGACCAGCCACCGCCTTGCCCTCGCCGAACACCTCACCGAGCTCACGCCGCTCGAGCGGGCCAATTTGATGGGCGACACCTGGGCCACCACGCTGGCCGGTCACACGCGGCTCGAAGAGTTCCTCCGCGTGTCCATGAAACTCGGGGTCGAGCCCGACCCGGGCGCATGGGCGCCCGTGGGAGCCGCACTCATGCTCTGCAACCGGATCGCGGGTCCCGACGACCGCCAACCATTGCGCGACGCAGTGGCCGCCCTCGTCGGCCCCCTACATCGCACTCTCGGCTTCGAAGCGATGCCGGGCGAAGGCGAACGCACCCCGACGCTACGAGCGCTCGCCATCAACCTGCTCGGCACCGTGGGAGCAGACGAGGCAATGCGGGCCGAAGCCGCTCGTCGTTTCGACGCCTCGCCGATCGCAGGGGGTTCCGCTCCGATTCCTGCAGACATCGAGGTCGCCATCCTCGCCGTCGTGGCGCAGCTGCTCCGAGCCGGCGATTACGACACAGTGCTGACCCGCTACCGATCGGCCACCACGCCTCAAGAGGAGATGCGCTCGCTCGGTGCGTTGGCGGCCTTCCCCGACGTCGAGCTCTGCCTCCGGACCTTCGACCTGGCCATGACGGAAGTGCGCAGCCAGAACGGGTTCGCTGTCCTCAGCGCCCTGTTAGCCAACCCGGTGGGATGTCAGGCGGTTTGGAGCCGGATCACTGAACAATGGGACGCAATCCTCGAACGGTTCCCCAAGAACGCGCCGGTCCGCATCATCGAATCCATTTCCGCGCTCTGTGCCGATGCAGAATTCGCCCAGTCCGCTATCGCCTTCCTGAGAGCTCATCCACTCAGTTCCGGCCCCCGCCGCGTTGCGCAGTCGATCGAGCGCCTCGAGGTCAATGTCGCCTTTGCGGCCAGGGAACGTCCGGGGTTGGCCGAAGCGCTCGCGACTTCGACCATCGCTCCGTGAAGCCACCCAAGACGACGAGCGGCGAGCCCGCCTCGGCCCGCATCGAGGAACTGCTCGAAGCGGCCCGAAGCACTCGAGGATTCATGCCCGACGACGAAGGTCAGGCGCTTTTCGAGGCAGCACTACGCGCCGGCAACGCCGACCTCCCGGCCGCAAAACCCGCCACCTTCGTCGAGATCGGCGCCTGGTGCGGCAAGTCGACCGTTTACCTCGGCGCGGCCGCTGAAGCCACGGGTGCCGTGCTCCTCTCCGTAGACCATCACCGCGGCTCGGAGGAGAACCAGCCCGGTTGGGAGTACCACGAGGCCGACCTCGTTGATGCCGAGGCGGGCCGCATCGACACCTTGCTGCAGTGGCGTCGCACCATTACCTCAACCGGTCTGGAGCCATCCGTGGTGGGCATCGTCGGCGACTCCCCTACTGTCGCCACGCGTTGGGACCGGCCGCTGGGGTTTTGCGTCATCGATGGCGGCCATGGCGATGAGCCGGCCTGGGCCGACTACCGCGGATGGTCCCCGCACGTC
>DATKIB010000039.1:0-11432 GCA_035509915.1 Acidimicrobiales bacterium | reverse complement strand
CGCTGCTTCCACTCCGGCATGGCGGAGATCGTTCTCATGTTGTGGAGCCGGTCCGCCAGCTTGATCACGAGCACCCGCCAGTCGCTCGCCATCGCGACCAGCATCTTGCGCACGGTGGCTGCCTGCTGCGCCTCCTTCGAGTCGAACTGGAGCCGGTCAAGCTTCGTCACACCGTCGACGATCGTGGCCACCTCAGGGCCGAACTCCTCCGAGACCTGCCCGACCGTCACTCCGGTGTCCTCGACCGCGTCGTGGAGCAGAGCGGCGGCCACCGAGCGGGCGTCGAGGCCCAGGTCCGCGACGATCTTGGCCACCGCTACCGGGTGGGTGATGTAGGGCTCGCCGCTCTGGCGCACCTGGCCCTCGTGGGCAGCAGCGGCCGCCCCGCCGGCCCTCATGATGAGCTCCCGGTCGCCGTCCGCGGAGCTGGGCCGCCTGGCGTCGAAGGCCGCCAGCACCCCCTCTAGGAGGTCACCCCCGGAGACAGGCGGATGCAGCACACCAGCCACGCGCTCGACCGTCACCATCCATCAACGGTACCTGCCGGGGTGAGGGCGCGCGGCCCATCGGGACCTAGCGCCTGCGGCCCTTGCGGCTCCCTTTGCCCTTGCGCGGCCGCGGCGCGGGCCGCCGCGGCTGCGACGCAGAGCCTCCGGCCCCGGGACGCTTTGCCGTCGTCTGCGCGCGCGGCTCGGCCCTGCCGTCGTCGGCACCGTCGGCACCGTTTGCGCCGTCGGCGACCTGCTGCGGCACCTCGGCCGTGGCCGTGGCCCTGCCCCTGGCGGCCGCTCCCGGGCGCAGCACGGCACCGCGTCGCGCCCCGGCCGGCACCGGTCGGCCGCGCGCCTGGCTCCGGGCGCCTCCGGCGCCTCGCCCACCAGGGCGCGCGCTCCCCGAGGTCGACGCCACCGCGAGGATCGCCGCTGCGCGCGGAGTGAGGAGACCGGTCCTGTCCGCACGGGTCGCGAGCTTCTGGCGGATGCTCACGTAGCGCGCTTCGCGCTCCTTCATTATCGACAGGACAGGCGAGGCGATGAAGATCGACGAGTACGCACCTGAGGTCAACCCGATCACGAGGGCGAGGCCGAAGTACTGCAAGGTCGTGGCCCCGAGGAGCTGAGCGCCGATGACGAGCACCGAGAGCACCGGCAGGATGGCGACCAGCGAGGTATTGATCGACCTGGCGAGGGTCTGGTTCATCGACAGGTTGACGACGTCCTCGTAGGTCATGCGCCCCGAGGCGCCGAGTCCCTTGGTGTTGTCGGCGACGCGGTCGAACACGACCACGGTGTCGTAGAGGGAATACCCGAGGATCGTGAGCACGGCGATCACCGTGTCCGAAGTCACCTGGAACCCGCTGAGTGAATAGACGCCCACCACCACGAGCAGGTCGTGGATGACCGCGATCAGCGCGGCGATCGCCATCTTCCATTCGAACCTGATCGATATGTACGCGACCACCACGACGAAGAAGACGATCACCGCCAGGATCGCTTTGTCGGTGATCTGGCTGCCCCAGGTCGGGCCGACGTCGATGATGTTCACCTTGGTCACCGGCACACGGCCGATGCGAGCCATCGCTTGGTCCACGGCCTGCTTGATCTGAGCCTGGCGAGCGGAGGGAAGTCCGTTGAGGTCGGCCTGCACCTGGACGTTGGCGCTCGATCCCGTGCCGAGGATCTCGACGGTGGCTCCGTTCAGACCCGCCTTCTGCACGGCGCTCTGGACGGTGGCGACGCTGGCTCCGTGAGCGGGCACCTCCCACGAGGTACCGCCCTTGAAGTCGATGCCGAAGTTGAGGCCCTTCGTCGCGAGCGAGCCGATACCGGCCACGATGACCACCGCCGAGAGCAGGAACCACCAGCGCCTTCGCCCGACGAAGTCGAAGGAGGTCTCGCCGCGGTAGAGGCGGATCAGCGAGTTCCGGCGCCTCGGTGCGCCCTCGGTCTCGAGCGTGTCGCTCACAGCGGCCTGCTCGTGCTCGTGCTCAAGTTCCCGCCCCCGGCTCGACGGCGAGCCCCCGCGCCACCCCGATCATGCGCGCCCGCGTGATGCGCTCGTTGCGGCCCAGAAGGATGACGAGAGGACGCGTGAAGAAGAACGTCGTGAAGATGTCGAGCAGGGTGGCAAGTCCGAGGAAGAAGGCGAAACCTCTCACCGTGCTCACCGTCAGTAGGTACAGCACCACCGCAGCCGCAAGCGAGACCAGGTCGGCGGCGAGCACGGTACGGAAGGCGCCCCGGAAGCCCCGGTCCACGCTTGTCCGCACCGATCTGCCACTTCGGACCTCGTCCTTCAAGCGTTCGAAGTACACGATGTAGGAGTCGACCGTGATCCCGATCGACACGATCACCCCGGTCACACCTGCGAGGTCCAACGTGAGGTTCATCGAGGTGTGGCCCAGGGCCGAGACGATTGCCCACAGGAGGGCCGCGGTGGTGACGAGCCCCGAGATGACCACGATCCCGAGGGCCCGGTAGTAGAAGATGGCGTAGATCAGCACGAGGAGCAGCCCGCCGATCCCTGCCGCCAGCCCCGCCTTGAGCGAGGACTTGCCCAGGCTCGGCGAGACGGTGGTCTGGTCGATCTGCTTGAGCGGCACCGGGATGGCGCCGGAGTTGAGGTCAAGAGCCAGGTTCTGAGCCGTGCTCTGGGTGAAGTTCCCGCTGATCTGGACCTTGCCCCCGAACGAGGTGAAGGTCGACTGGTTGGGCAGCGTGAGCGGCGCCGAGATGACCTGCCCGTCGAGGTCCACGGCGATGTAGGCGTGGAACTGCTCCTGGGCGAGGGTGTCCCATGGCCCGGCGCTCTTGAAGTTGAGCTGCACCACCCAGCTCGGGGTCTGGAAGACGGCCTGCGCCGAGGCGACCTGGCTGCCCGCTACCCCGGTCGGGCCGAGCAGGTACCTGAGCCCCGCCTGTCCCGACTGCGGGGACGCCGGCACCAGGACGTAGGAGCCCGCGTGGTCGTCGTTGTAGGTGAACGTGCTGCTCTTGTACGAGGTGAGCGCCGGGTCTGCGCCGACGTTGTTGCCGGGCTGACCCGAGGTGGTGTTGACGTTCAGGTTCGAAGCGGTCTGGTCGTACTGCGCCGCCGAACAGGCTTGCGGGATGTTGGAGGACGGGGGTGGCGACTTGGGCTTGGAGTAGGGCTCGGCGAAGCACAGGACGGGACGGAACTGCATCTGCGCCGTGGTCCCGATCAGCTTGATGAGAGCCTCGGGGTTCTTCACCCCCGGGAGCTGCACCACGACTTGACCGCCCTGAGAGTTGACATTGGCGCCCGACGCTCCGGCGGCGTCGACGCGGTTGCGCATGATGTTGACCGTCGTGTTCATCTGGTCGCTGGAGATCTTGTGGGCCGGCTGGTACACGACCTCCGAGCCACCCGCGAGGTCCAAACCGAGCTTCGGGTGCCAGCCCGCCCCGAGCGAAGCGCCGAACGCGATCGCCGACACAGCGATCGTCACGAGCAGGCTGACGAGGAGCGACCGCTTCACCTCTTGCCGGGCTCCCCGCTCGCGGCCGTACCGCCGTCGTGCTCGTCCACCTC
Source organism: Acidimicrobiales bacterium (assembly GCA_035509915.1). Classification (GTDB taxonomy): domain Bacteria; phylum Actinomycetota; class Acidimicrobiia; order Acidimicrobiales; family UBA8190; genus Bog-564. Next base: position 7,880 of record DATKIB010000039.1, on the reverse strand, counting down.
GTTGTGCTCCTCCCCGTGCGCTTCGGGGTCTTCAGCGCCATCGTGGTGCTCGTGCTCGTCAGGCTCGGGGTCGGCCTCGTCGTCCACCTCGGGATGCGCCAGCGCTTCGTCCTCGGTGGCGGCCGAGTCGTCCTCATCCGTCCAGTGCTCGGACTCCTCGGGCTCCGGCTCGGTCAGGCGCCGGGCGATCGTGGAGCGCAGCACGGTGATCCTGGTGCCTGGGGCTGTCTCGATGGTGACCCTGTCGGCCTCCACGTCGAGGACACGGCCGAAGATCCCGGCACCGGTGAGGATCTCGTCGCCCGTCGACACCTCCTGGAGGTTCTCGCGTTGGCGCCGAGCTTGCTGGGAACGAGGGCGGAGGAAGAACACGTACGCCAGCACCCCGAGCAGCACGATGAAGACGAGCGTCCCGACGCTGCTGCTGGCCGAGGTGGTCGCCTTGCTACTGGAGGAGCTCGCTGCCAGGACGGCGCTTATCACGTTGACGACGCTGTGCATGTTGGGCGAGAGGTCTCCGGCTGGGTTCCGAGCGCACGACCTTACTCCAGGTGCCCGGTCGTCCCCAGGACGGCCGCTACCTGGGAACGTCTCAGGCGCTCATCCTCTACCAGCCGCTTTCTCTACGTCACCACAACGTCGGATCGCGCCCCGCGGCCGGACGCTCCGTCTCCTCCAGGCCCAGGTGCTCGAAGGCACGGGGGGTCGCCGTGCGCCCCCGCGGCGTGCGCTGGAGCAGTCCTTGCTGGAGAAGGAACGGCTCGTAGGCGTCCTCGATCGTGTCGGGCTCCTCGCCCACGCATTGCGAGAGAGTCACGAGGCCGACGGGGCGGCCCCCGAACTTCGTGCACAGCGCTTCGAGGATCGCCCGGTCGACCTTGTCGAGACCGAGGTGGTCGATCCCGAACAGTTCCAATCCCGTCGCCGCGAGCTCGGCGGTGATCGGCGCCTCGGCCCTCACCTCCACGAAGTCGCGCACGCGTCGCAGCAGGCGATTGGCGATCCTTGGTGTGCCGCGTGCCCGCGAGGCGATCTGGCGCGCACCACCGGGCTCCACTTCCACGCCGAGGATGCTCGCCGAGCGAGACACGATCCCGCAGAGGTCCTCCGGCGCGTAGAGGTCGAGGCGCCCGAGAAAGCCGAAGCGGTCACGTAGCGGCCCCGTGAGCAGACCGGTGCGCGTGGTGGCGCCGACGAGGGTGAAGCGGGGTAGGTCGAGGCGGATCGACCTCGCGGTAGGGCCCTTGCCGATCAGGATGTCGAGCTGGAAGTCCTCCATGGCCGGGTAGAGAACCTCCTCCACGGGACGTGCGAGGCGGTGGATCTCGTCGATGAAGAAGACGTCACCAGGCTGGAGGTCGGTGAGGATGGCCGCGAGGTCGCCCGTGCGCGCGAGCGCCGGGCCCGAGGTGACCCTGAAGCCGACCCCCATCTCCGCGGCCACGATCCCCGCCAACGAGGTCTTGCCGAGGCCCGGCGGGCCCGCAAAGAGGATGTGGTCGACGGGCTGGCCGCGGCGGCGGGCGGCCTCCAGGACGATCTCGAGGTGCTCGGTGAGCTGCGGCTGGCCGAGGAACTCCTCGAGACGCTTCGGACGCAGGCGGACCTCGTCGGCCAGCTCGGCCGGGTCCTGCACCGGGTCGATCGGCCGGATGTCCGGGTCCTCCTGCCGGCTCTCGTCCTCGACGTGCGCCAGCACCTCTCGTCTAGCGCTCATCGCCCCGCGCTACCGCGCTCCGGCGAGCTCGCGTAGCGCGTGGCGCAGCAGGTCCTCGACCGAGCCCTCCGACGGCGCAGCGTCGAGGGCGCCGCGGATCTCGTCGGGCCCGTAGCCGAGCTCCACTAGTGCGGCGCGCGCCTCCGAGCGCGCGTTCGCCTCGGAGCCGGAGGAACCGGGCACTCGCCCCTCATCCTGCGCAGGCAGCTCGAGACGGGAGCGCAGGTCGATGACCAGGCGCGCGGCGGTCTTTCGCCCCACACCGGGCACCTGGCACAGCACGCCGAGGTCCTCCTCCAGCACAGCGCGTACCAGGTCCGAAGGGGTGAGGACCGAGAGTGCAGCCATCGCCAGGGAGGGTCCCACGCCGTGGGCGCCGAGCAGGGCCTCGAAGCATCGCCTCTCCTCGGCGGTTGCGAACCCGTAGAGCACGATCGCGTCCTCGCGCACGTGAGTGTGGATGTGGAGCCGTACCTCGTCACCCTGCTCGCCGGCTCGAGCGAGGAGCGGTCCCGTGACGCTCACGCGGTACCCGACTCCCCCCACGTCCACGACGAGCTCTCCTTCGAGGGTCCGCGCGAGCAGCTCACCCCGCAGCCACCCGATCAACGGAGACCGCCCCGCTCCCCGGAGGTGGCCCGTGCGCCCGACGCCCACACCGCGTGCCCGCCGGCCGCCGCCGCGGCCACTGCGCGCGAGCTGACGAGGGTCTTCTCCGACGCGGTGGCGATGCGCGCCTCGAGCCCGGTCCGGGCGGTGGCGGCCTCCACCGCACGGCGCAACGGCTGGGCGGTCAGGTGGCAGAGCGCTAGCGCCAGCGCGTCCGCCACGTCGGGAGGGCTAGGGGGCTCGGGAAGGTCGAGCAGGGCTGCGACCATGCGCTGGACCTGGTCCTTGGTGGCGCTGCCGAAGCCCACCACCGCCATCTTCACCTCGTTGGAGGTGTACTGCGCCACCTCGCACCCCGCCTCTGCAGCTGCAACGAGGGCGAGACCGGCGGCCTGCCCCGTGGCCATGGCGGTGCGCGCGTTGGTCTGGAAGAAGACGTGCTCGACCACGACCGCGTCGGGACGCACCTCTTTCACCAAGGAGCGCAGCTCGCCTATCAATATCGTCAGGCGCTCGGGCAGCGGGGTGTCGGGGTCGGTGGTGACCACTCCCCCCGCGGTCGCAGCGAGGTGGCTCCCGTACTGACGGACGACGCCGTAGCCGCAGCGCGACAGGCCGGGATCTATCCCGAGGACGAACACCCGTTCGATGTTAGCAACCGTGTGCTCCGAATTGGTGGATGTTCGGACGCCCGCCCTACTCGGCGCTGGCTGCGGCGAGCACCTCGTCCGGGATGTCGAAGTTGGACCACACGTTCTGAACGTCGTCGTGGTCGTCGAGCGCTTCGAGGAGCCTCAGTACCCTTCGCGCCTCGGACTCCGACGCGATCGGCACCGTCGTCGAGGGAACCATCGCGAGCTCGGCCGAGTCGGCGTCTATCCCCGCGGCACCCAATGCGCTCGACACGGCGTGAAGGTCCGCCGGGGCGCTGACGAGCACGAATTGGTCGCCCTCGTCCTGGAGGTCCTCCGCGCCCGCGTCGGCCGCGATCTCCATGATCTTCTCCTCGTCGAAGGTGCGCGGGAGCGTGATCAAGCCCTTTCGCTGGAACTGCCACGACACGGCGCCGGGCTCGGCGGTCGACCCCCCGTTGCGGGTGAAGATGTTGCGGACCTCCGCCCCGGTGCGGTTGCGGTTGTCGGTCAAGCACTCGACGATGACGGCCACGCCTCCGGGCGCGTAGCCCTCGTAGGTGACCTCGGAGTATTGGACGCCTTCGAGCTCGCCGGTGCCCCTCTTGATGGCTCGCTCGATGGTGTCGGTGGGCACGGACGCGGCACGCGCCTTCTCGAACATCGTCCTGAGGGTGGCATTCGTCGAGATGTCGCCGCCGCCTTCACGCGCAGCCACCTCGAGCTGGCGGATGAGCTTGGCGAACACCTTCGCCCGAGCCTTGTCTACTGCGGCCTTTCGGTGCTTGGTCGTTGCCCACTTCGAGTGACCCGACATCTTGCGCTACCCGTCCTCTCTCGTGCCTGCTTTGTCGAAGCCCTGACCGGTCGTCTCGCTCATGCGCCTCGGCGGCCGCCGACCCTGATCCTGTCCTCGACCATCGATACGAACATCTCGTGGAGGCGACGGTCCGGCGTGAGCTCGGGGTGGAAGGACGACACGAGCGCGTTGCGTTGCCTGCACACCACGGGGGTCGACTTGCCGTCTGTCCCCACACCGGACGCGCCGTCCGCGAGCTCGAGCCGCGCAAGCACCTCGACGTCGGCACCCGCCGACTCCACTACCGGCGCGCGAATGAAGATCGCGTGCAACGGCGCCGCCCCGACCGATTCGACCTGGAGGTCGCACTCGAAGGAGTCGAGTTGGCGCCCGTAGCCGTTGCGGCGCACGACGATGTCGACGGTCCCGTAGCACCGCTGGTCCCGACGCCCGTCGCTGATGGCGCCGGCGAGGAGGATCATCCCTGCACACGTCCCGAATACCGGGAGCCCCGCCTGGAGCTGCGCGCCGAGCGGCTCCGTGATCTGCGAGGACTCGAGGAGCATCGACATGGTGGTCGACTCGCCTCCGGGCAGCACGATGCCGTCGAGGCCGCGGAGATCCTCACGCCGGCGCACCGGCCGTGAGGCGACGTCGAGGTCAGCGAGCGCTTCGGTGTGCTCGTCGAGGTCGCCCTGGAGGGCCAGGACTCCTACCAGCACCTGGGGGCACCTCGCCCATCACCAGCCGCGCTCGGCCATGTGCTGGGAGAGCATGCCCATCTCGAGCCCTGGCATCGCGGTGCCGAGGCCGCGCGAGACCTTTGCGACGATCTGCGGATCGTCGTGGTGCGTGGTCGCCTCGACGATGGCACGCGCCCTGCGCGCGGGGTCCTCGCTCTTGAAGATGCCTGAGCCGACGAAGACCGCCTCGGCGCCCAGCTGCATCACGAGGGCGGCGTCGGCCGGGGTGGCGATGCCGCCCGCGCAGAACAGCGGTACCGGCAGCCGGCCGGACTCCGCCACCTCGCGTACGAGCTCGATCGGGGACGACAGCGCCTTCGCCGAGGCGTAGAGCTCGGTCGCATCGGACTGGGTGAGCGTCCTCAGGTCACCCAGTATCGAGCGCAGATGGCGCACGGCCTCGACGATGTTGCCGGTGCCCGCCTCTCCCTTGGAGCGGATCAGAGCAGCACCCTCTGAGATCCGCCTGAGAGCCTCGCCCAGACTGGTGGCGCCGCAGACGAAGGGGACCTTGAACGCCCACTTGTCGATGTGGTTGGCCTCGTCGGCCGGGGTGAGGACCTCGCTCTCGTCCACGTAGTCGACCCCGAGCGCCTCGAGCACCTGAGCTTCGGCGAAGTGGCCGATGCGCGCCTTCGCCATCACGGGGATGGTGACGGCGCGCTGGATCGCCTCGATCAGCGCGGGATCGCTCATCCTGGCAACACCGCCCTGGGCGCGGATGTCCGCCGGCACCCTCTCGAGCGCCATGACGGCCACGGCTCCTGCGTCCTCCGCCACGCGGGCCTGCTCGTCGGTGACGACGTCCATGATGACGCCCCCACGCAGCATGTCGGCTAGCCCGCGCTTGACCGTGAACGTGCCGGTGCGACGCTCGTCGGCACCGCCGGACAGACGCGACCCGCGGGCCTCGCCCTCCCGCCCCGGTCGCCCGCGGGCGCTCGGCGTTCGGCGTGCCTCGCTCATGACCCCAGTCTACCGAACAAGGTCTCGAGCCCTTCAGAAGTGAGAGCCGGCTAGCAGCTCACCACTGGTCGAGCGCGCTGATCCTGACCTCGGCGGCGTCGAGCTCCCCGATCCTCTGCTCCGCCCCGACCCATTCGGGAAAGGCCACGGTCCACAGCCAACACGTGGCCCGGCTCCCGGCGCTCGAGTAGAGCACCGAGCGCGGACCGGGGCGCGGGCCGTCCACGATCCCTGCGAGCGCGCCTCGAAGCCCCGGCGGGTAGCGAGTCACCGAGACGGCGAGGCGGTCGGTGTGGAACTCGCGGCCGCGCCCGGCGATCCGGTGGACCGCTGCTCCGATCCCCGGCACGAAGGGGGCGAACGGCAACAGGAGTGCCGCTGCCACCGTGGCCGGCGCGATGTCGCACCGCTTCACGTGGGTGAGCTCGTGGGCGAGCAGGCCTTCGAGCGCTACCGGGTCGAGAGCCGACACGAGCCCGGATGTGAGCACGAGCGACGCGGTGCGATGCCCGCGACCGAGCGCCAGCGCGTCGCGCGCTTCGTCGTGTACCACCCACATGGCTGGCAACGGGAGGCCCATGGTGGCGCACAACCCCTCGACGAGGTTCTGCGCACGCGGTAGGTCCTGTGCTCCTGCGCGCTCGGCGTGCAGAGAGCGCAGCACGAGCGAGGTCGCGCCGAGCCACAGAGCGACCGATGCAAGAGCCCCCGCCGCGGCGCCGGCCACCAGACCGACGATCGGCTCTCCCAGGCCGCTCAGGACCAGAGCGATGATCCCGAAGACGACGACTCCCGGCAGCGTCGCGATGGCGCGCGCCCTGCGCCTGTTGCGGTGCGGAGCTTCGGAGTCGCCTGGCACCCGGTCAGTCTACGAGAGCCCCGTAGAGACCCACGTAGCGCGCTGCGAGCGCCTCCATCGACCAGTGGCGCGCCCGGTCGAAAGCGGCATCGAGCGCCTCGGGAGCGCACGTGCCGGTACCCGACCGCGCGTCCGCGAGCCCAGCCGAGAGCGCGCCGGCGAGGGCCTCGCGCTCCCCGGGGGGGACGAGCGAGGCGTGAGAGGCCCCCACGAACGAGTAGCCCGGGATGTCGCTAGCCACGACCGCCGTCCTCGCCGCCATCGCCTCCACGAGCACCATCCCGAAGGACTCCCCCGCGATCGCGGGCGCGCACAGCAGGTGCGCCCCAGCCATCCGCGAGGCGAGATCCTCGTCCCCTATGCGCCCGAGCCACTCGAGCCCCGGGCCCGGGGGATGTCGCCGGCGTAGCTCGGCCGTCTGCGGTCCCTCTCCGACCACCCAGAGCGTCGCCCCCTCCCCGGCGGGCGCACCACGGCGAGCCTCGCCGGAGATCCGGTCCCAGGCATCGAGTAGCACGCCGAGACCCTTTCGCCTCTCGTGCCGCCCCACGAACATCACGGTCGGGCCCTTGGTCGCCCAGGGCACGGCGGTCGAGAAGCGTTCCAGCTCCACTCCGTTGCCCACCACCTCGTAGGACCCTCCGAGAGCTCCAAAAGCGGTCGACATTGCCTCGGGCGACACGGCGCAGCGGACGTCGAGGTGCCCCGCCGCCCATCGCGCCAGTGGGCCGAGCACGCGGTAGGCGGCGCCCGCACCGGCACGATGAAAGGTGCCCACCTTCGGCTGGCTGCATCTGAACAGGCACGCGTATCCCGGCCCGGGTGCGAGTGGCTCGTGGAAGTGCAGGACGTCGAACCCCCCCGCCCGCACCGCCGAGATCGCGCGCAGCGCTGCGCGCGGGCTCAACGACACCGGCGCCACCGAGCCGTTGGCCGGCAACGCTACCGAGCGGCCGAGGCTCACCAGCTCTTCGCCCTCGAGCCCTTCGACCTCGGCCGTGCCGTCGACGGGTGCGAGCACGGCCGCTTCGTGACCCGCCGCACGCAGGGCTCGCGCCAGCCCGAGGACCTGGCCCTGCACCCCGCCCGGGCGGCTCAAGCTGTATGGGCAGACCATCGCCACCCGCAGGGCTCTCACGTGCGATCGCTCGGCCAGTTCGGCTGGAAGAGGTACCACTGGTCGGGAGCGCGCCGGATGAGCTTCTCCAGGTCCTTGGCGAGGGCCTGGGTCACCCTCGTCACGTCCTCGCGAAGCGACCCGGTGCGCGCGGTGTCCAGGGGCGGCATGACCACCGTGGTGTGGCTCCGCCCGGGACCGCTGTAGACCGCGGTGGGAAGCACCGCGGCACCGGTGCGCAGCGCCAGTGTGGCGGGACCACCAGGGAGGGTCGTGCGCTCACCGAAGAACTCCACCTCGATCCCGTTGCCCTGGATGTCACGGTCGCACAGCAGTCCCACGAGCCCGCCGGCCCTCAGGGTGCGGAGCAGCTCGCCTCCCACGTCGCGCCCCATGGGCAAGATCCTGAGCCCCATCGCCTCGCGCTTGGCCACGAAC
>DATKIB010000038.1:0-6304 GCA_035509915.1 Acidimicrobiales bacterium | reverse complement strand
CATGGGCGGTGGGTCATGCCGGCCCCGACGAGTGCGACGGGCTCGGTATGACCGCGGCACTGAGGCTGGCGACGCGCCGGGCGTTCGAGCAGCTCCCGCCCCGGCAGCTCCCCGGGGCCGTCGTGGTCGACGGCAAGTTCGACTTCGTGAGCACCTCCCCGTCGCCCGCCACCTCGCTGCCGGAAGGCTGGGACCCGGTGGTGCAGACGGTGGTGAAGGCGGACGCGAGCTGTGTGTCGGTGGCGGCCGCGTCGGTCCTGGCGAAGGTGACCCGCGACCGCATGATGCGTGAGAGCGCCGAGTGCTATCCGCCGTTCGACTTCGACCGCAACAAGGGATATCCGTCTCCCACCCACAAGCGCGCTCTGCGGGGTTACGGACTGAGCGCCATCCACCGTCGAACGTGGGTGTACGTGGAGAAGCTGCCCTGGGCGCACCCAGGCTCCTCAGGTCCTCGGAGCAGGCTCCTTGGGCAGACCGAGGACGCGCTCACCGATGATGTTGTGCAGGACCTCGTCGGTCCCGCCGGCTATGCGGATACCCGGAACGCCGAGGACGAACAGCGACCAGGCGAAGGTTCCCCACTCGCCTGAGTCGGCCACGAGCTTCGGGCCGAGAACGGAGGACAACAGGTCGCTCATCCGGCGCATGTTCATCGTGAGCGACAGCTTGGCGATCGACATCTCCGGGCCCGGCAGCTGGCCCGCCGCAACCTTGGCCATCGCCCGCAGGTTGGTGTAGGAGGCCACCCGCCCGTTGATGACGATCTCGGCCAGCCGCTGCCTGACCAGGGGGTCGTCGCGCCGGCCCTGGTGGCGCACCAGCTCCATGAGACGCTCGGTCCCGAGCGAGCCGCTGCCGCCCGCCAGCCCGCCGCCGATGGCCGCGCGCTCGTTCATCAGCGTGGTGAGCGCAACCGTCCAGCCGCCGTTGACATTGCCCAGCCGGTGCGTGTCCGGAACGCGTGCGTCGGTGAAGAAGACCTCGTTGAACGACGCGCCGCCGGTCATCTGGCGCAACGGTCGCACCTCGACGCCCGGCGCGTGCATGTCCACCACGAACCCTGTGAGCCCCTTGTGCTTCGGCGCTTCGGGGTCGGTGCGACAGATGATCTCGCCTATGTCGGACAGGTGGGCACCGGATGTCCAGACCTTCTGGCCGTTCACGACCCACTCGTCACCGTCGCGCACCGCCTTGCTCTCGAGGCCCGCGAGGTCGCTCCCGGCAGCCGGCTCCGAGAAGAGCTGGCAGGCGACCATGTCCCCCCGCCACAACGACTGGAGGTAGCGCTCCTTCACCTCGTCGGTGGCGTGCGCCAGGATGGTGGGGGCGACCATGCCGAGCCCTATGGCGAACACCGTCATCGGCGGGGTCGCGAAGCGGGACTCGAGCGAGTCGTAGGCGCGCTGGTAGCCACGGTCGAGTCCACGTCCCCCGTAGCCGACAGGTCCGGTGATCCATCCGAAGCCTGCGTCGAACCGCAGCTGCGCCCAGCTGCGCGCAGCTCGCAGGTCTGCGAGCTCCTCCTCGAGGGTGCGCTCGGGCAGCGCGGCCACCTGGTCGGAGCCCTCGCCCCAGGCCAGGCGTACCTCGGTGCGCGGCTCGGCGTTGGACTCGAGGAAGGCCAGGGCGTCTCGCTCGAACTCCCTCTGGGAGATCCCCGCAGGCAAGTCGTCCGGCACGGCCGGGGAGCCTACCGATGCTCCTCCCAGCCCCGCCAGAGCGGTAGAAAGGTGACAATGGCCTACCTTTTGGCAGTTGGGGCGGCCTTCGCGAACGCGTTGACGACCATCCTCCAGCGCATGGGGGTGGAGACGGCACCGTCGGAGACGACCCTTCGGTTGAGCCTCATCACGTTCGCCATCAGGCGCAAGGTCTGGCTGGCGGGATTCGGCGTCATGATCGGCGCCTTCTTGCTGCAGTTCACCTCCTTGCACTTCGGCCGGCTGAGCGAGGTGCAGCCGATCCTCACACTCGAGCTGCCCTTCTTGGTCCTCATCCTCGGCGTGTGGTTCGGGCACAAGCTCGGCTGGAGTGAGTGGGCGGGTGCGGTCATGGCCGCCGGGGGGCTTGCTGCTTTCCTGACCCTGGCGCAACCCGGTGGCGGGACCGCCCAACCTCATTTCGGGGATTGGGCGTTGGTCGCCGGATTGGTGGTGGGGGTCTGCGTCTTGTCGATCGCGCTGGCGCAGGTCGGACCCGTGGCCTGGCGGGCGGCGATGTTCGGTGTCTCGGCGGCCGTGATGTTCGCGTTCACCGCCGCGATCATGAAGGAGATGAACGTCTACATCGTTCGCGGATGGAGTGGGGTCTTCACCTCCTGGCCCCCATACGCGCTGGCGGCGTGCGGGCTCGCGGGCGTCTTCCTCGCCCAGAACGCATTCCACTCGGGTCCCATCACCGCGTCGCAGTCGACGCTGGTGATCGTCGACCCCCTGGCCTCGATCGGGATCGGGATCGGGCTCTTCGGCGACCAGCTGCAGACGGCGGGGGCGCGTGGCCCGGGTGAGGCGGTCGGGCTCTTGGTGCTGGTGGCGGGGGTCTTCTACCTGACACGTTCCCCTCTGGTCGCAGGGGTGAAGACGGACGACGAGGCGGGGGGGCACATCCTCTCCTCCCGTCCCCACGGCCTGTCGTTCCGGCGCCGTTCAGCCCGCGAATCCGATGCGGCGAGCTCCGGGGACCGGCCCGTGGTGGACGGGTCCTCCGAGTCGCAAGGCTCGCGCGCCGCCGTTCGGGGCCCGAAGTGAGCGCGGGCGGCCCCTACGACCCGTGGCAGACAGTGGTCGAGCAGATCCACGACGCCGCCGAGCTCGGGAAGATCGATCCCGACGTGGTGAGGATCCTCTCCGTCTGCGAGAGGGTTCTGGAGGTAGCGATTCCGGTGCGCATGGACGACGGCCACGTCGAGGTGTTCAAGGGGTGGCGCGTCCACCACGACACCACGAGGGGACCCGCCAAGGGAGGGATCCGGTTCCACCCCGAGCTCTCGGGGAGTGAGGTCGCCGCACTTGCCGCGGACATGACGCTCAAGACCGCCGTGGCCGACATACCCTTCGGCGGAGGAAAGGGCGGGGTCCGTTGCGAACCTGGCCGGCTTTCCGCGGGTGAGCTCGAGAGGCTCACCCGCAGGTACACCTACGAGATCGCCTCTTTTCTCGGCCCGGAGCGTGACATTCCCGCTCCCGACGTCAACACCGATGAGCGCGTGATGGCGTGGCTCATGGACACGCTCGACATGCTCCAAGGACGAGACATGCCAGCGGTGGTGACGGGCAAGCCGCTCGCTGTCGGGGGCATGCGGCTGCACACCGGTGCCACGGCATCGGGAGTCGTCCGCTGCGTGAGGTCCGTCTTCACCAAGTTGCAGATGCCCCTTCCTGGAGCGCGAGTCGTCGTGCAGGGCTTCGGGAAGGTAGGTGCGCCGCTCGCCTTCTTGCTCTCCTCGGCCGGGATGAGGGTGGTAGCGGTCTCCGACGCCTCGGGAGCCGTCTACAGCGCCGGCGGACTGAACGTTGCACAGCTGTCGGACCACGTCTCACGCGCGAGGACCGTGGCAGGGTTCGAGGGAGGGCAGCCCATCGACGCGTCGACGCTTTGGGCCGTACCGGCGGAGCTGGCCGTGCCCGCCGCCCTGGAGGGGGCCATAGACGAGGAAGCGGCGCTAGCTATGCAGGCCAAGGTGGTGGTCGAGGCCGCCAACGGGCCGACGACCCTGGCCGCCGATCGCGTGCTCGGCGAGAGGGGCATCACGGTCGTGCCGGACATCCTCGCCAACGCCGGAGGTGTCACGGCTTCGTACATGGAGTGGGCCCAGGGTAGGCAGGGATATCCCTGGGACACCGAAGTAGTGGCCACGCGCCTCGCGCGCAGGATGGACGAGTCCTTCGCGCACGTGTGGGCGCGATCGGTGAACCTGGGTGTGTCCATGCGCAGGGCGGCCGGGGTGGTAGCGGTCGAGCGGATAGCGGAGGCCACCATCGCTCGCGGGCTGTTTCCCTGATCGTGGAGCCGATCTCTGGGAGGGTCGCCTGGTCGCCTACCAGCCTCGGTCGACCCACTCCTGGAGGTGAGGTCGTTCGGCGGCGATGGTCGTATCGGCTCCGTGCCCGGGAAGGACCAACGTCTCGGGGGTGAACCGTGCGAAGAGTCTCTCGTCGATGGACCTGATGATGGCGTCGAAGTCGCCCCCCGGGAACTTCGTCGCCCCGGGCCCGCCGGGGAAGAGCGTGTCACCGCTGAACAGCAGCGGAGTGCCGCGAACGAAGAAGCACATCGACCCCGCGGTGTGACCTGGGGTGGCGATGGTCTCGATCTCGAGCTCGCCGACCTCGATCACTGAGTCGTCCTCGAGCAACCGGTCGTAGGAGGGGAGCATCCCTGCATCGGCGGCGGTGACCGAGACCTCGAACCCCGCGTCGCGCACCTGAGGCACCGCCTGGATGTGGTCCCAGTGCCCATGGGTCTCGATCACCTGGCGCACTCCCAGCGTCCTGCACATCTCGAGCAGCCGGTCGTGCTCGTTGGCGGCGTCGACCATGACCGCCTCGCCGGTCTGCCTGCACCGGATCACGTGAACGTTGTTGTCCATGGGCCCAACGACCACACGGTGGACCTCGACGAGGCTGTCCTCGTAGTGAGCCATCATCCCTCCGTGCCGTATACGTCGTGAGGTCTTCGGGCTGTCGCCCGCCCGCCGAAAGGTAGTGCGCGCGCAGCTTAGGTGCGGGGCGGGGCGCGCCCGCCCGACAGGACGCCTCGATGACGGGGCCGTGCCCTTGACTGTGTGGTCAAGAAGCTCGACCGTCTGGTAGACAGGCAGCCGCAAAAGGCCAGGAGGGCCAAACCGACAGCCGGCTAGAGGCCCCGTACGTTGGACAGAGGCGCACCGGCCTTACGAGGGGGAATCGACAGATGAACTTCGCCTTCAGCGAGGAGCAGGAGGAGCTACGGCGTTCGGTACGCCGCTTCCTCGAGGACAAGTCGCCGATGACCGAGGTTCGCCGTCTCATGGAGACCACCGAGGGTTACGACCCCGCTGTGTGGGAGCAGATGGCCAACCAGCTCGGCCTACAGGCTCTCGCGATCCCCGAGGAGTACGGCGGCGCCGGGTTCGGCTACGTCGAGCTCGTCGTGGTCCTCGAGGAGATGGGCGCGGCGTTGCTGTGTGCTCCTTACTTCGCCACCGTGGCGCTCGGCGCGAATGCGCTGCTGTCGTCGGGTGACGACGCGGCGAAGAAGGACTACCTGCCCGGCATCGCCCAGGGTACGACGATCGCCACACTCGCTCTCACAGAAGACAGCGGGAAGTGGAGCACCGACGCCGTCACGCTGGCTGCCACGAGGACGGGCGACGACTGGAAGCTCGATGGTCACAAGATGTTCGTGATCGATGGGCACAACGCGGATCTGCTCCTCGTCGCGGGGCGCACCCCGAAGGGAGTCAGCCTCTTCGCAGTGGAATCGGGCGCACCCGGCGTTAAGCGCACCCCTCTGGCGACGATGGACCAGACGCGCAAGCAGGCGAGGATCGAGTTCTCCGCCTCTCCGGCAAGGCTGCTGGGCACCGAGGGGGATGCGGATCGAGCGCTCTCGCGCACCTTGGACCTGGCGGCCGTGGCGCTGGCTGCCGAGCAGGTCGGCGGGTCACAGCGTTGCCTCGACATGTCGGTCGAGTACGCCAAGAACCGGATCCAGTTCGGTAGGCCGATCGGCTCCTTCCAGGCGATCAAGCACAAGTGTGCCGACATGCTGCTCGAGGTCGAGTCGGCCAAGTCGGCGGCGTACTACGCAGGGTGGGCAGCGGCGGAGGATTCCGAAGAGTTGCCCGTGGTGGCCAGTCTCGCCAAGTCCTATTGCTCGGAGGCGTACTTCCACGCCGCCGCCGAGAACATCCAGATCCACGGGGGCATCGGGTTCACCTGGGAACACGACGCCCATCTGTACTTCAAGCGAGCCAAGTCCTCCGAGCTTCTGTTGGGGGACCCGAGCTACCACCGGGAGCTTCTGGCCGAGCGAATCGGTATCTGAACATCCGGCGCGCCTGAGAGCTCAGCTCGATGTCTCGACACGCTCGAGCGCCGCACCGACGGACGACCGAAGTCGCTGCGCGTCGCGGGCGGGGTCGTCGGACGAAGTCAGGTAGCGGACCACCACGAACCTCCGTGCCCCGGCCTTCACCAGGTCGCCGACCGTCTCCGGTGACACACCCCCGGTGACGAACACCGGGCGCCCTGCGCGGCTCACCGCGTAGGAGACGTACCCGGTGCCGGTCCCGGGGCGCCCAGCTTTGGTGGGCGTCGGC
>DATKIB010000037.1:0-51807 GCA_035509915.1 Acidimicrobiales bacterium | reverse complement strand
ACCTGGAGTCGCCAGCGCTCTCGAAGACGCTCATACCGGTGGAGATCGTGGCGCCGGAGAAGCAGTTCACGCTGTTCTTCGACGATGTGGTAGTGCCGGCGGAGAACCTCGTGGGCACCGAGGGTGACGGGCTCAGGCAGGTGTTCACGGGGCTCAACCCCGAGCGGATCATGTCCGCGGCCATGGGGAGTGGCATGGGCCGTTACGCGCTCGACAAAGCCGCGGGCTACGCGAGGGACCGTTCGGTGTGGGGTACACCGATAGGACGGCACCAGGGGATCTCGCACCCGCTCGCCAAGGCGAAGATCGACCTCGAGCTGGCGAGGCTCATGTGCCAGAAGGCGGCGTGGGCCTTCGACGCGGGACTAGACGCCGGCGAGGCCGCCAACATCGCCAAGTACGCCGCGGCGGAGGCGGCGATCTCGGCGCTCGACCAGGCGATCCAGACCCACGGGGGCAACGGGATGTCGTCGGAGTTCGGGCTGGCGGACATGTGGGGAATGGCCCGGTTGCTGCGGACCGCTCCGATCAGCAGGGAGATGATCCTGAACTTCGTCTCCCAGCACTCGCTCGGGCTGCCCAAGTCCTATTGAACGGCCGGCCTCGGCGTTTCAGGCGCCGGCGGCGAAGCGCCGGGCATCCTCCGCCGCGTACTTGGCGACCGTGTTGTCGACGGCGGCGGTGCGCTCGACGGCCTCGACAACCTCCGCGAGCCGCGACCCGGGCACGGCGAAGGTCATCTCGTCGGGCCGCATCCCGGTGCGCGCACGGCTCAGAGCGCAGCCGACGCTGGCAGCCGCCTCGCGGTGCTCCTTGGCGAGCGCGACGATGTGGCACTGGGGCTTGCCCTCGATGCGCAGCCCCGGGATGGCGTCCGAGAGCACCATCAGTTGCCTCCCGTTCACACGCAGCAGGACCACGTCCGGCTCACTGGTGGCTTCGGCGAGGGGCCCGTAGGTGATGACCTCGGCTCGTTCGGACACCGCCGGGATGCTCCCGAACCCCGCTGCGTCGACCCAGCCCGACTCGAGCAGCGTCGCGACGTCGCCGTTGCCTGCCACGTCCTCCAGCGTCGCGAGCCCGTGGGTGTAGCGACCCACCGAGCAGTTGCCGTGGTCCTCGGGAACCGTGGTGAAGGTGCGCTCGGCCGCGTGCACCCAGAAGACGCAGCCCGCGGGCACCCGCCCCGATCGCCCGTCGGGCGAGGGCTCGGACAGGGGGGCGTCGAATGCGCGAGCTCCCTCGGGCGCGGCTTGGTCGAACGAGATCGCGATCGGCGGCACGGCCAGATGGAGGGTGGCCGACAGAGCCTCCGAGAGCGACCTCCATTCGCCGGCTCGGTCGCGGGTACGAGCTCGCTCGGTCATGGCACCTCCTCCTGGGTTCGCACCATCCTCGACCGCCCCCGCCCGGCGCACAAACGGCCTGCAGAACGGTAAACGGGCGGAGCTCAGCCTGCCAGGAAGCTCAGCCGGACACGGCGACGCGGGTTGTCTGCGTTGGTGTCGACGAGCACGACCCTCTGCCAGGTGCCGAGCGCGGGCCGGCTGCCGATCACCGGCAGCACCAGGGACGGGGACACGAGCACCGGCAGCAGGTGGTCCGCGCCGTGTCCGGTCGCACCGTGGCGGTGGCGGTAGCGCTCGTCGCGCGGCAGGAGACGATCCAGCGCCGCGACGAGGTCCTCCTCCGATCCCGAGGCGGTCTCCATCAGCGACAGGCCCGCCGTGGCGTGCGGGGCGAACACCGAGCACAGCCCGTCCCCGCGCCCTTCGCAGAAGCGCTCGACCTCGTCGGTCAGGTCGAGCACGCTTCGGCGGGAGGTGTCGAGTTGGATCTCGGTCGTGTCCATGGACGCGAGCCTCTCGAAGACGACCGCCGCCTACCTGCTCGCCGGCAGCTTCTCCGCCCCCGCGAGCACGGCGGCGAAGAACTCGCGATCCAGCAGGGGCGTGTCGGCCAGGAAGAGCTTGCCGTAACGCTCGAAGTACATGAGCTGCTTGCCGAGCAGGAAGGTGGCGCGGTCGAACTCCGAGGCGACCCCTCCGCCGGCCTCTGCTGCGCGCCGCAGCTTGCGCTGTGCCCTCAGGCGCCGCAGCACCGTGCGCACCGACCAGTCGTGCGCCTCGATACCCCGGGCCTTTGCCAGCTGCGCCTGCGGGGCGGTGATGATCTCCGAGAGGCTCACCTCGCCGAACGGGCGAGTCAGGATCGGCTCGATCACGGAGCGGACGAACCCGGCGAGCTGGGCGTCGTCGAGCCCCAGCGCGTCTCGCATCTGGGGGCCGTAGGTGCGCACGAGGTGCGCCGCCACGTCGTCCCAGGCGGCATCTTCGCCGAGCACGGCCTCGAGCATCCGCACGAAGAAGCGGTGAGTGGCCGGGTCCAGACGTCCGACGATCCCCCAGTCGAGGACCCCTATTCGTCCGTCGCGCAGAAGGAAGAGATTGCCGGCGTGCACGTCGCCGTGGAACGCCCCCCACCTGACGGTCGTGAGCATGAAACCGCGCACGACCTGCTCGAGCAGCGGGGCCGGGTCGACCCCGTACTCGGTAGCTGCGGCGAGGTCGTCTATCGGCACCCCGTCGAAGAGCTCCATGGTGAGCACGTTTCGCCCCGAGAGCTCGGCGACGACCTCGGGGACGGCGATCTTGGGCAGGTCGACCTCGGAGAGCAGCCGCCGGAAGTGCGTCATGGCCCTCGCCTCGTTGCGCAGGTCGAGCTCCTCTCCGATCTGCTCGCGGAACCCGTCGAGCATCTGGAGCAGCGACCCGGCGGCCTGGTCCCCCGTGTGCCTCGCCACGAGCTCCACCAGCGGCTGGAGCAGGTCGAGGTCGGTGGCGACCAGCGCGTCCACCCCCGGGCGCAGGACCTTCACCGCGACCTGTTTGCCGTCGGCGAGGCGCGCCCTGTGCACCACTGCGATGGAGGCCCGCCCTATGGGCTCGGGATCGAAGTCGCGGTAGGCGTCGCCGATCGCCATCCCGAGGTCCTCCTCGACGATGCTCCGAACCTGCGCGAACGGGACCGCCGGGCCGGTGTCCAGGCACGAGCGGAACTCGTCGGAGAGGCCGGGGCCGAACAACCCTGGAGCCGAGGCGATCAGCTGGCCGAACTTCATGTAGGTGCCGCCGAGGTCCTCGAACGTCCGGCGAAGGGGCCTGGCGAGCTCGGTTGCGGGTAGAGGTCCTCTGCGAGCGTGGCGCACCTGACGAAGGGCCTGGCGCCCGAAGTGCCTGGTGGTCACCAGGCCTATCGTCCGCCCCCTGCGCAGGAGCTGGCGCCGGGTGGGCCTGGGCAGGGCTCTCGGGAAGACCCGTGGCACGCTCTCGTCTCCGGCCGGCGAGGGGCCGTGATCGGCTCCTGCGCGCCGGGCACTACGGGGAGCGGTGAGTGCCATAGGGGAGGTCAGTGTCCCACGGCGACGAAGGTGCGTCCGCCCCGGCCGCTAGCTTCGGGCGCGATGCCGGAAATTTCGGTCGAGCCACAATCGAAGGCCCAGTCGCAGTCGGAGTCGGAGTCGGAGTCGGAGTCGGAGTCGGAGTCGGAGTCGACGTTCCTCGTCGAGGTGCGCGACGGCAAGCACAGGACCAGCCACGTGGTGAAGGTGCCGCGTGGTCTGCGAGCCGAGCTCGGCTGCGATCGGGTGCCGACCGTCGAGCTCGTGCGCGCCTCGTTCGAATTCCTGCTCGAGCGCGAGCCCGCCACGTCGATCCTGCGCAAGTTCGAGCTACCTGTGATCGCCGACTACTTCCCCGAGTACCCCGAGGAGATCGGCCGGCGCCTCAGCCGCTGACGGACCAGGCAGGCGGGATCGTGCCGGGCCCTCTCACCGAGCACGCGAGCGTGGAGGAGCTCATGCCCGAGGCCGCCAGCGCAGGCAGCTCCGGGAAGGTCGGGTGGCGCGCGGCCATCGCCTTCATGTCAAGGAAGTCGGTGAGGTCGTTGGCGTTGGCGTCCCGGTACGTGAGAGCCGGGAGGTTCCACTTGCGCTCGACCATGGCGAGTATCGATGTGTGGTCGTGGACCACGCTCGTGACGTAGTTCCGCCTGGCGTAGGGAGAGACCACGATCGAGGGGACCCGGAAGCCGTAATGCGCGAAGCCGTCGTAGGCGGACTCACCTGGCGCTACGACCGGGGGGACGAGGTCGGGAGCGAGGGCTACCGGCGGTGGCACGTGGTCGTAGTAGCCGCCATGCTCGTCGTAGACCACCACGAGAAGCGTCTTTTCCCACGCCGGCGAGCTGCCTACGGCCTGGACGACCTTGGACAGGCAGGCCTCCCCCACGACGATGTTCTGGGGGTTCTCCTGCGACTGGGTGCTGTAGTCGGGGTCGAGGAGGCAGAAGCCCGGCAGGTTGCCCGAAGCCGCGTCGGAGAAGAAGTCGTCGAAGGTCTTCTTCTGGGCGAAGTTCAAAGCGTCGTCGAAGGGATAGAGCTCGGCGGTCGCACCCGTCGGAAAGCTGTACGCGTAGTCGGCCCAGCTGATCCCGTACTCCGAGAGCCGGTCGAAGATGGTGCCGTTGGCAGGCGTGGCCAACAGGGCGTCCTGCGCGGCGTTGCCGATGCTGGGCGAGGTGCTGATGTCGTCGGTCATGCCGCTGGAGGTGGCTGCTATCAGGTAACGGCGGTTGGGATCGGTCTGGCCGAGCACCGAGCAGAACCAGCGGTCGCCGACGGGGAAGGTCTCGGCGAGGCTGTAGGTAAAGGGCAGGTCGCGTGCGGTCCAGTAACCCATGGCCACGGGACCGCTCGGCGAGATGACGAAACCGTCGTTGGCCCCTCCTGCGTACTGGATATGGGAGGCGGCCCACTCCTGGCTCGGCTTCGAGGACAGCTGGCAGGTGGTCGGCATCGGAAAGGCGTGCTGGACTCGACCGTCGCCGTACGGGTTCGAAGCGGTCGGCAGCCCGTTGGCGCCGATCTTGAAACCGTCGCCCCTGGGGCGCTGGCCCCTCCCCCGGCCGAGCATGCCGAGGAAGTTGTCGTAGGAGTGGTTCTCCATCATCAGCACGACGATGTGCTCGACCTGCGGCATCGTGTCGGTGCCCGCGGACAGCGTCGGAAACGGCAGCGAGCCCGGCTCCCGAAGCACACTGCGGCCGAGGACCGCGAGAGCTTCGGTAGTGCCGTCGCTCGCCGGTGACGCCCTCAACGCGCCGAGGTCGGCTGCAGCCCGTGGCGACCGGGCCACACGGGTCCCGGACGCGCCGGTGCCGAGCTGCCGCCAGAGCCGGCCGCCGAGCACACCGGCCGCGAGCGCGCCCGCACCGCCGGCGAGAAGCTCGCGTCTGGTGATCTTGCCTTCGTTCATGGGTCCGAACGCGTCTCCTCTCCTCCCCATGCGAATTTCTCGTGGGTTCGGACGCGCCCGGCATCAAGGCCCGGAGCCGCACGCCCAAGATAGGAACGGCCAGGGTGCCGTGCCCTCACGGGCCGGGGGGCTCGGGCCAGGGGGCGCACCCCGGGAGGCGACGGGATGCCGGGCGTTTGAACAAGGCGCTCGGTACGTCCGTATCCTGAGCGCCATGAGAATGCCGACTTCACTCCAACTGTCCCGGCGCCGGTCCTGGCTGCCGGCCAAGAGCACCCTGTCAGCCGGCGCAGTCGCCATCGGGCTGACCCTGGGCGCGGCCGCATGCAGCTCGTCCCCGACGAACTCCACCGGGTCCACCGGGTCGACCGGCGCCGGCGCCGCGTCCACCACTTCCTCGCCCGCGGCCTCCTCGTCGAGCGCGACCGTGAAGGTCGACGACAACGCGACCTTCGGCAAGATCCTCGTCAACAGCGCCGGAATGGCGCTGTACACCTTCAGCGGCGACGTCGGGCACAACGGCATGAGCCAGTGCACCGGCGGCTGCCTCCAGGCGTGGCCGGCGCTGACAGTGGCGGCCGGGAAGTCACCGACCGCCGGCCCGGGGGTGACGGGAACGCTCGCGGCAGTAATGCAGTCCGGCGGCGCCGACCAGGTGACCTACAACGGGCTACCGCTGTACACGTTCGTGCAGGACAGCGCGGCAGGCGAGGTGACCGGCAACGGCTCGCAAGGGTTCTCGGTGGCCAAGGTCTCCGGATCGGGTTCGTCCGGTGGGAGCTCTCCGTCCACGACGGCGACCACCTCGGGCGGCGGCGGGTATTGAGAGCATCGCTGGACGACCGAGCGCGCGGGCTGGTGCGCGGCGAATCGAGGACGCAGAGGGCGCTCCCGACGGGGCCGGGCGCTCGCCCGAGCGCCGCCACCGAACGGATGGACCGAGCGTGCACGGCGGAAGCCGCCGACGAAGCAGGGCTGGCCGCCGCTTTCGAGGCGCACGGAGGTGAGTTGTTCGGCTTCGCCCGCAGGGCCATGGACGACTCGGCCGCGGCGGAGGAGATCGTGCAAGAGACCTTCGCGAGAGCGTGGCGCTCGAGGCATCGCTTCGACCCGGACCTAGGCACGTTGCGGACGTGGCTCTTCGCCATAGAGCGCAACTTGGTGATCGACCAGGCGCGCTCGCGCGCAGTGCGCAGGACCGATCCGCTCACCGACGACATGGTGGCCGACGGCGACGACGTGGAGCAGGCCATGGTCGGCTGGCAGGTGGAGGAGGGGCTGAGGCGGCTGCGCGCGGAGCACCGCCAGGTGGTCCTCGAGACCTACTACCGGGGGCGCTCGAGCCGCGACATCGCCTATGAGCTCGGCATCCCCGAGGGCACGGTGCGCAGCCGGCTGTTCTACGCCTTGCGCTCGTTGCGCCTCGCGCTCGAAGAGCTGGGGTGGGAACCGTGAGCGCGCAGGACTGCGAGCACTACCGCGCCCAGAGCGCGTACGCGGCGGTCGGCATGCTGCCAGAGGCCGAACACGTCGGGCTGCGCGCGCATCTCGAGGGCTGCCTGTATTGCAGAGACGACTCGGCCGAGCTCGACCAGATCTCCGCGCTCTTGGTGCGGGCCGATCCCGACCACCTCGAGAGACCGGAGATGCCCCCGAGCCTCGCGCCGGCCGTGCTCGGGAGGCTGCACGCCGAAGCACGCCGAGAACGCACGGCGCGACTTTGGCGGCGCGGAGTGCTCCTCGCCGCCGCTGCGGCGGTGGTGGCGCTCGCTCTGGCGCTCTCGCTCGTCGGCGTCCCCGGGGGATCGAGCACCGGCCGGACCTTCTCGCTCACCGGCGAGCCGGGAGTGCACGCGACGGTACGGCTGAATTCCGAGGCATGGGGCACGTCGCTCGTGATCGACGAGACCGGACAGGTCCGTGGTCAGGTCCTATGGGTGTCGATGCGCACACGGTCGGGAAGTTGGTGGGAGGCCGGTACCTACCGCTCGGTGGCGGGGCGCAGCGTGCAGGTCGACCTTGCGTGCGCGCTCCCAATGTCCGAGATCACCTCGGTGTGGGTGCGCGACTCCGCGGGCCACTTCGTCCTGCACGCTTACGTCTCCTGAGCGGCGAAGCCCTACCCGCCTCGACTCGCGGCCCCGCGCGTGATCTGATCTCTACGGGTCCCCGAGTGTCCGAGGGGCACCGAGAAAGGCGCGACGAACATGAGCGTGATGAAGCGACTGTCGGGCATCGTCCAGGCCAAGGCCAACAAGGCGCTGGACAAGGCGGAGAACCCCGCCGACATGCTCGACCTCACTTACGAGAAGCAGCAGGAGAACCTGACCAAGGTCCGCAGGGCGCTGGCGGACGTGGCCACGGCCAAGAAACGCCTGGAGCTGCAGGCGACGGAACTGCAAGGGCAGGCGCAGAAGCTCCAGGACCAGGCCAAGCAGGCCCTGGCGCAAGGCAACGAGGACCTCGCCCGTGAGGCGCTCTCTCGGCGAGCGTCGCTCGCCGAGCAGCTCCAGAGCCTCGGGACTCAGCACCAGCAGGTGGAGCAGCAGCAGCAGCAGCTCGAGACCACGTCCAAGCGCCTCCAGACACAGGTCGAGGCGTTCCGGACGAAGAAGGAGACCTTGAAGGCCAGCTACACCGCCTCCAAGGCGGAGGCCGGGATAGGCGAGGCCGTCTCTGGGATATCGGAGTCGATGGCGGACGCGGGCATGACCCTCGACCGGGCGCAAGACAAGATCGCCCAGATGCAGGCGCGCGCAGGCGCTGTGGACGAGCTGATCGACACCGGAGCGCTCCCCGACGCCCTCGGAGGAGGCGACGACATCGACCGCGAGCTCGCTGCGACCGCACAGCAGAGCCAGGTGGACTCCGAGCTCGCGGCCCTCAAGGCCCAGGTCGGCGCAGGTTCACCGGGTGGAGGGGAGCTCGGCGCAGGCGGAGTCGCTCCCGGCGGCGGGGCCGCTCCCGAAGCGGACGGCGCCCCAGGGTCCCCCGACGGGGGGACGCCCGCACCAGGCGGGACCTCGTGATCGTTCGCATCCTCGGAGAGGGCCGCTACGAGGTCCCGGACGCGGACATGGGTGGTGTCGAGCGTCTCGACACAAAGCTGGTCGAGGCCATGGACAAGGGCGACGAGAAGTCCTTCGCCGAGACCCTCGTGAAGCTCGTGGGCGAGGTCCGCCGGACCGGGAAGCTCCTGGCCCCCGACGACCTGCGCACCTCGGAGCTGGCGGTGCCCCACGAGGGCTCGACGCTGGGCGAGGTGAGCGCGCTGCTGGCCGAGGGAGGAAGCTAGGAGCGAACGCCGAGAGGGGTCAGGAAGCTGCGCCCTCTGCGGCAGACAAGAGCCCCACCAACTCGGCGAGCTCCTCCGATGCGAGCACACCGAGCGTGCGGGCCATCTCGGAGTCGGTGAGCGCCTCCGCCCGGTCCCACTCCGGGCGATGCGGCTCGGCATCGGGATCCGGTTCCCCCCATCCGAACAGACCCGCCATGTACGGGGTGTGCACCATCACCGCGTCACGCGGGTCGAGGCCCGCTGCCAGCACCGCGGCCCCGTGGAGCCCTCCGCGAAGCTCGCGCAGCAGGTTGACCCGGTGCAGGGCCAGGGCCTTGTCGTCCTCCGGCTCGGGCAGGTCCGCCCACGCGGCGAACAGGGGCAATGCTGCCGGTGAGGCCGAGCGCACGACGCGGCCGCAGAGCTCCGCGAGGCGCGCGTAGTCCACGCCGTCGGCTAGGTGCGACGCGGCCCAGGTCGACGAGCAGCCGGCGAAGGCGTTGGCGGCGTCCACCCTTCCCATCACCTTCTCCGTGCGCGCCCAGGCCTCGCAGACCGTCTCGGGGTTGAAGAAGACGAAGGCGGCAGCGACGACCGCGCCGCATGTGTCACCGAGCGCGCCTCCACGTCCCGCGAAGTAGAAGTCCACCCCGTCGAAGCCGAGCTCTCCCCCGCGGGCGTAGGTGGCACCGTCCATCATGAAACGGGCGGGGAGCCCGACTATCGCCCCGGCGCTGTCGCGGGCGGCCTGCGTCGCATCCATGACGTTCCCCCTGTCTCGGGCGACCGGCCTGACGTCGGACCTCGCCGGTGCACCGCCCTTGGGTGAGGGTGCATACATCGGTGGTGGAGCCCGGCGCAAGTGTGCGAGGCTCCTCCGATGGGTTTCGCCAGAGCCGAGATCGACATCGCCAAGCCGCCCGACGAGGTGTGGGCCGTCGCCGGGGACTTCGGCGCGCTGGCGGATTGGATGCCCGGCGTGGAGTCCTGCGTGGAGGACGGCGACGACCGGATCCTGAAGATGCTCGGGATGACGGTCACCGAACGGCTGGAGAGCCGCGACCCCGAGGCACGCTCGATCGTCTACGCCATCGTCGGAGGTGTGCCGGTCGGCAACCACCGCGCCACGATCACGGTCTCCGAGACGGCGGCCGGGTCGCACGTGACCTGGGACGTGGAGGTCGAGCCCGACGAAATGACCGACTTGATGCACCAGACGTACCAAGGGGCCCTTCAAGCGCTCGGCAAGCACCTCGGCGGCTGACGAGCGCTACCGGCTGCGACTAAGCAGAGGTCGGGAGCGCGTCCACGTCGCGCAGGCGCTGCGCCAAGGACTCGAGGAGCTTTCGCACGACCGGTTGCGCCTTGCGCAACAACTTGACCAGATCGCGGCGGTCCAGCTCGAGGACCTCCAGGTCGCTCGTCGCCGTCACCGTGGCGGAGCGGGGCTCTCCGTCGATGAGTGACAGCTCCCCCACCACGTCTCCGGGGCCGAGCGTCGCCAGGCGTCTCCCGTCGCGGGTGACCTCGGCGCGGCCCGAGGCGATCACGAAGGCGATGCCGCCGGTCGCTCCCTGACGGGTGAGCACCGTGCCCTTCTCCAGGCGCGTCGGAACGGTCAGGGCAGCCACCTGGGCAAGCTCGCGCTGGTTGCAGGCGGAGAAGAGGGGCATGCCCGAAAGCAGCTCGATCCTGCGAGCGCGGCTCCAGGTCCCGGGCATCTACACCATCCTTCTGGTCTGGCCTTCTGGTCTGGCCTTCTGGTCTGGCCTTCTTGTCTGGCCTTCTTGTCTGGCCTTCTTGTCTCGATGCCGCCGGCCGTGGACTTCTGTCCAGGGCCGCCGGCGGGGGCCACCATACCGAAGCGGGACCGGCCCGACCGGGGACAGGGACCAGACCGCAGGCAGGTGGTGGCTGGCCGGCAGCGCACGACATGCCCAACTAACGAAAAACGATGCGGAAGGAAGTGCACGAGGCCCCGTTACCCGGCTGGAAGGCGTGCTTACGCGGTAGTAAGCCTGTAATTGGGAATTAAAGTGGTATGCGGGCACCTCGGGGGAGGCGACCCGAAACCCGGTGCTGGGGTGGGGGACCGAAGAGGGCGGCCACCGACGTAGGTGGAACGCCTCCGGATGCGAGCGGCAGCAGGGGGAGGCATGCGGAAGATGTTGGGTGAACGGTCCCATCGCTCTAACGGACGGGGGCGCCGCCGGTTGCGCTGGGGGTTCGCCGCCGTCTCGTCCGCCCTGACAATCGCCGGAGGGCTGATCCTCTCCGAGTCTTCCGGCGCCGGCGCCGACACCGGCTCCGCCTCCAACGCCACCCAGGGAAGCTCCTTCGCCCAGTACCTGCAGGTCACCCCCCACGAAGGATCGCTGGCGGTGGGCGCAGTGTTCGGCGAGGCTCTCGCGGGCCACACCAACACGTTCTCGAAGGCTCAGTCCCAGGGCCTCGACCTCGGGGCGGTGGGAGTGTCGATGCGTGGCTACAACTGCAACATGCCGCCCAACCAGTACGTGTACAACGCGGTGCCGCAGCCGCTCATCGCCGAGTCCGGGAGCCCCGGGGCCGCCCAGGGCCAGACGCAGTCGCCGAGCATGTCCGACTACGGCGCGACCGAGTACGCGCTCGCCAACGACAACCCCTACAGCGAGTCCGATACCAGCTTTGCCGGACCGCTGGCCGACCCCACCAACGCCTTTGTCGCCAACGGACTGCACACCAAGAGCTGGTCCGGTGAAGTCAACGGGGTGCCCGAGGCGGGAGCCACCTCCGACATCTCGCAGCTCACCATCGGCGGCACGGTAGTCCTCGACGGGCTGGACTGGTCAGCGGTCTACCCGACCGACGGGTCGACGCCGCCGAGCGGCTCGTTCACTGTCGGCAAGGTCGTCATAGGTGGGGCCGCGCTGCCCAGCAGCGCCAACCTGTCCGCGGTCCAGAGCGCTATCAACGCGGTCCTGACCAAGGTGGGTCTGGAGGTCCAGATGCCCCAAGTGACGGTCTCCCAGGGGACGCAGTACGTGACGCCGCTCGAGGTCCAGGTGGTGCCGAACAGCACCCGCGACTCTGTGCTCGACCCGGCTATCGTCGCCCTCCAGCCCAACTACTACCAGATAGCGAACGGGCTCGAAAACGGCTTCGGGAGCGACAAGCCCCCGTTGTCCTCGCTCGGCGCCGCCGAGTCCACCCCGCAGGGCCAGCAGCTCGCCGGGTACATCTGTGAGAGCGACACGCCGATCACGGTGGCGGACATCACCGTGGCGGCGTTCGACGGCGGCGGGTACTTCAACGCCGCGCTCGGCGGAGTCAACGCGAGCAGCTCGGCGCTGCCCTCCAATAACTACAGCCTCTCCGCGCTCGGGCTGGGCGACTTGAACGTGGCCGGGTCGAGCCAGTTCATCCCGGGCACTCTGGGCACCGATGGCACACCCGGTTCGCCCGGGAGCAGCGGGCTCGGGTCCTCGCCTTCGGGCGGCCCGAGCTCGCCGGGGACGTTCTCGAAAAGCGCGGCGCCCGCTAGTGCGACGCGCGGCGCCAAGGGCAGCGTGGCCGGGGGCCCGTTGCTCGCGGCCGGGCTCGGCGGGCTTGGGCTGATGGGGCTCCTGGCCGAGGCCGACCGGCGCAAGATGCGTGTAGCGCAGCGCGTCGTGCAATTCGAGGAGTGACCTCTTGACCGATCCGAGCAGCCCCACCAACGGCTCAGGCCGCCCGCCCACAGGTGCGTTCCCAGTCACGAGCCGGCTGCTTCGTGGTTACGCGCCCGCGGCGGTCCTCGTGGCGGTGGTCGCGCTCATCGCCATCCTCGTGCCGTCCAAGGCAAACACTGCCGCCACAACCGCCGGCGGCTCGGGTACGGGGCGCGCGTACGGGGCCGGCTCCACCGGTGGTGCCGGCTCGACCGGCACGACGGTCGCCCCCGGCCAGGTCGCCAGCGGCGGCAGCTCCGGCAGCGCGGGGAGCGCCGGGAGCACCGTCAACACCCCGGGCAAGGTGGAGGCCTGCAGCGGCCAGACCCTGCAGGTCCCCGGCGACCCCTACTCGCCCCCGTGCGAGACTTTCTCCGGGTCCAACGGCGGGGCGACGGCGACCGGGGTGAGCGGCAACACCATCACCGTCACTGCCAGGCTAACGACCGACCAGAGCTTCCAGCAGACCCTCGCCCAGCTCGCCGGTGCACAGCTCCAGGACACCAACGCCGACAACCAGCGCACCCTCAACGCCATGGCCGAGTACTTCAACACGCACTTCCAATTCTACGGCCGCAAGATCGTGATCAAGTACTTCACCGGCCAGGGCTCGCTGTCCGCCGAGCTACAGGGCTACGGCCAGGCCCAGGCCGAGGTCGACGCCAAGACCGCGCAGTCCAACGGGTCGTTCGCCGACCTCACCGCCGAGTCCGAGCCCTACTCCACGGCGCTGTGGAACGACGGGATCATGGGCTTCGGCGACCCGTACATGCCCAACTACTGGCACGAGCAGCACGCCCCCTACGACTGGTCACTCGCCACCGACGGGACGGACCTCGCGACCGACGTGGCCAACTACGCAGTGCAAAAGCTCTGCCCGCAGGGCACCCCTGCCGCCTACGCCGGCGGCAGCCTCAAGAACGCGCCTCGCAAGTTCGCCGGCATCGCCCCTCAAAACGAGCTCTACCAGGTGTCGGCCCAGGTCTTCTCTCAGATCATGGAGGCCCACGGGTGCCAGGTGACCAACTTCCAGTACACCCTCGACCTCGGCACCGAGTCGCAGCAGGCGGCCAACCTCGTGGCGCAGCTCAAGGCCGGCGGGTACACCACGATCCTGTGTGGCTGTGACCCCATCTTCCCGGTGTACCTCTCCGGCCAGGCCGCCCAGCAGAGCTACCTGCCCGAGTTCGTCGAGATCGGTGCCGCCCTCGTCGACCAGGACTACGTGGGCCAGCTCTACAACCAGCAGTTCTACTCCCACGCCTTCGGCATCAGCCCCAACGAGGCCACGGTCCCGTACGCCCAGACCCTGGGCTACGCGGCCTACGAGGCGGGGTGCCAGGCCGACTCGTCGATCTGCAACGGCCAGGGCCCGTCGTACTTCGTCCCCCTCATCTACCTCCAGATGGACATGCTCGCCATCGGCATCCAGATGGCGGGCCCCAACCTCACGCCTGCGACCTTCCAGACCGGGATGTACGCCTACCCGCCCAAGCTGGGCCCAGCCGGGCTGTGGGGCTTCAGCACCACCCAGCACACGATCCCCAACGACTTCCGTGAGGTCTGCTGGAGCCCCACCACGGTCTCCCCGTTCAACGGTAAGCAGGGGGCCTACATCCAGACCTCCGACCAGCGCTGGACGGCCAGCACGATCCCGAAGGGGCCTCCGGGCTGCCCCATCCCGGCGTCGTGAGCCCGACCAGGTGAGCACTGCGGCGGCGACGCTCCAGTCGACGTTGCGCTCCGTGCTCGAGCGCTGGCTCGGGCTGTCGATGAGGCTCAGGGTCGCGTCGGCCATAGGCGCCATCGTCGCCGCCTACTTCGTGGCGCTCGAGATCACCGGCGGTTCCCACGGGTGGGTGCACCGGCACGCGCCGATCGGCTTCATCCTCGTGGGTGTCGTGTACGGGTCGGTCAACGCGCTCGGGGCGATGGGGCTCATCCTCGTGTACCGGGCCAACCGCTTCATCAACTTCGCCCACGTGGCCCTCGGGAGCATGGTCGGCGTGCTGGCCATCGGGTTGGTGAAGGTGCACGGGCTCAACTACTGGATCGCACTGCCCTTGGCGGTGGTGGTGGGCGGCATGGTCGGGGCGCTCACGGAGGTGACCACGATCCGGCGGTTCCGCAACTCCCCACGGCTCGTGCTGCTCGTGGCGAGCATCGGCCTGGCACAGGTGTTCGGGAGCTTCGAGCTGATCGGCTCGACCCACGAGGGCTTCACCGCTCTGACTGGCGCCTTCTCGCCGCCGTTCAACGTCTCGCTCACGATCGACGTCTACACCTTCCACAGCGCGGAGATCCTGGCGGTGCTGGTCGTGCCGCTAGTGATCGCCTTCCTGGCTTGGTTCCTGCTGAAGACCAACGCCGGGATAGCGGTGCGCGCGGCCGCCGAGAACAACGACAAGGCGCTGCTCCTCGGCATCCCGGTGCGGCGCCTCGCCACGATCGTGTGGGCCATCGCCGGCGCACTGGCGGTGCTCACCTACATGCTGTCCGCCCCGTTCGAGGGGGTGAAGCCGGATCTGGCCACCAACTGGCCGGTCACGTTCCTTCCTATCCTCGCCATAGCGGTCGTGGCCAGGATGGAGTCGCTGCCGCTGGCCGTCGGGGCCGGTATCGGGCTCGGCATCATGGAGGCGATCGTCCGCTGGAACTCGACCGGCAACCCGGCGATCATCTACCCGATCTACCTCGCCGTCGTGGTGGTCGCCCTCCTGGCACAGTCAGGCAAGATCTCGCGTGCCCAGGAGTCCGGCGCGTCGTCGTGGTCCGCCGTGGGGGCGCTGAAGCCGATACCGGCGGAGCTGCGCAGGCTGCCCGAGGTGGTCTGGTCGCGGCGCGCGCTGCTCGTGGCGGTGGCCGTGGCCTTCGTCTGGGTCCCCCACTCCTGGGGAGCGGCCGACCAGTTGCTGGCGGGGTTCGCCATCGTCTGGGCGATCGTCGGCGTGTCGTTGGTGGTGCTCACGGGATGGGGAGGACAGATCAGCCTGGGCCAGATCGGCATCGCCGGGGTGGCTGGCATGGTCGCAGGCAACATGGTCGCCCACTTCAACAGTGACTTCTTCTTCGTCATGGCGATGGCCGGGGTGACGGGCGCCACTGTCGCCCTGCTGATAGGGCTTCCGGCACTCCGGATCAAAGGGCTCTTCCTTGCGGTGACGACGCTCGCGTTGGCGGTCGCGCTCGACCAGTACTTCCTCAACCAGGCGGTGCTGCCGCAGCTCATCCCGATCAACGGCGTGCCCAGGCCTCTGCTCCTACAGCGGTTCGACCTGCGCAGCGAGTATCAGATGTACCTCGTGTGCCTGCTGTTCCTGGGGCTGGCCATCCTCGCGACCGTAGGCCTGCGCAAGGCGCGCGCCGGCCGGGTGCTCATCGGGACCAAGGACAACGAGCGAGCCGCGGCTGCCGCATCGGTATCCACGGTCAAGATAAAGCTGGCGGGCTTCGCAGTGGCCGGGGTGATCGCCGGGATGGCCGGCGCTCTAGACGTGCTGCTGCTCCAGGCCCTCAACCCGGGGAGCTTCCCGCCGGTCGACAGCGTGACCGTCTTCGGCTACGCGGTCATCGGCGGGCTCGGGTCGGTCACCGGGGTGCTGATCGGCGTGCTCACTTTCAAGTACCTCGAGTCGATCACCGCCCTCGGGCAGGTCCACCAGGCCATCAGCGGGGCGGCGATGCTCTGGGTCCTCTCCGTGCTCCCGGGAGGCCTCGGCCAGGTCCTGTACAGCGTGCGCGACCGGATCCTGCGCGTCGTGGCCGACCGTCGCGGGATCCTCGTCCCGAGCCTCGTGGCAGACAAGCGCCAGGTGGCCGGGGAGGCCGGCAGGCCCGACGATCTCCTGAGCGCCCTGGCCGCGGGCAACGGCTCCCAGGTCGGTGCACACGCGGAAGGCGACGGCGCTGCCGAACACCCGGTCGAGCTGGAGGTGGGTGGATGAGCCCCTTCTCGCTGCACACCTCTCGTCCTCGTGATGCCTCAGGTACTGAGCCGGGCGCCACCGCTGCGGGCACCGTCACTGAGCAGGCCGCCACCACCACGATCGACTCCACCGCCGAGACCCCGGCGGTCACCCCGGCATATTCCGACGGCAAGCTGCTGTCGTGCAAAGGGATCGACATGGCCTACGGGTCGGTGCAGATCCTGTTCGGGGTCGACTTCGACGTGGAGGTCGGCGAGCTGGTCGCGTTGCTCGGCACGAACGGCGCGGGGAAGTCCACGCTGCTGAAGGGGATCTGCGGCCTCGTGCGGCCCAAGCGCGGCACGGTGACGTTCAAGGGGGAGGACATCACCAAGCTCCCGGCGGACGTCACGGCACGGCGCGGCATCTCGCTCATGCCCGGCGGCAAGGGGGTGTTTCCCACCCTGGCAGTAGCGGAGAACTTGAAGATGGCGGCGTGGCTGATCCGCGACGACCATGCGAGGGTCGAGGCAGCCCGCGAGGAGGTGCTGTCCCTCTTCCCGATCCTCTCGGACCGCTACCACCAGATGGCGGGCAACCTGTCGGGGGGCGAGCAGCAGATGCTCGCCCTGGCCTCGGCGCTCATGACCCGACCCGAGTTGCTCATGATCGACGAGCTCTCTCTCGGGCTCGCTCCCACGATCATCGGCCAGCTGCTCGAGGTGGTGGAGGAGGTGCACAGGCGAGGGACGACCGTCTTGATCGTCGAGCAGTCCGTCAACGTGGCCCTCAACCTCGCCAAGCGGGCGGCCTTCATGGAGAAGGGAGAGGTGCGCTTCGAGGGCCCCACCGCCGAGCTGCTCGAGCGTCCCGACATCCTCAGGTCGGTGTTCATCGCCGGGGCATCCGCTCTCTCAGACGATGGCTCCGCGCCCGCCTCCGGCAACGGGCAGGCCCTCGAGCACGACCAGCCGCCCGAGCAGTCCGCGCAACAGCCGATGGCGCTTGGGTCCGGGGAAGACGCCTCGCCACGCGTGGACCCGGACGCCAAGCCGGTGCTCGAGTGCAGGCAGGTCGTGAAGACCTTCGGGGGCATCACCGCGGTCGACCACGTCGACTTGGCCGTGCGCCCGGGAGAGATCGTGGGACTGATCGGGCACAACGGGGCGGGCAAGACCACGTTGATGGACTGCATCTCGGGATTCTTGGAGATCGACCACGGCCGCGTAATGCTGCGGGGGGTCGACGTCACGGATTGGCCCGCGAACGTCCGTGCGCACAGCGCACTCGGGCGCTCGTTCCAGGACGCCCTGCTGTTCCCGACGCTCACCGTGGCAGAGACGATCGCCGTCGCACGCGAGCGGCACATAGAGAGCCGTGACATGTTCGCGGCGGCGCTGCAGCTTCCGGCCTCGTACGAGTCCGAGCTCGCGGTGGCAGAGGCCGTGGACGAGCTGATCGAGCTGATGGGCCTCGGCGCCTACCGCGAGAAGCTGACCGGTGAGCTCTCGACCGGCACGCGCCGCATAGTCGACCTGGCCTGCATCATGGCGCAGGACCCGAAGGTGCTCATGCTCGACGAGCCCTCGGGGGGGATCGCCCAGAAGGAGACCGAAGCGCTTGGTCCGCTGCTGCGGCGTGTCCGGGAGAGAACCGGTTGCTCGATCCTGATCATCGAGCACGACATGCCGATGCTCAGCGCGTTGTGCGACCGCCTGGTCGCCCTCGAGCTCGGCGCGGTCATCGCCGAAGGCACACCCGCCGAGGTGCTCGCCCACCCGGCAGTGATCGCGTCCTACCTCGGCACCGACGAGGCCTCGATCAACCGCTCGGGAGCGCCTGTCGGATAAGAGCGCGGATAGGTCGACCGGACGAGTCGAGTCCTCCGCCTGGTGTCGAGCAACTGGCGGATTCTCGACTCCCCGATCGCCCACGCGCACATCTATCGGCTCGAACTCTTAGTCGGCTCCCTTGGCTACGAGCTCGCGCGCGCGGCTCTTCGCGGCGTCTGCCTCCCACCGCGCTTCTATGTTCCCGAAGCGCCACACGCAAAGTGCGACGGCCCACGTCACCACGAACACGCCCACGATCACGAAGCCCGCGGTGTTGATGTCGAAGCCGCCCATGAAGCTCCAGAACGAGCCCGAGAGGTGGAGCTCCGAACCGAAGAGACCCAGCAGCTCGATCGTCCCGATGACGAACGCCACGGCTACCGAGAGCCCCGTGATCACGAGGTTGTAGTACACCTTGCGGACCGGACGCGAGAACGCCCATCCGTAGGCGAAGTTCATGAAGCACCCGTCGATCGTGTCGAAGAGGCTCATGCCAGCGGCGAAGAGGATGGGCAGGCTCAGCACCGCCGAGAAGGGCAGCCCGCTCGCGACGGCGGTGCCCGAGACGACGAGGAGGGCCACCTCGGTGGCGGTGTCGAACCCCAACCCGAAGAGCACGCCGACCGGGTAGATCTTCCACGGGGTGTCGATCCGCCTGGCGAGGGACCCGAAGAACCGGTTCATGAGGCCGCGCTGGGAGAGCTGGCGCTCGAGCTCCTCCTCGTCGTAGCGGCCCTGGCGCATGTCCCGAAAGACGCGCACGACCGACATCAAGATCACGAGGTTCAGCGCGGCGATCACGTAGAGGAAGGCGCCTGACACGGATGTGCCCACCACGGTCGTGACCCTGTGGAACCCGGAGCCGGAGCTCGAGACCTGTCCGTCGAGCGCTCGTATCGAGAAGTTCAGCGCCACCGCGAGTACGAGTACGACGGTCGAGTGCCCGAGGGAGAAGAAGAAGCCGACGCTGAGAGGGCGTTTGCCCTCGGCCATGAGCTTGCGGGTGGTGTTGTCGATGGCCGAGATGTGGTCGGCGTCGAATGCGTGTCGCATGCCGAGCGTGAGCGCGAGCACCCCGGTCCCGATGCCGAAGACCTCGGTCCGCGACAAGCGGTAGTGGTGGGGGCTGGCACCGACCAGCAGGACGAGACCCAGCGCGAAGAGCCCGGCGACCACTGCGGCCATTGCCAGCAGGCGGGCCCGCTCGGCGGGGAGGAGGGCGCCGCGCAGCTTCGCCATCGGGCGCTCGGGCCGGTGCACCGACGGCATCGTAGCCTTCAAATGCGAGCTGATCGCAAATGCAATGAGCAAGCAGCACTGGGGCCGGGACTAGCCTGGGGAGGGTGAGCAAGCCGCTCGCCCCGCCCCCCGACCGGAGCCTCGCGATCTCCTCGGTCGAGGAGGTGCTGGCGCTGGTCCGAGCCCGCGGCGGGCGGGCGACCGCCTCTAGGCGGATCCTGCTGGAGGTCCTCTTCGAGGCAGAGGGCCACCTGAGCGCCGAGGAGCTGGCGCAGGCCGTGTGCGCACGGGCCCCCGACGTGCACATCTCGACCATCTACCGCAACCTGGAGGAGCTCCAGCGCCTCGGGGTGGTCGTCCACTCGCA
Organism: Acidimicrobiales bacterium; assembly: GCA_035509915.1. Taxonomy (GTDB): domain Bacteria; phylum Actinomycetota; class Acidimicrobiia; order Acidimicrobiales; family UBA8190; genus Bog-564. The sequence goes on along the minus strand of DATKIB010000037.1, from coordinate 32,183 downwards.
CCTCGGCCACGGCCCGGCCACGTACCAGCTCGCCGCTCTGGCCCACGCGCACCTCATCTGCGAAGCGTGCGGAGCCATGTTCGAGGCGCCCGACGAGCTGTTCACGTCGCTCGACCGGGCGGCGCGCGACCAACTCGGCTTCAGGATCGATCCCCACCACTTCGCCATCCTCGGGCGATGCGAGACCTGCGCATGACGGAGCTGCCGGCGCAAGAGCTGCGGGTGCTGGGGTGCCTCGTCGAGAAGGAGCTCACCACCCCGCAGCAGTACCCACTCACCCTCAACGCGCTCACGCTCGCCTGCAACCAGAGCTCGAACCGCTCCCCCGTCGTCGCCTACGACGAGCGATTCGTGGAAGCCGCCGTCACGAGCGCCAAGGCACGCGGGCTAGCGCGTTTCGTGCACCCGTCGCACGGGCGCTCCGCGATCCGCTACGCGCACAACCTCGGCGAGGTGCTGGGTCTGGACACGGGGCAGCTGGCGCTGCTCGCAGTGCTGATGCTGCGCGGCCCCCAGACCCCCGGGGAGCTGAGAGCGAGGACCGAGCGCATGGCCAGCTTCGAGACCCTCTCGGACTTGGAGCTCGAGCTGAGCGGGCTCTCGCAGAGGCCCGAGCCGCTCGTGGTCCGGCTCGGGCGCCAGCCAGGGCAGAAGGAGGACCGCTACGCCCACCTCCTCGGAGGGCCGGCCCCGCTCGCCGAGCCCCGCGAAGCGCGAGCGGTGTACAGCGACTCCGATGCCGGCCCGCTGCAGGACGTCTCTGCGCGTCCCGACCTCGAAGAGGCACTCGCCGAGCTGCGCGACGAGGTCGCGGACCTACGAAGGCAACTCGGGGAGCTTCGAGCACAGCTCGGTGACTGAAAGCGAGCCGGCACCGAGCGGAATGACAGGACGCGCGCACCGGTTGACGGAAAGGGTGCGTCAACTGTCGTCGCCCCGCCGGAGATGGTGGAAGGCAGCGCGAGCAGCCTTCTCGCTCACGCTCGTCGCGCTGGCAATCTACTTCCTGGCGGCACGCGCCCCCGAGATCCAAAATGCTTGGGGCCTGCTCGGACGATCGCAGCTTCGGTGGATCGGCGCGGCAGTCCTCTTCGAGGTGGCCTCCATGGTCGTCTTCGCCCGCATGCAGCGCGGCTTGCTCAGAGCGGGCGGGGTGTGGCTCCCGCTTCGGACGATGGTGGAGATAACCGTCGCAGGCAACGCGGTTTCCGCCACCCTTCCCGGCGGGGTCGCGTGGGCGGCCGCATGGGTGTTCGGCCAGCTCGGCAGGCGTGGCGTCGACCGGTTCCTACGAGTGTGGGTGTTCCTGGTGGCGGGGGCGGTGTCGAGCTTCGCCCTGTTCGTCGTCGTGGGCGGTGGGGTGTGGCTAGCGGGGAACCACGGCCCGGTGGCGAGCCTGCGCTGGGCGGTGCTCGTGATGGCGATGATCCCGGTGGCAGCGCTGCTGCTCTACCCTGCTCGCTCGACGAAGCCGGTCCGCCAGCTCGGGCGCATCGCCGCGCAGCTCAGCTCGAGCGCGCCGGGGGGCAGGTGGATCTCGAGGACCACGAGCTCTCTGTTCCGCCGGATCGAGGCGGTGCACTTGAGCCCCGCCGGCTGGGCGGAGGTGCTCGTGCTGGCCTTGCTCAACTGGCTCTACGACTGCGCCGTGCTGATCATGAGCCTGCTGGCGCTCGGCGTGCCGGTGCCATGGCGAGGGATCTTCGTCATCTACGGGGTCACCCAGATAGCGGCCGCCCTCCCGATCACCCCGGGAGGGCTCGGGGTCGTGGAGGGGAGCCTCGCGGCGCTGCTCCACGCATACGGAGTGTCGACCGACCAGGCGATCGCGACGGTCATCCTCTACCGGCTGGTGAGCTTCTGGGGGCTCGTGCCGATCGGGTGGGCTCTGTGGGTCTCGCTCGACCTGCTGCAGCGGCGCGGGGTCCGCAGGCGAAGGGCGCATCCCTGGGCCTTCCACCACCACCACGGCAAGCCTGCAACCGTCGCCGCTCCCGAAACGCGCGTGCTGCTGCCGGAGCCGTCCCCGTGCGAAGGTTGCCCCGAGGAGGTCGAAGAGCCCCCGAGGCAGGTCGCGCTGGCGCGCCGGCAACAACCATGACTGCGGCGTGGGGGCACTTGAGCCGGTGGTGGCGGCTCGTGCTCCTCTGCGTCGGCGCCAACCTGGCCGAGACCGCGCTCGTCGTGTGGTTCGACCACGGCGCTCGTCCGGACCTGGCGCCCCAGGCGAGCGCCGTCGCCCCTTTCGGGGTCTTCCACGACCTGCGCTGGATCAGCGTCTACCACGACTCGTGGGTGGTGTTCGCGGGAGAGATCCTCGGCATGCTCGTCGTGCGAGGAGGGTTGACCGCGCTCTCGGTGTCGCTCGCATGGCCCGGGCAGATCGAACGGCCCTCGGCGCGATCACTGTGGTGGAGGGGGCTGTGGTCGAGCGCGCTGGCCGCCGTGCTGCTCGTCCCGAGCGTGGCCCTGCTCTTCGGGCTCGCCACGGTGCCGGTGTCCTGGCTCTTCGTCGCCGCCGTGCCTGCGGCGCTCCTCGTGGCGCTGGCCGTGCACCCCGCCGGGATATCGCGAGACTGGTGGCGCCGGACCGCTGCCATTCGGGCGATCGGGTGGATCGCGCTCGCCTTCTTGGTCCTGAGCGTCACCACCGCCGTGATGGCCGCCGTGCCGGCCGGGTTGTGGCCACTCGTGAGCGCGCTGGCCGGCGTGTTCGACGCATGGTGCTGGGTCGGGATCGTCCACGCTGTGGTCGACCGCCGCCCCGCGCGGCATGTGGCCCCCGTGCTGCCCGTCGCGATACTCGGTCTCGTGGGGATCGTGATCGGCGGGACCGTCCTCGGCTTTTCGCACGCCCGCCCGCCCAAGACCGTCGCAGGGCCCCTCTCCCCCGGCGCTTCGAGCTCCGCCCCGCCTGTGCTGGTGGTGTCGGGCTACGGGTCCACTTGGGACGGCAGGACGCGCCACCGGGTGCCCGGGAGGTTCTTCGAGCAGCAGTTCTCCTATCGCGGCCTCGACCCGCAGGGCAGGCCCCTGCCCTACGGGAGCGCGCAGACCGTGAAGCCTCTGTGGGCGCTCGACCGGATGCTGCTCGCCCAGGTCGAAGCCCTGCACGAGGAGACCGGTCGGAGGGTGGACGTGATCGCCGAGAGCGAGGGCGCGCTCGTGGCCAAGACCGCCCTCATGGCCGCGAAGAATCCGCCTGTGGGTGTGCTGGTGCTCGCCAGTCCGCTGCTCGCGCCCGGCCGTGTCTCGTACCCGGCGGGGACCTCGAGCGGCTGGGGAGTGGCGAGCGCCGCGGCCATGCGAGTCCTGGGAGCGGCGTTCCAGTCGGTCTCGCCGATCGACCTCTCCCCCAACAGCGCCTTCATCTCCTCGGTTGACGCCGCAGGGCCGGTACTCGACAAGGCGATGTCCTGCCCTGTCGCCGGCGTCCGCCAGTTCGCCCTCCTCCCCTTGGCGGACGCGACCGCCACCCCGGCCGGCACCCAGCTGTCCTTCTCCTCCGTCGTGGTACCCGCCTTCCACGGAGGGCTGCTCGAGAGCGCGTCGAGCGAGAGGATCGTCGCCGAGGTGCTCGATGATCGCCCGGTGAGCGGGGATCAGTTGCTCGTGGTGGCGGACGACGCGATCCGATCCGCGGCTGGGGCGTGGCAGGTGCCGCCGCTGGTGGCATCCGACTACCCCGCCGTGGGCCCGAGGGCTGTGAGCTCGGCTTTCGCGGGCTCACAGGAGGGCGCTGCTCCGAGCTGCGCGACGGTGGGTCGCTTTCTGCGATCCGAGGTGCGCCCGGAGAGCCGGGTGCCCTAAGATCGACGTTGACGTGAACGGAAGATTCCAGGAACCCGAGCACCCAGCCCGCCACGGCCCAACCCGCGACGGCCCAACCGGCGACGGCGCAGCCCCCGACATCGAACGCCCCGACCGGTACAAGTGGGTCGCCCTCATCAACACGACCCTCGGGATGTTGATGGCCACGATCGACGGCTCGATCATGCTGATCGCGCTACCCAACATCTTCCGCGGGATCCACATCGACCCGCTCAAGCCCGGCAACAGCTTCTACCTGCTGTGGATGATCCTGAGCTTCCTGGTGGTGACGAGCGTGCTCGTGGTCGGGCTTGGGCGCCTCGGCGACATCTACGGCCGCGTGCGCATGTACAACCTCGGCTTCGCGATTTTCACGTTCTTCTCACTAGTCCTCACAGTCACATGGATGTCGGGAGCAGCCGCCGCCATCTGGATCGTGGTCATGCGCGTGTTTCAGGGTGTGGGCGCATCCTTCTTGATCGCCAACTCCTCGGCGATCTTGACGGACGCCTTCCCGGAGAACGAGCGAGGCATGGCGCTCGGGGTCAACCAGGTGATGGGGATCAGCGGCGTCTTCATCGGCCTCGTGCTCGGCGGGGTACTGGCGCCGATCCAATGGCGGCTCATCTTCCTCGTGTCGGTGCCGGTCGGGCTCTTCGGGACCGTGTGGGCCTACCTCAAGCTGCGCGAGGTCCCGCGGCGGATGCACGCTCACATCGACTGGGCCGGCAACGTGCTCTTTGCCTTGGGGCTCGTCGGGATCATGGTCGGGATCACCTACGGGATCCAGCCATATGGAGGGAGCTCCATGGGATGGGAGAGCCCATTCGTGCTCGGGTCGCTCTCGCTCGGCATCGTCCTGCTGGTGGGCTTCGCCCTCGTGGAGCCGCGTGTGCGCGACCCGATGTTCAGGCTCTCGCTGTTCAAGATCCGGGCCTTCACCGCCGGCTGCGTCTCCACCCTGTTCTCCGCGATGGGACGTGGGGGACTCATGTTCATGCTGATCATCTGGCTGCAGGGGATCTGGCTGCCGCTCCACGGCTACAGCTTCAGCCGGACCCCGCTGTGGGCGGGGATCTTCATGCTCCCACTCACCGTCGGCATGCTGCTCGCCGGACCGCTCGCCGGGATCCTGTCGGACCGTTACGGATCGAGGCCGTTCGCTTCAGGGGGGATGCTCGTCGCTGCTGTGGCGTTCGCTCTGCTGGAGCTGCTGCCCATCGACTTTCCCTACTGGGCCTTCGGGCTCCTTCTGCTGGTGAACGGTCTGGCGATGGGGGCCTTCGCCGCTCCGAACCGGGCGGGGGTGATGAACAGCCTTCCGCCCCAGCACCGCGGAGTCGGCTCCGGGATGAACGCGACATTCCAGAACGCGGCTCAGGTGCTCTCGATCGGCGTGTTCTTCACATTGATGATCGTGGGGCTCTCCTCGTCCTTGCCGGCCGCGCTCTACCACGGGCTCGTGTCGCAAGGGGTACCGCTCGAGGCCGCCGGCAAAGCAGCTCACCTACCGCCGATCTCCACGCTCTTCGCCGCCTTCCTGGGCTACAACCCCGTCCAACACCTCGTGGGGCCGTCGGTGATTGCCCACCTCCCCGCCCACAGCCGGGCGCTCCTCTCCGGGCGCGCCTTCTTCCCCGGGCTCATCTCGGTGCCGTTCCGAGACGGCCTTCACGAGGCCCTCGACTTCGCGGTCGTCGCATGCCTGATCTCGGCCTGGACGTCGTGGATGCGCGGCGGCAAGTACGTCTACAGCGAGCCCGAGATGCCGGCCGAGGAAGTGCGGGAGTACGAGGCCCAGACGGTAGGAGCGGCGGTCGGGTCCTGAGCAGCCGCCGGTAGGCGGCGCCTGCGGAGCCCTCGCGGCGTGGCCTCTAAGTTTTGCTGCCGTGCATCGGGGCGCTGCGCCTGAGCCGGCCGGGACGGAGATCGAACCCCTGGTGAGCGCGCGCGCCCTCACCAAGCGCTTCGGGGACGCGGTGGCCGTCGACGCCGTCGACTTCGACATCGCGCGGGGGGAGTCCTATGGCTTCCTCGGCCCCAACGGGGCGGGCAAGACCTCCACGATGCGGATGATCGCCTGCATGTCGCCGATGTCCGGAGGGAGCCTTCGCGTGCTCGGCATGGACCCGGCAGCCGACGGGCCCGAGATCCGCAGCAGGATCGGAGTCGTCCCTCAGGAGGACACCCTCGACCTCGAGCTCACCGTCCTCGACAACCTCATGATCTATGGGCGCTACTTCGACCTCCCTCGCCGCGTCATCCGCGAACGAGCAGAGCAGCTGCTCGATTTCATCCAGCTCACAGAGCGCGCCCACGACAAGGTGGAACCGTTGTCGGGGGGCATGAAGCGGCGGCTCACGATAGCCAGAGCGCTCGTATCGAGTCCCGAGCTGTTGGTGCTCGACGAGCCGACCACCGGGCTCGACCCCCAGGCGCGCCACCTCGTCTGGGACCGGCTGTACCGTCTCAAGCAGCAAGGCGTGACGCTCATCGTCACCACGCACTACATGGACGAAGCGGAGCAGCTCTGCGACCGGCTCGCGGTGATGGACCGCGGCCGCTTCGCGGCAGAGGGCTCGCCGCTCGAGCTGATCGGCCGTTATTCGACGCGTGAGGTGGTGGAGCTGCGCTTCGCCGAGGATGAACCAGTGGAGGTCGCCGCGCGCGTCGACGGGCTCGTCGAGCGGTTCGAAGCTCTACCCGACCGGCTGCTGTTGTACTCCGACGACGGCGACAGGACCCTGGGCGAGGTGCACCGCCTCGGAATCTCTCCCGAGAGCGCGCTGGTCCGGCGTTCCACGCTCGAGGACGTCTTCCTGCGGCTCACAGGAAGGTCGTTGGTGGACTGAGGTGTCCTCCGAGGAAGCGACGTGGACCGCTCCGGCCGCCACCGCACGCCGCACAGCGGCGAGCCCGCGCTGGCTTCGGTCGATGGCCTACTGGAGCTACCAGTACAAACGGACCTGGCGCGGCTCGCTCACCACGAGCTTCCTCTATCCGGTGCTGTACCTGGCTTCGATGGGGGTCGGGCTGGGAACGCTCGTGAACGCGCACGTCCACGAGGTCGGCGGTGTGCGCTACCTGGACTTCCTCGCTCCGGGCCTGCTCGCAGCGACCACGATGCAGGTGGGCGGAAACGAGTCGATGTACCCGGTGATGGGGGCGATCAAGTGGCTCAAGACGTACTTCGCGATGCTCGCCACCCCGCTCACCGTGATCGACGTCCTGCTCGGCCACCTGGCCTGGATAGCGCTGCGACTGACGTTGGTGAGCGCCATCTACCTCGCGATCATGTCCGCCTTCGGCACCGTGAGCTCACCCTTGGCGGTCCTCGCGCTCCCCGCTGCCGTCCTCACCGGCCTCGCCTTCGCCGCTCCGATCGTGGCGTTCGCCGCCACCCAGGTGAACGACACCGGCTTCACCACGCTGTACCGGTTCGGCCTTATCCCCCTGTTCTTGTTCTCGGGCACGTTCTTCCCGATCACCCAGCTTCCCGGCTGGCTCCAGCTGCTGGCGAGGGCGACCCCCCTCTATCACGGTGTGGCGCTGTGCCGGTCGCTAGTGCTCGGGCAGGTCCAGCTGTGGCCCGACGTGACGCACGCCGTATATCTCGTGGCCCTCGCCGCCGTCGGCACGCGTCTCGCAGCCGTGAGCTACCGGCGGAGGCTCGTCACTTGAGCGCTCTCGCAGGCGTGCTCAGGATCACGCCGATGGGCCCGCTCGGCACCCGTCGGGCTCGCCGGCTGGTCGAGCGCAACATCATGGTCTACCGGCGCGGGTGGATCTACATCGTCTCCGGCTTCTTCGAGCCCTTCTTCTACCTGCTCTCGATCGGGGTCGGCCTGAACCGGCTGGTGGGCGCGTTGAGCGTGGGAGGGCACCTTGTCCCGTACACCGTCTACGTCGCGCCCGGTCTCCTCGCGTCGTCGGCGATGAACGGAGCCATCTTCGATTCGACGTTCAACGTGTTCTTCAAGCTGAAGATCGCCAAGACCTATGACGCCGTCCTGTCCACGCCGTTGGGCCCGAGCGACATCGCCCTGGGCGAGCTCACCTGGTCGCTCATGAGGGGCTCGGCGTACTCGGCCGCGTTCTTGGTCGTGATGGCCGGCCTGGGTTACGTCGACTCCCCCTGGGCGGCTCTGTGCTACCCCGCCGCGGTGCTCGTGAGCTTCGCCTTCGCTGCTATCGGGATGTCCGCCACCTCTTACATGCGCAGCTGGCAGGACTTCGACAAGGTGTCGCTGGCGATCATCCCGCTGTTCTTGTTCTCCGCCACCTTCTATCCCTTGCACGTATACCCAGGGTGGCTACAGCTCGTGGTCCGTGCCACCCCGCTGTACCAGGGGGTAGCGCTCCTACGCGGCCTGGACACCGGCGTGCTGTCGTGGACTCTGGCCGCGCACGCCGCCTACCTGGCGGTGATGGGGTTTGCGGGGCTCGCGGTGACGACGCGCCGGTTGGCCCTGCTGCTGCTTCCGTAGGTCCCGGCCGTCAGGACCGGTCAGGTGACGAGAAGCACCGCCACGAACAGCAGATAGCCGCCGATCACCACCGCGCCAGTCCTGCGCCGCAGCCCACGTCCCGCGAAGGCAAGCACCAACGTGAGAGCGGTGAGCCCACCGCACCATCCCGCCACCAGGGTCGTCTGCCCCTCCGGGCGGCCCAGACCGACCACCACCGCCGGCACGAGCAGGCCCGCCACGATGTTGATCGTGTTGGAATTCAACGCGGTGCTCAATGCCGCGGCTCCCCTGCCCCTCGCGGCCAGGTACACCGCTGCGACGGCGTTCGGAAGGCTCGTCACCGCCGCCAGGACGAGCGCGCCCAGTACGATTCCCGGGACGTCGTATCGCCTCCCGAGCGCCGAGCCGGCGCGTTCCATTACCACGCTGGCGAGGACCACGGCGACGAGTGCAAGGCCGGCGATGATCTCGTCCGACGGCGCCGCCTTGGGCGGATGGATGGCCGGGTAGAGCTCTTGCTCCTCTTCGGCGACCGCGGCACCAACCCACCGCGCCCAGCTTCTGGGCAGGCCGAACCGTTCCGCGCCGCGCCCGCGCGTCGCCAAGAGCACGAGATAGGGGACCGTCACCGCCAGCACGAGCGCGAGTGCAGCCGCCGCCGCCAGCGGTGTGGCGACCGCCAACACGGCGACGGCCGCCACCCACAGTGCCACCGAGCCGCCGAGAACCACGACCCTGCGGTGCAGCAGCACCCGGCCCGCCACGACTGCTCCCAGGCCGAGCAGCGCCGCCAGGTTGAAGACGTTCGAACCGAGCACCACGCCCGGGCCGACCTCGTGCTGGTGGTGGCCGAGAGCCGTCACAGCCGAGGTGATCTCGGGCGCGTCCGCGGCGAGCGCTGCGACCACTCCGAGGAGCGCCTCGGAGAACCCGAGGCGCGCACCCACACGCTCGAGGCGTGACACGAGCAGCCAACTGCACACGAGGCTCACAAGCGCGCCGATCACGAACTCGACCAGATCGAGGAGTGGGACCACGGCGCACCTCCCGCGCACAGGCGTCGCCGACCAGGCTTCCCGGCACTCCGCGGACGAATCTAGCCCGACCTGGCGAAGGGACGCCCCTGTGCGCCCGCGGTGTGACTCACCGCGCACCTCTAGTCTCTTGGGAATGCCCGATCCCCTCGCCGATCCGCCGCGGCGGATCGCGCTCTCGGGCTGCTTCAACTTCCGCGACCTCGGCGGGTACCCGGCGGCCGAAGGCCGCCGCGTGAGGTGGCGCCGGCTGTTTCGCGCCGACGGGCTTGCGCGCCTCGACAGCGCAGACTGCGCACTACTGACCGAGCTCGGCCTGGCGACGGTGATCGACTTGAGGACCCGCGGAGAGCTCGACGAGCGAGGCTCGGTCCCACTAGAGCGCTTCGAGGTCGACTACCACCATCTCCCGCTCATCGACGTGCTCCCGCCCGAGCAGGACATGGCGCGCTACGGCGAGCCTGCCTTCGTGACCGGGAGGTACCGCCAGATCCTCTCGGAAGGCTCCTTCGAGGTCGCCCGTGCGATCGAGGTGCTCGCGAGCCCGCGGGCGCTTCCTGCCGTCTTCCACTGCAGCGCAGGCAAGGACCGCACCGGCGTGCTCGCTGCCGTGGTCCTCGGGCTGCTCGGCGTCCCCGACGAGGTGATCGTCGAGGACTACGCGCTCAGCGCCGAGGCCATGGTGGCGATGCTCGAGTGGCTCAGGACCCAGTACGCGGACTCCGCCGAGTCGGTCGACCGCTACGCCCCGGCGGTCTCCTCCGCCCATCCAGAGGCCATGGCCGATTTCTTGGCAGCCTTGCGCCGCGACCACGGTGGCTTCGACGAGCTCGCAGCCTCACTCGGGGTGTCCGAAGCCGTAGACCGTTTGCGCGACGATCTCCTCGAGGGCGGCTGATCCACGCTCTCCAAATCGAAGGAGAGCGGTGCCCAGGATCCGTCCGAAGATTCTCGGAGCGCCAAGATGTCCTTCGCCTGCATCGTGAACCACTCGGCGAGGCCGTTGCGCTTGATGATCTTGACGCACCCCTCGCGCCTGCGGCGACGCTCGCTCCGGGGCATGAAGAGGCCCTCGTAGAGGGCGTCGGCCTGCTGCTCGATGTCGAGCGGGTGGACGCTGAGCGAATAGGCCCCGATCTCGTCGTGGACGCCGGCGTGCTCGGAGAGGACGAGGACGCCGTCACGTTGGTTGACGAGCATGCCCTCCTTGGCAACGAGGTTCAAGCCGTCGTAGACGGAATTGACCAGAAGGACGTCGAAGAGCCGGTAGGCGGCGACGGCCTGCGCGAGGTTGTCCTCCATGCGCAGGTCGATGGGCTGCCATTCCACGTTGCCGTGCTTGAGGTTGATGTCGGCGACGAGCCGGAGGATCCGCTCGTGGTACTCGGCGTACTCGGCGACGTCCTGGCGGCTCGGCTGGAGGATCGCGAGGAACGTGACCCTCCCTGCGAGGTCGGGGTGCTTCTCCAGCATGCGGTCGTAGGCGAGAAAGCCGCGCAGGATGTTCTTCGACAGGTCGGTGCGGTCCACCCGCACGATCAGGTGCTCGCGCCGGACGTTCTCGAGAGCCTGCTCGTACTGGGAGACCACCTCGGAGCTCGCGAAAGACTCGAGCTGGGAAGCGTCGACGGAGATGGGGTACCAGCGCACCGCGACGGTCCTTCCGTTGACCCATACCGAGCTGTCCGAGTAGTCCACCGGCAGCTGGAGCAGCTCCTCGCAGGCGAGCAGGAAGTTGTGCGCGTCCCGTTCTGTCTGGAATGCCACGAGGTCGTTGCCCACCAGCCCAAGCATGATCTCGGTGCGCATCCATCCGGGCAGCACTCGCCATGCGTCGGGTTGGGGCCAGGGGATGTGGACGAAGTGGAGGAGCGTCGCATCGGGGCGGGCCCTGCGGACCATCCCCCCCACCAGGTAGAGGTGGTAGTCGTGGACCATAACGGTGCTCGGACCGGTGTGCTCGTCGATCTCGGCCACGATCGCGTCGGCGAAGGTTTCGTTGACGGCCCGGTAGCCCTCCTCGAAAGCGGCTCGCTCGACGACGGTGATGTTGGGCGCGTTGGAAAGGTCCCAGAGGTTGTGCTGGACGAACCACAGGATCGGGTTCGAGATCACCGAGTAGTACTTCTCGAAGCTGTCGGCGTCGACAGCGAGCAGCCTCACCCGTTGCTTGGCCGTCTCGGGCACCTTGGCTGTCGCGCGCGCGGCGGGCGTCCCACCTGGCGACCCTTCGACGCCACCAGTCGTGGTCTCGACGAGCACACCTCCGGGAGACTCGAGGGCTACCGCCCTGTCTTCCTCGGTGCGAGGGGCGCAGATCCAGACACTGTCGGGGAGATGCGGGGCGAGGGCGCTCAGCGCGGTGACGAGACCGCCCGAGCCCCGTTGCTGAGAGCGCTCACCGTCGGGCCCTGCCACGAACTCGACGGGACCTCGGTTCGCGGCGATCACCCATCGCCCGCACTCGTCGGGCTCACCGGGATCTCTAGCCGCCACGGGGTGATTCTGCCCCGCACGGTGCGTCGCCGAACCCTTCGGCGAAACAACTCTCCGGTGACCAGGGCCTCGTCCTCGTGACCTGGGCTAAGAGGTCAGCGGATGGACCGACACGGCCGGCGGCGCCGGGAGGGGCCCTGGGCCCGGCGGGCGAGGTATACAAGTTGCCCCGGGCGGCGTGACGAGCAACATTGCCACCCGGAAACCCAAGCGAACAGGAGCCGAAAATTGGCGAGCGAAGGCCTACACGAACCGGGCGAGCTGCTCGACGAGGCAACCATCGACCACCACCGCGCGATCATCTCGCTCCGAGAGGAGCTCGAGGCGATCGACTGGTACGACCAGCGAGTGGACGCCACCACCGATCCGAGCTTGAAAAGCGTCCTCGCGCACAACCGCGACGAGGAGAAGGAGCACGCGGCGATGACCCTCGAATGGCTGAGGAGGCGGGACCCGGCCCTCGACGCGCACCTGCGGACCTACCTGTTCACCACCGAGGACATCACCGAGGTGGAGGAGCAGTCCGCCGGCCAGGAGGCGGCCGACGACGGGTCGCTCGGCATCGGCAGCCTGAAAGGGCGTGAGTGATGAACCACCTGTTGCGCGAGCTGGCGCCCGTCCCCGAGGCGGGCTGGAAGGCCATCGAGGACGAGGCCGCCCAGCGGCTAACCACCTACCTGGCCGCGAGGAAGCTCGTCGAGTTCCACGGGCCGCACGGATGGCCCCACTCGGCTTCCGAGTTGGGAAGGTCGGAGCCCGTGCCGGGCCCCTCCGAAGGCGTGAGCGCGGCGAGGCGCCTGGTGCACACCCTGGTGGAGCTGCGAGCCGAGTTCACCGTGTCCCGGCGCGAGATCGAGGACGCCGAGCGGGGAGCCAGCGATCTAGATCTGGAAGACCTCGACGCCGCCGCGGAACGGATAGCCCTGGGCGAGAACGTCGCGGTGTTCCACGGGTACGAGGCGGCGGGGATCAGGGGGATCACCGAGCGCTCCTCGCACGAGCCGATCACCCTGGACGCCAAGGTCGAGCGCTATCCCTACTCGATCGCCAAGGCGGTCGACGTGCTGCGCCAGTCGGGCGTCGGTGGCCCCTACGGCCTCGCCGTCGCACCCGAGGAGTACACGCGAATCATCGAGACGACCGAGCACGGTGGCTACCCGCTGCTCGACCACTTGCGCCAGATCCTCGGAGGAACCGTCGTGTGGGCGCCTGGGATCCAGGGCGCCGTCGTGCTGAGCCTGCGCGGCGAAGGGGACTTCGTCTTCGACTGCGGGCAGGACATCTCGATCGGCTACGCCGGTCACGACGGCGCGAGCGTCGACCTGTACTTCGAGGAGAGCTTCGGCTTCCGGGTCAACGACCCCGACGCGGCGGTGGCGCTGCGCGCGGCGGGCGCCTGAGGATCGGGTCGAAGACCGGCGACCTAGAGCTTCTGCGACACGATGCGAAACGCCGCCCGGCCGCTCTCCTCCACCGCGCCGTCGAGGACCTTGTCCTCGAGCAATGGCGCCACTTGGGGCTCGATGAAGATCTGGAGGCCGCCCGGTGCCACCACCAGCTCGTCGCCGCCATGTGCCTCGGCATCGGTAACCACGTCCAGCCGGAGCATCGGTTGATCGCCGTTCTCGGACAACTCGGGCGCCTCGTCCGCGCTGATGCGCATGCCGCTGGAAGGTGGCACGTCTGCGCGCTCGAGGGCCAGGCGCATGGCTGTCGCAGCGTCATCGGTGATTGTGAGCATCTCTCTGCTCCTCTCGCTCTGCGGGTAGAGGGGCACGCACCGGTTCGGTCCGACCCGGGCTCGGCGGCGCGATTCGATCCGCCACCGGGCCAGGTCGCTACCCCTACCCGTTATGCGCTGCCCCTAACCCCGACCGCACGTAGCGGGGCGGGAGGTGCGTGATGGCTGGACGCCGTGACCTGGGACGATGGCCTGTCCCCAAGGTTCGGGCACGCAGGCTCCGCCTCGAGGGTCCTTCGGCCCTTGGCGACGCGCGCCGGCCAGGTCAGGGTTTTCTCATGCGCTCTGTAGACGACCAGGTCCCGGTGCCTGTGGCCGAGCAGGGCACGATCCTCCCCGGGCCTCGCGTCGACGGAGCCTTTTGGCTCGCGTGGAAGCAGGTCGAAGTCCGCGGGAGACGCGTCGAGTACGGCGAGGCGGGAACAGGACCCGTGGTGCTCTTCCTCCACGGCTGGGGGCTCGACCACCGGGCTTACAAGAGAGCGCTGTCGCGACTCGCGGCGGGCGGCGTGAGGGTGCTGGCCCCCGCCATGCCCGGCTTCGGCGGCTCTGCCGCCCTCGGAGGCGAAGACTTCACGATCCACGGCCTCGGGGCGTGGGCAGTTGCGTTCCTCGACGCGCTCGGGGTCCGCGGGCGCGTCCTGGTGGTGGGGCACTCCTTCGGCGGCGGAGTGGCCATCGCCTTCGCGCACGACCACCCCGGACGCGTGAGGGGACTGGTCCTCGTCAACTCGATCGGCGCGTCCGCGTGGACGAGGCGCGGCACGGCGCGCCGTGCCCTTTCAGACCGTCCGCTGTGGGACTGGGGGCTCCACTTCCACGAGGACCTGTGGCCCCTGGGACAGGCGCGCCGGGTGCTCCCGGTGGTGATCGCCGAGGCCGCGGGCAACCTCGCCAGAGACCCGCGCTCGTTCGTGAAGGCGGCGGGGCTCGCCCGCTACGCCAACCTGCTGGAAGAGCTGGAGGAATTGAAGAGGCGCCGGCTCCCGGTGGTCGTGCTGTGGGGAGATCGCGACCGCATCGTGACGCGAGAGGCATTCGAGGAGATGTGCACGACGCTCGGCGACCCTCAGGCGGTGACCGTCGAAGGGGCGCACGCGTGGCTGATCGCGGACCCCGACGCCTTCGGCGAGGTGATGACCAACGTCGTGGGGATCGCGCAGCTGGCGCGCGCCATACCGCCTCGCGACCGGATGGGACCTATCAGGAGGATCGGCCGCATCCGCACTCGCAGCAGCGAGCGTGCCACTGCCGACGTTTAGCAGGTTCCCGCCAGACAACTACGATGTCGGGCGTGGAGAGCCCTCGAGGTGACGACTGGATCGCCGTCGCCGATGAGCCCTTGCCGCTGGCGGAGGTGTCCTCGTGGGCGACCACACCCAACTGCGGAGCGCTGGTCACATTCTGCGGCACGGTGCGCGACCATTCCGAGGGACGGGCCGGGGTGACCTCGCTCGAGTACGAGGCGTACATGGAGCAGGTCGTGCCTCGCCTGACGGCGGTGGCCTCGGCCGCCCGTGAGCAGTGGCCACAGATCGACCGCCTGGGGATCCTGCACCGGGTAGGACGCCTCGAGGTGGGAGAGACCTCTGTGATGGTGGCGGTGTCCACTCCCCACCGCGCCGAGGCGTTCGAGGCCGCCCGCTACTGCATCGACACGGTGAAAACCTCCGTGCCGATCTGGAAACGCGAGACCTGGAGCGAGGGGTCGCAGTGGGCGCTCTGCCAGCACGAGCTCGTCGAGGTGGACGGCACGACCGGCGAAGCGGCGGTGTGAGCACGCTCCTGGCCCGCGCGGTGTCGGATCGACCGTGATCCCCGTCGCAGAGGCACGGGAGCTCGTCCTGGGTAGCTGTCGGGTCCTCGAGCCCGTCGAGGTGGACGCAGGGAACGCCTTTGGGTTGGTGCTGGCCGGGAGCCTGAGCGCGCCCGAGGACGTTCCCCCCTTCGACAACTCGGCGATGGACGGCTACGCCGTACGCTCCGCGGACACCGAGCCGGCCCCGAGCCGCTTGCGCGTCGTCGGCACCCTGATGGCGGGCGACCGCCCTACGGCACGCGTCGGGGAAGGCGAGGCCGTCCGCATCATGACCGGTGCTCCTCTGCCACCCGGCGCCGACGCCGTCTGCATGGTCGAGCTCACCCGAACCGAGGAGTCCGGGTCCACGGTCATGGTCGAGCCACACATCGAGCAGGGGACCAACGTGCGCCGCGCCGGTAGCGACATACCCGCTGGGGCCGAGCTCTTCGAGCCCGGCACTCTGCTGGGCGCCCCCCACCTCGGAGTGCTCGCCAGCCTGGGCGTGCGGTCCGTCACAGTTCACCCTCGTCCGCGCGTCGGGGTCCTCTCGACGGGAGACGAGCTGGACGACTCGCCGGGCAAGCTCGAGATGGGCAAGATCCGCGACTCCAATCGGCCGTCGCTGCTGGCCCAGCTGCGGGCGGACTCCTTCGACGCAGTCGACCTCGGCGTGGTCAATGACGACGAGGGCGCCCTTTCGGCTGTCCTCGAGCAAGCGGCAACGGAGTGCGACGCGCTCGTCTCGAGCGGGGGGGTGAGCGTCGGCGACCGCGACGTCGTGCGGATCGTGCTCGAGAAGCTCGGCGGGGACGAGATGCGCTGGATGCAGGTGGCTGTCAAGCCGGCCAAGCCGTTCGCGTTCGGGCGGCTGGGACCTTCGCTCACGCCGATCTTCGGGCTGCCCGGTAATCCGGTGTCGGCTCTCGTGTCGTACGAGCTCTTCGTCCGGCCCTACCTCCTTCGCATGGCAGGGCACCGGCGCATCGGGCGCCCGCGCGTGAGCGCGGTCGCCGAAGCAGATCTGCGCCGCGAGCGCGACGGCAAGCTGCACCTGGTGCGGGTGGTGGTGTCCGCGGGCGAAGACGGGGTGCTGCGAGCCACACCTTCGGGTGGCCAGGGGTCGCACATGCTCCACGCCATGGCCGACGCCAACGCGCTCGCCCTCCTGCCCGACGGGGACGGGGTTGCGGCAGGAGGGCGCGTGGAGCTGCTCCTGCTCGACGCCGAGCGCCTCGCGCCGATCGGGGTGCACGAGAGCTGGTGAGTGGGCTAGGCCGGTGACTCCGGGCCGGCGGCCCATCCAGGACGACGCTCGGGCGGTACCAGCACGCAGTGCGTGGCGTCGTAGATGGTCGCCATGCACTTGTTGCAGTGGATGCACAGGGACTTACTTGCCGACCCGACACGAAAGCGGTTGACCAGATCCGGTTCGCGAAGTAGCGCGCGGCCCATCGCCACGAACTCGAACCCCTCCGACATCGCGGACCGGACCGTGGAGAGCTCCGAGATTCCCCCCAGGAGCACTAGAGGCAGGGACAGCTCGGCCCGGAACTGCCGGGCGAGGGGCAGCAGGTAGCCCTCCTCGTACGGGTAGGTGCGAAAGAAGCGTCTTCCGAGCAGGAGGAAGCCTGCACGCACGGGCTGGCGGAACGACCGCGCCATCTCGCGCACCGGTGCCTCGCCGCGAAACAGGTACATGGGGTTCTCGAGCGAACTACCGGCGGTGAGCTCGAGCCCGTCGAGATTGCCGTCTTCCTGGAGCATCCGTGCGACCTCGAGGCTCTCGTCGACCCACAGCCCTCCTTCCACTCCGTCAGCCATGTTGAGCTTGGCGATCACCGCCATTTCCGAGCCGCTCGCACCGCGCACCGCCTCGAGGACCTGCCGCGCGAACCGGGCGCGGTTCTCGAGCGTTCCACCCCACCGGTCCCGGCGGTGGTTGAGCCTCGGGCTGAGGAACTCGCTGAGCAGGTAGCCGTGCCCCAGGTGCACCTCCACGGCGTCGAACCCTGCGCCCGAGAGGAGCTCGGTGGCCGAAGCGAACTCGCCCGTGATGCGCGCAATGTCCGGTTCGCCGAGCGCCACGCTGCGGCGCATGGACACGGGGCTGAACCGGGCCGAGGGTGCCACCGCCCGCCGGCCGGCCGCCGCGGCGACCGCGCCCGCGTGACCTAACTGGGCCGAGACGGCAGCGCCCTCTGCGTGCACCACTTCGGCCAGGCGCTTCAGACCCCCCACCGCCTCCGGCGACACGACGATCTCGTTGGGCGTGCCGCGGCCGTCGGGCGACACCGCGCAGAAGGCCACCGTGGTCATGGCGACCCCGCCGGCCGCCATCTGTCGGTGGAAGTCGACCAGGCGCTCGGTCGGGGTCTGGTGGCG
This sequence comes from Acidimicrobiales bacterium, assembly GCA_035509915.1. GTDB lineage: Bacteria > Actinomycetota > Acidimicrobiia > Acidimicrobiales > UBA8190 > Bog-564. Next base: position 14,450 of record DATKIB010000037.1, on the reverse strand, counting down.
GGTCATACCCTCGAACGTGGCCGCCTTGAGGATCCGGTTGCGAAGGCGCAGCGGGCCCAGCCTCGCCGGGGAGAAGGGGTCTGGGCTCGTGGGCAGCAGATTCACGCGACTAGCCTGCCCCACGCCGAGAGGAGCGAGATGCCTGAGTACGGGCCAGAGGTGATCGGGCCCCCCCCACGGGACCCCGGACAGAAGTACTGGGACCCACCCGCTCAGACGATGGACCCAGCCCGCCGTCGCGAGCTCCAGGACGAGCGCCTTCGGGAGTTGGTCCGCAAGATCTTCGACGTCCCCGTGCCGCTGTTCCGCGACAAGCTCGTCGGCGCCGGCATTACGGGGCCGGAGGACTTCTCGGGCACAGAAGACCTGACGCGCGTGCCTCTCACCGTGAAGCAAGATCTGCGCGACTCGGAGGCCGAGCACCCGCCCTTCGGGAACTACCGCTTCACCGACGTCCGGGCGGCGGTGCGTATAGGAACCTCCACCGGCACGACCGGGACCCCCACCATCTCCTACTGGACCCGAAAGGACCTCTGGATCGAGTACGAGTCCGGATCGCGGGCGTGGTGGCGGTACGGGTACCGGCCGGGGATGATCATCACGCACGCGCACCCTGCTTATCTGTACGCGGGAGGGCCGATGCTCTCGGGAGTGTACGAGTACATGGGGCTCCTCAACATCTGGGTACCCCCTCCGGACACCGACGAGCTCGCCGAGCAGGCATTGCGGTTCTGGCTGCGGGTCACCCCCGACATCCCGTTCATGGGTTTCGCGACGGGTCGCTTCTTCGAGGTGGCGAGCAAGCTGGGCATCGAACCGAAGGACGTCGGCTTGGACTTCAAGCCGATACCGGGTTTCGGCCTCGGCAAGGGCATGCCGCTCATGACCGCCGGGGCGGAGTGCTTCGCCTACCTGGGAAGCGGATGCGGGGAGCTCCCGGGCGCCCACCTCGCGGAGGATTTCGCAGTGGTCCAGGCGGTCGACCCGAGCACGGGCGCGGAGGTCCCCGACGGAGAATGGGGGGACCTGGTGGTCACGACGCTGGACCGCGACAACGGCTTGTTGCGCTACGACCTCGAGGAGGCGTGCGCGATCCTCCGCGAGCCGTGCCCCTGCGGAGAGACCAGCGTCAGGGGCCTTTGGGGTGGGCGCTTCAAGGACCTGGTGAGCTCCCAGGGCAAGCGCTTCCAGGCTGAGGAGATCGCCGGCGCGCTGCGCTCGGTGCGCGAGGTCTGCAAGCCGACGCTCGAGTGGCAGATGGTGCGCCCCAGGCAGGACGCGTCTGAGCTCGTTGTGAGGGTCGAGCGAGGGACCGGAGCGCCAGACGACGCGATCGAGGTCGAGCGACGCTGCGCCGCGGCGATCCACGACGCGCTGGGCATCAAGGCGACCGTCGAGGTGCTCGAGCGCGACAGCTTGCCGCGTTCGGGGTACAAAGCCGCGAGGCTGGTCGACGACTGAGCCGGCAATAGTGCCTCTGATGCTCGAATGGGCCTGATGCCCCGGGAAGCGTGATGCTCGAGGGAGTCCGCGTCCTCGAGCTCGCTTCGGACATCGCCGGACCGTACTGCGCGAAGCTGCTGGCGGACGCCGGGGCCGACGTGGTGAAGGTAGAACCACCCGAGGGCGATCCGCTGCGGGGCTGGGGATCGGGTGCGCTGTTCGAGTTCCTGAACGCCTCCAAGCGCTCGGTCCAGCAGGACCCCGCCGAGCTCGTCTGCGCCGCAGACCTCGTGGTCGCCGACAGGCGCCTCGACCCCGCGGAGCTGTGGGCCTCGAACCCTGCGCTGGTGATCGCCACCATCACGCCGTTCGGCTGCGAGGGCCCGTGGGCCGATCGTCCGTGCACCGAGTTCACGCTCCAGGCCGCCTGCGGGTCCACCGGCCAGCGCGGACTGCCCGAGCAGCCGCCACTGGCAGCTGGGGGGCGCATCGGCGAGTGGATGGCCGGCACCTACGCCGCCGCGGGAGCGCTCGCCGCCTACATGGAAGCCCTTCGCTGCGGGCACGGGGAGCACGTGGACGTGGCCATGTTCGACTGCATGACGGTGACGATGTCCCCCTACCCCTCGGTGTTCGCATCGTTCATGGGATGGCCGCGGCAGCGGGGCACGGCACGCTCGATCGAGGTGCCCTCCATCGAGCCGTCCAAGGACGGCTACGTCGTCTTCACCACCAACAGCGCTCAGCAGTTCCAGGACTTCTTGGTGTTGATCGGCCGTGAGGACCTGCTGGCGGACCCGGACCTGCCGGTAGTCGCCAAGCGTTTCGCCCGCCGTGAGAAGTTCCTGGAGGCCGTGCACGAGCACACCCGTTCGCGTACCACCGAGGAGCTGCTGGAGGAGGCGGGCCTGTTACGGATCCCAGCGGCTCCGATCCTCGACGGATCGTCCATGCCCCACTTCGAGCAGTTCTCCTCACGCGACGTCTTCGTGCCCAGCCACTCGCGGCGCTTCGTCCAGCCCCGCGTGCCCTACAGGATCTCGGGGACCGTGCCGCGCCCCTTCGGACCTGCCCCGAACCTCGGAGAGCACACGGGGAGGATCGGCTGGGGGGAAGGCGCGCCGAGCGGCGAGCGCTCGCCACGTGACGCCCGCAGCGCTGACGACGCCTGGCGGCTGCCGCTCTCCGGCTTGCGGGTCGTCGACTGCACCGCTTGGTGGGCCGGGCCGTCTGCCACCTTCGCGCTCGCGTGCCTCGGTGCCGACGTGGTGAAGGTCGAGTCGGTGACGCGCCCCGACGGGATGCGATTCGTAAGCACCCGTCGTCCGACCGACGAGAAGTGGTGGGAGTGGGGGCCCCTGTTTCACTCGGTCAACACCGGCAAGCGGGCGGTGACGCTGGACCTAGCGCGCAGAGAGGGGGTGGAGCTGTTCGAGAAGCTGGTGGCCGGCGCCGACGTGGTCGTCGAGAACTACACCCCGAGGGTCATGGAGCAATTCGGACTGGGATGGGAACGCCTCCACGAGGTGAACCCCGACGTCGTCATGGTGCGGATGCCGGCATTCGGGCTCGACGGACCGTGGCGGGACAGGACCGGTTTCGCCCAGACCATGGAGTGCGTCGCTGGCATGGCGTGGCTCACTGGCTTCGAGGAAGGGCCGCCGGTGCTGGTAAGAGGGGCGTGCGACCCTCTGGCCGGCATGCACTCCGTGCTGGCGACGCTCCTCGCCCTGATCGAGCGTGACCGTGCGGGTGGGGGACGGCTCGTGGAGACAGTCATGGTCGAGTCCGTGCTCAGCGCCGCTGCCGAGCAGGTCGCCGAGTACTCGGTGTCGGGCACCCTGCTGCGCAGGACCGGCAACCGCGGTCCGGGCGCCGCACCACAGGGCGTGTACCCGTGCGCCGGGGAGGATTGCTGGATCGCCGTCGCTGTCGCCAGCGACGACCAGTGGCGGGCACTGCGCTCGGTCCTCGGGGACCCCTCCTGGGCTGTCGGCCCTGACTTGGAGGGCGCAGAAGGCCGGCGGCGCGAGCACGACCTGCTCGATCGCGAGCTTGCCGCGTGGTCCAGCACCCGCGATGCCGAGGAGACCGCCGAGCTGCTGGTCCAGGCGGGGGTCCCCGCGAGCCACGTGGTGGCGCCGCGCGACATCGTGTCGAATCCCCAACTTCGCTCGCGCGGGCTCTTCGAGATCGAGAGCCACCCGGTCACCTCGGAGCATGAGATCCCGATGCTGCCGTTCCGCTACTCGCGCGTCGACCGGTGGCTCCGCTCCGCGTCGCCCACCCTCGGGCAGCACAACGCCGAGGTACTCGCAGAGATCGGGATCGACCCGGGCACCGTCGAGGACCTACGCAGATCGGGACAGATCGGCGAGCTTCCTAAGGGCCTTTGAGATCGTGAGCCGGTTCCCGTTCCCCATGCCCTTCGGCTGGTTCAAGGTGGCGATGCCGGACGAGATCAAGGAGGGAGAGCTCATCACGCGCCGGTTCTTCGGCACCGAACTGGTGCTGTGGCGCGAAGCGGGACACGGGGTAGTCTGCCAGGAGGCGTACTGCCCGCACCTGGGGGCGCACATCGGGGTGGGCGGAACCGTCGAGGGATCGCGCGTGCGCTGCCCGTTCCACGGATGGGCATACGACTCCGACGGGGACAACGTCGAGATCCCGTACGCGAATCGACCCAGCCGCAAGGCCAAACTACGCACGTTCCCAACCCGCGAGCACGCGGGGGTGATCTTCGCCTGGTATCACCCGGCGGGAGCCTCCCCCATGTGGGAACTGATGGAGATCCCCGAGCACGACGACCCCGACTACGGCTCGTACGAGCAGTTCGACTACACGATCAGGACGTGCGTGCAGGAGATGAGCGAGAACGGCTTCGACCACGCCCACTTCCAGTTCGTCCACAGCCACCCGAAGGTCGGGACTGTCGAGAAGATCGAGTTCAGTGGTTACGACCGGACCGTTCTCACCTCGCAGAAGTTTCCGTCGTCGAAGGGCCCGGTAGACGCGCGCATCGACATCTTCGGCCGGGGTCCGGGCATAGCGGTGACTCGCTACCGAGGGCTCATCGACGCTTCTCTGCTCGGTTGCAGCACCCCCGTCGACGAGGAGACCACGCACTTGTCGTTCCTCTTCACCTTGAAGAACCCCGACCAGGACGAGCACGTGGCACGCATCGCAAGGGCCTTCGTCAAGTCCGTGACCTCGGAGCTGGGGCAGGACATCCCTATCTGGGAGCACAAGCGCTACCAACCCAACCCTGCGCTGGCGCCGAGCGAGAAGCCGATCACCCAGTTCCGCAATTGGTTCCGCCAGTTCTATGTACAGAGCGACGGGGTGCAGCGGTGAGCGACGCGGCGGGCGGAGTGGGCAAGAGCCAGCCGGAGGATCTCTACTGGGACCCGATCGAGGAGTCTCTCAAGGCGGCCCCTCACCCGGTTTGGCGACGGATGCGCGACGAAGCGCCCGTGTACCACAACGACCGGTACGGGTTCTGGGCCCTGAGCCGTTTCGATGACGTGGAGCGCGCGCACCGAGAGCCAAAGCTCTACAGCTCCGCACACGGCACCGTGCTGGAGATCATGACCGAAGAGGCCCGGCGCGAGGGGCTGATGATCTTCCTCGACCCGCCCGAGCACACCCGCCTCCGACGGCTCGTATCGAGAGCCTTCACTCCCCGCCGGGTCGCCGAGCTCGAGGCGGAGATCCGAATGTTGTGCTCCGAGCTGCTCGACGCTCAAAGCGGGGCTCGCCGTTTCGACTACGTGCAGGACTTCGGGGCAAAGCTGCCCGCCTACGTGATCGCGACGCTGCTCGGAGTGCCGCCCTCCGATCGCGAGGACGTGCGCCACCACATCGACGGGATGTTCCACATCGAGCCCGAGGTAGGGATGCTCAACAGCGTCTCGATCGAGGCTGGGACCTGGGTCGCCGAATACATCGGGGGGCAGCTCGAGAGCCGGCGAACTGATCCTCGCGACGACATGCTCACCGACCTCGTCCAGGCCGAGGTCGTCGACGCACACGGGGTACTCCGGAGGTTGACGCCTTCCGAGGGGACCGAGTTCGGCATCCTGCTCATCAGCGCCGGCACGGAGACTGTCGCGCGGCTGCTCGGCTGGGCGGCGCTGCTGCTGGCCGAGCACCCGGACCAGCAGGCAGCACTAGCGGACGACCCCTCGCTCGTGCCGAACGCCGTGGAGGAGGTACTGCGCTACGAGTCCCCCTCCCCCGTCCAGGGCCGCTGGCTGACCGATGACACCGAGCTGCACGGCAAGGTGATCCCTGCTCACTCGAAGGTGCTGCTGCTCACCGGCTCGGCTGGGCGAGACGAGAGGGTCTACTCCGACGCCGACCGGTTCGACATCACCCGGCGGTTCGACATGCACGTCGCCTTCGGCTACGGCATCCACTTCTGCCTCGGAGCCGCGCTCGCGCGGATGGAGGGCAAAATCGCTCTCGAGGAGACGTTCGCGCGCTACCGCAGCTGGACGGTCGACAAGGACGCGGCTGTGCCCCTCCACACGAGCACCGTTCGCGGATATCAGAAGCTGCCCGTGGAGGTCTGATCAGGCTGTCGCTCGGGAGGCGATAGGCGTCAAAGCCGGCCATCTGGGCGCAGGTCCTCGGGCACCCAAGAAGGCGCCCTTCGCTCGATGAAGGCGAGCATCCCCTCCGCGCTCTCGGCTCCTGCCAGGCTCGCCTCCATCGACATGCGATCCGGGTGGCCATATGTGTCGTTGACCACGCGCTTGACCGCCAGCCGCGCTTGCGGCGCGCCTCTACAGCAGGCGACCAGCACCTCGCGGGCCTCGACTAGAAGCCGGTCGTGGGGCACGACCCGGCTGACGAGCCCCCACGCGCCCGCTTCGGCGGCGTCCAGGGTCCGACCGGCGAAGAGCATGTCGCGCGCACGCGCCGGACCGATCTGTGCGGGCAGGTAGGTGGCGTACCCGGTGTCGGCTATCCCCCGGAAGAGCTCCGGGGCCCGGAAGGTCGCACGATCGCTCGCCACAGATACCTCCGAGAGCATCGCCATCAAGAGCCCCCCGCCTTGGCAGATCCCGTTGACGGCACTCACCACGGGCTTTCGCGAGTTGCGGATAGCTTCGAAAGGCACACTGTCCAGTCCGAGCAGACCGCCGAGCCCCCATTCGTCGGGCGAGCCCCTGCCGAGGTCCCCCCCGGGGATGAAGACGTCGCCGGTTCCCGTGAGGAGCATCCCTGCGAGGTCCGGGTCCCTGTTCACGACGTCGACGGCGTATCGCACGGCGAAGTACATCGCGCCCGTCATTGCGTTTCGCGCCTCGGGACGGTCGACGACGCAGTAGGCGAGGCGCCCCTGACGTTCGAAGCGCACGTACGGCGTGCCCAGCCAGTCACCCTCTGGCGGACGGCCCTCGATCCGGTCCGTCATCGGGAATCTCCCTGGATCGCACAAAGATCCGGCCGAAACCGGCGGTGCGTCAGGAGGAACTCCACTCGGCGAACGGTACCGGAAGAGCCTCGGGCCGGGCGAGCCATATCCGTTGCTAGGTTGCCAGAAGCTTGACGACCGGATCGAAGGGGGGAAGCGTGGCCGGGGTCTTCGACGGGCTTCGCGTGCTGGATGCCTCCACAGGTATCGCAGGCCCGATGACGACCATGCTCCTGGTGGACAACGGTGCCGAAGTCGTCCGCATCGAGCCCCCCGGCGGCGAGCGCTTCTCGACCCAGACCGGCTACCGCGTCTGGAACCGCGGGAAGCGAAGAGCCGATTGCGACCTCGCCTCGAGAGAGGGCCGCACCCTCTTCCTCCGGCTCTGCACGGAGGCGGACGTGGTGGTCGAGAGCTTCTCGCCCGGCACGCCCGAGCGTCTCGGGATCGACCACGCCTCGCTCTCGGCGCGCAACAGGCGGCTGATCACCTGCTCGATCACGGGCTACGGACGTCACAGCGGGCATCGTGACCGGCCCGGCTACGACGCTCTCGTCTCGGCCCGCACCGGTCTTCTCTACGACCAGCGAGGCCGGCGTGGGACCGCGATGGAGTACATCTGCGGCCGTCCCGGGCCACATCCGGAGTTCGACGCACCCGAGGGCCTCGTGCGCGGCTGTGCGCGCGAGGGCCCGATCTTCCCGCTCACTCCGTGGCCGAGCATCGGAGCCACGTACTTCGCCGCGCTGGGCATCGCTGCCGCCCTGAGAGCAAGGGAGGTGACCGGCGAAGGTCAGCTGGTCGAGACCTCGCTGCTCCAGGGCGCCCTCGCGTCGGTGTGCCTCGACTGCCAACGGGTGGAGAACCCGGACGCGCCGTTGTACTGGACGTGGCCGAAGGACTCGCGGGCGATCGACGGCCTCTACGAGTGCGCCGACGGCCGCTGGGTGCACCACTGGACTCTGCGGCCAAGGTGGGTGCTGTCCTCGGCGGCGGGGGACGAGCTCGAGCACGTGCCTCCAGAAGGCGAGTACCGAGACGATCCCGACCGCATGTCGATGGAACCCGACGGGCTGTTGACGGGGATCTTCGTCCACCCCCTGCTCAAAGAGGCCTTCGCAAGGTTCCCGTCGGCGCAGTGGGTCCGAGCTGGGGCCGAGGCGCGGATGGGTGTCTCTCTGGTCCGTTCACCCGCCGAGGCGCTTGCCGACGACTCCTTCCTCTCCGACGGGTGTGTGATTGAGGTGGACGACCCCGAGGTGGGCCGGATCCGCCACGTGGGCAACGTGCTCGAGTTCTCGTCTACGCCAGGGGCGGTGACCGGGCCCTCGCCGAGCGCCGGGGCGCCGGCGGCGGCGGTGCCAGGCGAGTTCGGCTCCCTCCGGAAGCCCGAGAGCGAGCCAGTGCGTGGAGGAGGAGAAGCGCTCGCGCACCCGCTGGAAGGCGTGCGCGTGCTGGATCTCGGGCTGGGCGTGGCGGGGCCCTTCACTGGGCGGGTGCTTGCCGACCTCGGCGCCGACGTCCTCAAGGTGGACGCCCTCTACGACGGGTACTGGACGGGCACGCACATGGGGCTCGGGAGCAACCGCGGCAAGCGCAGCATCGCGCTCGACCTCAAGCACACAGATGGTCGCGCCGTGCTCGACAGGCTCCTCGAGAGTGCGGACGTGGTAACCACCAACTGGAGGCCTGGCGCCGCTGCGCGCCTCGGCCTCGATTTCGACACGTTGCACGCGCGGTTCCCCCGGCTGGTCTACTGCAACACTCGCGGGTACGAGAAGGGGTCGCGTTCGGAGCTGCCGGGCACCGACCAGACCGCCTCCGCGCTCACGGGCGCAGAGTGGGAGGACGGTGCCTGCGACGCTGGGAACCCTCCCCTGTGGAGCCGTTCCAACATGGGAGACACCGGCAACGCGCTCCTCGCGGCGATCGCCATCACCGCCGCCCTGTACCACCGTGAGCGCACGGGCCAGGGGCAGGCGGTGAGCACGTCGATCGTGTGCGCCGGCCTCCTGCACACCTCCTACGCGTGGATCTACGCCGACGGCACGCCGGCCGACTGGGCGCACGTCGACCTACACCAGTATGGATTGTCACCCTTCTACCGTCTCTACGAGTGCGGTCACGACAGCTGGTTGTTCGTCGCCGCCGTCAGCCCGCAAGAAAGGACCGCCCTCGCCCTGGCGGTAGGAGAGACCGCTTCGGCGCTCGAGGATCCGAGCAAGGCGGCCGCCCTCCTCGAGGACAGGTTCGGCCAGAAGACCGCGACCGACTGGTTCGGCATGCTCGACGAGGCGGGCGTGCCCGTGGAGGTGGTCGACGAGGAGTTCTTCCGGGCCATCTTCGACGACCCCGAAGCGAGGGAGCTCCAGCTCGTCGCGGAGACACGCTCAGGTGCCGTGGGTCGTTTCGAGGACCCTGGGCTCCTCGTCAACTTCAGCGCCACCCCGGGCGTGGTCCAGCGCGGGCCGAGCATGTGCGGAGAGCACACCCGCGAGCTGATGCGCGAAGCCGGTTTCACGGACGAGCAGATCGACGAGCTGGCATCCGCCAAGGCGATCCTCGAGATACCTCCGGGCGCGGAACACACCTGAGGGCACGAGACCAAGCTCCCGAGGCGGCGCGGATACGTCGCGCTGGGCTCATCCCTCGAACGGGTCGCGCCCCATCTGCTCGCGAACCGACACGACCGGTGGGTTGGTGAGGCTGCGCCTCTGCCAGTTGGCACCATCCACCACGAGCATGTGCCCCGAGATGAAGCGAGCGTACGGAGATGCGAGGAACGTGGCCGCCCAACCGAGCTCCTGGCGCTGTCCCACACGTAGCGCCGGCTGGCAGGCGTCTTTGTCGCTGGTCCGGCCGAGGTTCTCCTGGATGTCGGCTGTCATGTCCTCGTGGGGGAAGAGCCCTGGCACGAGACCATTGACCTGGATGCCGTAAGGACCCCACTCGACTGCCAGGGTCTCGGTCAGGTTCTTGACCCCTGCCTTCGCCGCTGCTGAGTGGGCGAACCCCGGCCCGCCGGTCCAGGCATAGGAAGCGCCGACGTTGATGATGGATCCCGGCGACTCCTCCTTCAGGTGACGTCTGGCGAACTCACGCGAGCAGAGGAACGTGCCGTTCAGGGTGATGTCGACCACGGTTCGCCAGGCATTGGGCGACATGTCCTCCGCCGGCACCGGGAAGTTGGCCGCGGCGTTGTTCACGAGCACCCCGGGCAGCCCGAAGGTGTCGGTGGCGGCGTCGAACACCTCCGCGATCGACCCAGGGTCACGGATGTCGCAAGTCAGGACCACGACCGGCGCACCCAGCGCCTTCATCGCCTCCTCCCCGGCCTGGAGGTGCTCGCTGCTTCGGCTCGCTATCACCATCGATGCTCCGAGCCGGGCGAACTCCGTGGCTATCGCTTTTCCCAGGCCCGTGCCGCCGCCCGTCACGAGCACCGCAACCCCGTCGAAAGTTCCGGCGGGAAGCGCTCTCTCCCCCAGCGGAGGCGGCTGCGGGAGCCCGGTCGTCCTTGCCATGCCCGTCGGCTCCTTCGGTCAGCTTCCCCGGTAGTGGGGCTCGCGCTCTTCGGCCCGGGCCGATCGCAGCTCTGTGAGGTCCTCGCTCTTGTTGACGAACGTCTGGTAGATCACCTCGTCGCCCATCGAAGCCCGGAGCTGTGGCTGCGCGAGCCTCGCGACCACGCGCCGGGCCATCTTCACCGTGACCGCTGGCGCCTTCGCGATGCGATCGGCCATCTCCCTTGCCACAGAGTCGAGCTCTCCGGGTGGCACGACCCTGGAGACCACACCGTGGCAGAGCGCCTCCTCGGCGGAGAGGACGCGCCCCGTCAGGACCATGTCGCTCACTAGACCGTGGCCGCACATCTCGTAGAGGACGCCCACCCCGCCTGTGTCGGGGATGACTCCATATTGCAGCTCCGGGAGCATGAATCGCGTGCCTTGGGCGGCGATGCGAACGTCGCAGAGCAGGGCCCTCTGAAACGACCCACCGATCGCCCAGCCCTGGATGGCACAGATGACCGGAGCGTCGATGTCCCAGATCTGCTGGATGCCGCGGTGCCCGTCGGTCATGAGCTCGTGATGGGTCCGCTTGTCGCTGAGCGACCCGATGACGCTGACGTCGCGGCCCGACGACCACGATTTGCCTTCGCCACGCCAGATGATCGCGCGGACGTCACGACGTGCCTTCAGCTCCGCGAGGATCTCGAAGAGCCGGGCGTCCATCTCGTCGTCGAACGCGTTCTGCTTCTCGGGATTGGCGTTGGTGATCGTGGCGATCTGCCCATCGATCTCGAGCCTTACCTTGTCGATGTCACCCTCCCGACACGAGCGCCTACTGCGAGTTGACGGACGAGCGTCGATTCAACCTTGGTGCATCCCGAGGGCCCGGCGCAGCACTTCGAGCTGCTCTGCCGCGATCCGGCGGGAGATCGCCGCAGTGGTCACGAGCGACGACGCGTGGAAGGTACCCGGGTAGGAGTGCAGCTCGGTCGGCACCCCGCCAGCGAGCAGTGACATCGCATAGAGGATCCCCTCGTCGCGAAGCGGGTCGAACTCCATCGTCGAGACGTAAGCGGGCGGCAGGCCGCTCAGGTCGGTGGCTCGCGCAGGCGCCGCGTACGGCGAGACCTCGTCGGGACGGGGCGAACCGAGGTAGTAGTCCCAGCTGAGCTCGGCGTTGGGACGGTTCCAAAGGGGCGTGTCGGTGAAGGTTCGCATGCTCTGGGTCTCGAGACGGTCGTCGAGCTCGGGAATGGCGAGGAACTGGAAGCACAGGGCGGGACCACCACGGTCGCGAGCGAAAAGGGCGAGAGCCGCCGCCAGGCCACCCCCCGCGGACATCCCGTACACGGCGACTCGCGACCGGTCGATCCCGAGGTCGGTCGCTTCGTCGCTCAGCCACCGCAGCGCCGCGTAGCAGTCGTGGAGGCCTGCCGGGAACGGATGCTCGGGTGCCAGCCGGTACTCGACCGATGCGACGAAGACCCCGAGCTCCTGTGCGAGCGCCACCACTCCCCCGTGCTCGACCTGCACGCTCCCGACCACGAAACCGCCACCGTGGAGGTAGAGCAGGGCCGGCCCTTCAGGCTCGGCCTGTGTAGGCCTGTAGAGGCGCACGGGCACATCGGGCTCTCCCTCGAACCCCGGCACCACCCTGTCCTCGATCTCCAAAGCGGACTCGTCGACGTCACTTGCGAACGCCGCCGCAAGCGTTTCGATCCCCTCGCGAGCGGCTGCCACGTCGTCCATGAAGGCAGCGGGGAGCAGAGGTACGATCGCCGCGAGCTCCGGGTCGTACGTGTAAGTCAACGAATGCCCCGCCGCCTGTTGCGTCTTTCCCTGCGGAGCTTGAGGACCGCCAGGAACTTCCTGAAGATGAAACCCACGCCGGCGAAGCCTAGTGGTTTGACCTCCTGGGAAACCGCCGAAGCCAACGCCTCGTAAAGGTGGCGATGCTCAAGAAGTGTCCTCCGGGTCGGCGGTTGCCGCCGACAGATCTTGCTTCCGCCAGGGCTTGGCTCCGGCCACCCACAGTACGGCGGCGAAGAGCAGCAGGCAGCAAAGGGACCAACCAAGCGTCGTGGTACCCACCCCCGCGTACTTGAGCCCCGAGGCAAGGATCACGAACGTGATCGCGGGCCGGATGTAGCGGTCGGGCGCCCTCGACGACAGGAAGGACCCGACGAGCACGGCCGGGACGCTCCCCACTATCAGCGACGTGGTCACCGACAGCTCCACATGCCCGAAGGCGAGCGCTCCCAGGGCCGCCGCCGCGGTGAGGGGCACGGCCTGGGTCAGGTCGGTGCCCACGAGCTGTCCGGCGCCGAGCACCGGGTAGAGGAACAGCAACAGGACGATCATCAGCGAACCCGACCCGACCGACGTTATGCCCACGACGAGGCCGCCCACCATCCCGATCGCGACGGTGGGCAGTGGCCTCACCGTCAGGTCGTGGACGATCCCCTTTCGTGTGTGCCCGGCGCGGCGGTCGAGGACGTAGCGCATGACCATGGCGGCGGCGCCGACCAGTAGCGCCGCACCGAGGGCCCTTTGCACGTTGTCCTGTGCCGCCGCGGAGTTGCCCATCAAGTGCAGGAGATATGCGCCGAGGAACGCCATGGGCGCCGACCCCAGCGTTAGCCAGCCGACGAGCCTCAGGTTGACCGTGCCCTGGCGCAGGTGCACGGCGGCGCCGAGTGGGCGCATGACGACTGCCGCAACGAGGTCGCTCGAGATCGCCGTCGACGGCTTGACCGAGAACAGCAGGATGAGCATCGGGGTCATCAGCGCGCCGCCACCCGCCCCTGTCACGCCGACCAGGAAGCCGACGACCGCGCTCCCCAAGACGATGTACGGGTCCACTTCGAGAAGGCACCTCCGGTCCAGGTGTGCTCGACGGCCGTCGGGCTCCGCTCGAGCCCGGGTACCGCGGCCCACCGACCCTAATTGGGATCGAAGCGACGAGGTCGCGCTACAGCAAAGTCGACAGTCCTCCGTCCACTGCGATCACCTGTCCGGTGACGTAGCTGGCCTGATCCGACAGGAGGAACACGACCACGTTCGCGACCTCCTCCGCAGTGCCCTGGCGTCCGAGAGGTACCGGCGTCCTCCCTCGGCTCGGCCGTCCTGCCGTTGCGAGCCGCCCGAGGGGAGTGTCGATGAGACCCGGCGCGACGACGTTGACACGACTCCCGCGGCGAGCGGCCTCCCTGCCTGCATGGCGCATCAGGCCGATCTGCGCGGCCTTGGAGGTGTCGTAGGAAGGTATGCCGCTCCCCGGCCGCAGACCCGCTACCGAGGAGACGAGCACCGTCGAGGAGTCCTCGTCCATCACCGCGAACGCTGCCTTCAAGGTCAGGAAGTGCGCACGCACGTTGACCGCCATCACCGTGTCCCACTGCTCGACGGAGGTGCCTTCGAGGCCTGCGCCGAGTCCGATGCCCACATTGAGCACGAGAGCGTCGAGCCCGCCCAGCACCTCGACCGCCCAGGAGACAGCGTCGGCGCAGGCGTCGGCGTCCGCCGCGTCGGCACGCAGGGCAAACCCGGACGCCCCCGCCTCACGGACCAGGCCGGCCGTCAGCTCGGCGCTGTCGACATCGACGTCGGTCACCGCCACCGACGCGCCTTCGCGGGCGGCGAGGAGAGCGATCGCCCGGCCATTACCCAGGGGGGCGGAAGGGTCGTCGCTGTGACGGGTGCCCCCGCCCACCACCAGCAGCCGGCGCCTTGCGAGCCTCACCGCTCCCGGCTCCTCACGCGCACCGTCGCCTCGCACTCGCCACCCACTGCACGCCTGCGGAAGGTACCACCAGCTCCGGGGAGCGAGCCCAGTCGACGAAGACTGGAGCGACCGGAGAGGCTCGTGGCAGACTCTTGCCGGCGGGGGATCGGGCGGCGAGGTGGGCGTGAAGATTCGGCGGGCGGGGTTTTTGGTCTTTGTCGTGGCGATGGCCAACGTGCTCGCCGGCGTCCACATGGCGGCGCCGGTGGCTGCGGCGCCGGTGAGCGCTCCCAAGACCTGCACGCCTCGCCTATTGGTGCTCTCCGCGATGCCGCTCGAGATCGACCCTCTC
>DATKIB010000036.1:0-17299 GCA_035509915.1 Acidimicrobiales bacterium | reverse complement strand
CCGAGAAGCGCCACTACGCGCACGTCGACATGCCGGGCCACGCCGACTACATCAAGAACATGATCACCGGTGCAGCCCAGGTGGACGGCGCCATCCTCGTGGTCTCAGCCGCCGACGGGCCCATGCCCCAGACCCGTGAGCACGTGTTGCTCGCCCGCCAGGTCGGCGTGCCCCACATCGTCGTGGCGCTGAACAAGGCCGACATGGTCGACGACGAGGAGCTGCTCGATCTCGTAGAGCTCGAGGTGCGCGAGCTTCTCACCACCTATGAGTTCCCCGGCGACGACGTGCCGGTCGTGCGAGTGAGCGCTCTCAAGGCGCTCGAGGGCGATCCCGAGTGGACTCCGAAGATCATCGAGCTGATGGACGCGGTCGACGACTACATCCCCGAGCCCGAGCGCCCAGTCGACATGCCTTTCCTCATGCCCATCGAGGACGTGATGTCGATCACCGGTCGAGGCACCGTCGTGACCGGGAAGGTAGAGCAGGGAATCGTGAAGGTCGGCGACAACGTGGAGATCGTCGGGCTGCGCCCCACCCAGACCACCGTCGTCACCGGCGTCGAGATGTTCCGAAAGCTGCTCGACGAGGGACGCGCGGGTGACAACATCGGTGCTCTTCTTCGTGGCACGAAGAAGGAGGAGGTCGAGCGCGGCCAGGTTCTCGCCAAGCCGGGATCGATCACCCCGCACACCAACTTCACCGCCCAGGTCTACGTGCTCACCAAGGAAGAAGGTGGGCGGCACAAGCCGTTCTTCAACAACTACCGCCCGCAGTTCTACTTCCGGACCACCGACGTCACCGGGTCGATCACGCTGCCCGAGGGGACCGAGATGGTGATGCCCGGAGACAACACCGAGATGACCGTCGAGCTCCAGAAGCCGATCGCCATGGTCGAGGGGCTCCTCTTCGCCATCCGCGAGGGTGGGCGCACCGTCGGCTCCGGCCGGGTCGTCAAGGTCATCAAGTAGCCGGCCAGAGAGACGAAGCGGGGAACGACGGGCCATGGCCGACGCAGCCAAACAGAAGATCCGCATCCGGCTCAAGGCCTACGACCACGAGGTCCTCGACCAGTCCACGGAGAAGATCGTCCAGACCGTGCTGCGAACCCAGGCGCGGGTCCAGGGCCCGGTACCCCTTCCAACCGAGAAGCACCGCTACACCGTGATCCGCTCCCCTCACAAGTACAAAGACAGCCGCGAGCATTTCGAGATGCGGGTGCACAAGCGCCTGGTGGACATAGTCGAGCCGACGCCGAAGACCGTGGACTCCCTCCAGCGCCTCGACCTCCCGGCCGGGGTTGACATAGAGATCAAGATCCAGAACGTCTGAGGGCCCCACCCAGGGTGACGCCCTGGGCGCCCGGGGGGTGGCCAAGGCGGTCCCCCGCCGGATCGTGTAACCTGCTCCGCCGGGCCGTTTGCCGGCCTGCCGTACATCCGACGTCTCCGAGCGCCTGCCGCCAGCCGGCGGGGACCTCGGAGCACAACTTGACGAGCGCTCCGCTCCGGTTCTCCGGGCGGAGCGCTGGCGTGCCCCCAGGCACGCGAGCGAGGGCACCGGTGACGTTGCCCGCACCCGCGCAGCCCAGCGCTGTCACCAGTCGCGTGGGCGCCCCGAGAGAGACGGAAGGACCCGAGGTTCGAAGCCGTGGCGACCAAGGCGATCGTCGGTGAGAAGGTTGGGATGACCCAGGTCTTCGACGACCAGAACCGTGCCGTGGCGGTGACGGTTCTGAAGGTCGCGCCCGTGCGCGTGGTGCAGGTAAAGGTTCCAGAGCGCGAGGGTTACTCGGCGTTGCAGGTCACTTGGGGCGTGCGCAGAGCCGGCTCGTTGTCGCGGCCGGAGCAGGGCCACTTCGACGCGGCCGGCGTCGATCCGGGGCGGCGGCTGGTGGAACTGCGCATCGACGACGCGAGCGGCTACGAGGTCGGCCAGCAGCTCACCGCCGACCTGCTCGCCGCCGGGGAGCGGGTCGACGCGATCGCGCTGTCGAAGGGCAAGGGTTTCACGGGTGCCATGAAGAGGCACAACTTCAAGGGCCAAGGCGCCTCGCACGGCAACCACAAGAAGCACCGTTCGCCCGGCTCCGTCGGGGCGTGCGCCACCCCGGCCCGGGTGTTCCCCGGCACCCGGATGGCCGGCCGTTCCGGCGGCCGGCAGGTCACGACGTTGAACCTCGAGGTCGTCGACGCCGACGCAGAGCGAGAGCTGGTCCTGGTGAAGGGATCGGTACCCGGCCCGCGTGGGGCGGTGGTGGTGCTCAGGGACACGGTGAAGGGCGCTAACGGGGCGGTGCGATCGTGAGCGGAGCGGCCTCAGTGGTCGCGGGTCTCGCCACTCGCAGGCGCGAGCGTCCCGCACCCGAACGACGGACGGTCGAGCGCCGACGCATCGATGGCTCCGTCGCCGGCGAGGTCGTCCTCGACCCGCAGATCTTCGGCATCGAGCCCAACATGGCGGTGCTCCACCAGGTCGTGACAGCGCAGCTCGCTGGGGCGCGGTCTGGTACCCAGTCCACGCGTACGCGCGCCGAGGTTCGAGGCGGAGGCGCCAAGCCCTTCCGGCAGAAGGGCACGGGCAGGGCGCGCCAGGGATCGATCCGCTCTCCCCAGTGGGAAGGTGGCGGGGTAGCGCTCGGGCCCAAGCCCCGCTCCTATCGGCAGCGCACCCCCAAGAAGATGATCCGTCTGGCTCTGCACTGCGCCTTGTCGGACCGCGCCGCGGAGCAGAAGGTGGCTCTGGTCGAAGACTGGGCCTTCGAGGAGCCGCGGACCAAGCAAGCGGTCGTCGCCCTCGAAGCGCTCGGCATCACGGGAAGGGTCGTAGTGGTGCTCGGCCCGGACGACGGAATCGCCGACCGGTCCTTCGCCAACCTCCCCGACGTCCAGTGCGTCCAGCTCGCCGAGCTCAATGCCTACGACGTGGTGCGCAGCGACTGGGTGGTCTTCACCGACGCCACCCTCCCGGGCGAGACCGAGGCGGTGGCGCCTGCGCGTGCGAGGCGAGCGTCACCAAAGGCCTCCTCCGAGCCCGAGCCCGAGCCCGAGGCGGCCGGCGAACCCGGGGACCCCGGCTCGACCGGAGTACCTGTCGAACCCGGTGAACACGAGGAGGGCGAGTGACCAGGGACGCGACCCATGTCCTTCTGCGCCCGGTGGTCTCGGAGAAGTCCTACGGGCTGATGCAGGACGGCGCCTACATCTTCGTGGTGGCGCCCGATTCCACGAGCACCGACGTGCGGCGCGCGGTCGAGGAAGTGTTCGGCGTGCGCGTCAAGAAGGTCAACACGATGAACCGAAAGGGGAAGCTCCGGCGCAACCGCAGGACGAACACGTCCGGGCAGCGCGCTTCGACCAAGCGGGCGATCGTGACCCTCGTCGAGGGCGACCGGATCGACCTGTTCGAGAGGAGCTGAGGGCCGCGATGCCGTTGAGAAAGCGAAGGCCGACCAGCGCAGGGCGCCGTTTCCAGTCCGTCTCGGACTTCTCCGAGATCACACGGAGAAAGCCGGAGAAGTCGTTGCTCGCCCCCAAGCCAAGCTCGGGCGGGCGCAACAGCTACGGGCGCAAGACCGCCCGTCATCGCGGCGGGGGACACAAGCAGCGATATCGAGTCATCGACTTCAAGCGGGACAAGGACGGCGTCCCCGCCAAGGTGGCGTCAATCGAGTACGACCCCAACCGCAACGCCCGCATCGCCCTGCTGCACTACTACGACGGGGAGAAGCGCTACATCCTCGCCCCCGGTCAGGTGTCGGTCGGCGACGTGCTCCACAGCGGCCAGGGATCGGAGATCCGCCCGGGCAACGCTCTCCCGCTGCGGTACGTGCCGGTCGGTTCCACGCTCCACAACGTCGAGCTGCGGCCGGGCCAAGGGGGAAAGATCGCTCGCGGCGCGGGGATGAGCGTGCAGCTCGTCGCCAAGGAGGGGCTCTTCGCCACCCTTCGCCTGCCCTCGACCGAGATGCGGCGGGTGCCGATCGACTGCCGGGGCACCCTGGGCGAGGTGGGCAACGCAGAGGCGGAGCTGGTGGACCTCGGGAAGGCCGGGCGCAACCGCTGGAAGGGGGTCCGACCGCAGACCCGCGGGGTCGCGATGAACCCCGTGGACCACCCGCTTGGTGGTGGCGAGGGGAAGTCGTCGGGAGGCAGGCATCCCGTGTCGCCCTGGGGAAAGACCGAGGGGCGCACGCGCCGGCGCCACAAGCCGTCGGACCAGATGATCGTGCGACGCCGCCGCACGAGGGGCGGACGGCGATGAGGGTGCAACGGGAAGGATCGAATGCCGCGTAGCTTGAAGAAGGGTCCGTTCGTGGACGACCACCTGCTCAAGAAGGTGGACGCCCTGAACGCGTCCAACGAGAAGCGGGTGATCAAGACCTGGTCCCGCCGCTCGACGGTCATCCCGGACATGGTGGGCCACACGATCGCGGTCCACGACGGCCGCAAGCACGTGCCGGTGTACGTGACCGAATCGATGGTGGGGCACAAGCTGGGCGAGTTCGCGCCCACCCGCACTTTCCGTTACCACGCCGGCCAGGAACGACAGGCGAGGCGCTGACGTGCCCGGGACGAAGACCAACGAGGTGTCCGGCACGCGGGCGGTATTGCGCCATTACAAGATGTCGGCGTACAAGGCCCGCGAAGTGCTGGACCTGATCAGGGGCCGCGACGTCGACCTGGCGGAGGAGATCCTGCGCTCGACGCCTCGCGAGGCGGCACGCGTGGTACAGAAGGTCCTCGGCTCGGCCGTGTCCAACGCCAAGAACAACGACTTGCTCGACCCCGAGGAGCTCTACGTGTCGGCGTGCTATGCCGACGAGGGGACGACCATGAAGCGCTTCCGCCCGAGGGCGAGAGGACGCGCCACGCGCGTCCGGAAGCGTTCGTGCCACATCACCGTCATCGTGTCCCGTCTACCCGACGACCGAATCGCCCGGCGTCGTGCCCGGGAGGCCGACCGCAGCACAGCGCTGCGCTCGAGGCGGGTGGCTGCCTCGCGACGCGCGGTGGACGCCGCCGCCGAGCCCGAGGAGATCGAGGAGCCGATCGGGGCCGAGGCCGAGGACCTGGACCTGGACGTGGCCGAAGAGGACACAGGGGACGTCTTCGAGGACACCGACGAGGACGCCGTCGAGGGCACCGAGGATGTCGTCGAGGACACCGAGGAGGACGCCGAGGAGACCGACGAGTCCGAGGAGCCGGACCCCGAAGAGGAGAGCGACTGAGATGGGCCAGAAGGTAAATCCGTACGGCTTCCGGCTCGGGGTGACGACCGATTGGAAGTCACGCTGGTTCGAGGAGCGCAACTACCGCGAATTCGTCGTAGAGGACTGGAAGATCCGTGACTACCTGACCTCGCAGCTCGAGACCGCGGCGGTGAGCCGTATCGAGATCGAGCGGACCAGGGACCGGTTGCGGGTCGACGTCCACACTGCCCGCCCGGGGATCGTGATCGGCCGCCGGGGGTCGGAGGCGGACCGCCTCAGGAAGAAGATCGAGGAGATCACCGGCCTGCGGAACCGGATCCAGCTCAACATCCAGGAGATCAAGCAGCCCGAGCTCGACGCCGCGCTGATCGCCCAGAGCATCGCCGACCAGCTCGCTCGCCGCGTCGCCTTCCGCAGGGCGATGAAGCGGGCGGTGCAGACCGTGATGAAAGCGGGTGCCCTGGGGGTGCGCGTCCAGTGCTCCGGCCGCCTCGGAGGGTCGGAGATGGCGCGGAAGGAGGGTTACCGCGAAGGCCGGGTACCCCTCCACACCCTGCGCGCCGACATCGACTACGGGTTTCGCGAGGGCCGTACCACGTCCGGGCGCATCGGCGTGAAGGTCTGGATCTACAAGGGCGACATCCTTCCCTACCGTTTGTCGTCCGAGGAGAAGATCTCGAAGGAGGCTGCCATGGCCGCCGGCGAGACCTCCGGCCAGGCCGGCCCGCGCCGGCTGGTCACCGCCGGCGGCGGGCGCCGCCGCGCCGAGCAGGGGGAGCCGGGGAGCGTCCCCGCCACGGCCCCGGCCGCGCTGGAGGAGGAGCCCGTCGTCTCGGCCCTGCCGGGTTCGGCGCCGGCGCCTGGGGAGCCCGACGACCTCGAACGCCTCCTGGCCGAAGAGGAGGAGATCGAGCGCCGCACGCGCACCGAGCACCACGAGACGCCGCACTTCCGCAAGGAGGCGGACTGATGTTGATGCCGCGCAAGGTCAAGCACCGCAAGCAGCAGCGCGGCCGCCTGACGGGTTCCGCAAAGGGCGGCACCGCCATCAACTTCGGCGACTTCGGGATCCAAGCGATGGAGCCGGCTTGGCTCACGCAGCGCCAGATCGAGGCCGCCCGTATCGCGATGACCCGTCACGTGAAGCGAGGCGGCAAGGTCTGGATACGCATCTTCCCGGACAAGCCGGTGACACAGAAGCCCGCCGAGACCCGCATGGGCTCGGGCAAGGGCAACCCGGAGCACTGGGTCGCGGTCGTGCGGCCCGGGCGGATCCTGTTCGAGCTTGCCGGGGTCGACCGCGACCTGGCACGCGCGGCGATGGAGCGCGCCATCCAGAAGCTCCCGTGCAAGGCACGGTTCGTGGTCCGCGCAGGTACCCATGGCGCAGGAGAGGTCGAGGTCTGACGATGCCGAGCGCCTCGGAGCTGGCACAGCTCGACGACGAAGAGCTCGCGAGCCGACTGTCTGAGTACCGTCGGGAGCTGCTCAACCTCAGGTTCCAGCTGGCCACGAGCCAGCTGGACAACACCGCACGCCTCTCGGAGGTGCGTCGCGACGTGGCACGGGCGCTCACACTGCTGCGCGAGCGCGAGATAGCCCTCGCAGAGGGTCTGGAGGCGCCGGTGCACCTGCTGAAGGTTCCCCCGGAGGGGAGCCGTGCGCGCGAGGAAGTGGACCAGGAGCCTGAGGACCTCGAGGCGGAGGACATCGAAGCCGGCGAGCTCGACGAGGCGGAGCTGGACGAGGAAGAGGACGAGGAGGAGGACGACTGATGGCGGAAGAGACCACCTCTTTGCCGGCGCGCCGCGTCGTGCGCAAGGTGCGCGAGGGACTCGTCGTGTCGGACAAGATGACTTCGACCGTCGTGGTAGCGGTGACCGAACGGGTGCGTCACGCCCGGTACGGCAAGACGGTGCAGCGCACCCAGAAGCTCTACGCCGAGGACGGAGGCTACGAGGCGCACACCGGTGACCGCGTGCGCGTCATGGAGACCCGCCCCCTGTCGAAGACGAAGCGATGGCGCGTCACCGAGATAGTCGAGCGTGCACGATGATCCAGCAGGAGTCCCGGCTGAAGGTGGCCGACAACTCGGGCGCTCGCGAAGTTCTTTGCATCAAGGTGCTCGGCGGCTCCCGTCGTCGCTACGCAAGCATCGGAGACATCTTCGTGGCCACGGTGAAGGACGCGATTCCCGGTGCCGCCGTGAAGAAAGGCGAGGTGGTCCGGTGCGTGGTCGTCCGGACGGCCAAGGAGAAGCGCCGTCCCGACGGTAGCTACATCCGCTTCGACGAGAACGCAGCCGTACTCATAAACGAGCAGCAGCAGCCCCGTGGCACGCGCATCTTCGGGCCGGTGGGTCGCGAGCTGCGGGACAAGAAGTTCATGCGGATCGTCTCTCTCGCGCCGGAGGTGCTGTGATGAGGATTCGGAAGGGCGACACGGTGGAGGTCCTGAGCGGCAAGCATCGTGGCAAGAGGGGTCAGGTGATGGTGGCCATGCCCGCTGAGGGCAAGGTCATCGTCGACGGAGCCAACCTCGCGAAGCGGCACGCGAAACCGCGCGGGGCCACGATGCAGGGGGGGATCATCGACAAGGACATGCCGCTGCCAGCCTCAGCGGTGGCAATCGTCTGTCCTTCCGACGGCCCGACTCGCATCGGCATTCGTTTCGACGAGACCGGCCGGAAGGTCAGGATCTGCCGGAAGTGCGGGACGGAGCTGTGACGACCACGACGGCCACGGGAGGCCGGCCTCGCTTGAAGGAGCGTTACCTGTCCACCCTTCGCGTCGAGATGCAGAGGGAGCTGGGCCTCTCGAACGTGATGCAGGTCCCTCGCCTAGAGAAGATCGTCGTGAACATGGGCGTCGGCAAGGCGACGCAGCAGCCCTCCCTCGTGGAGGGAGCGGTCCGCGACCTGGAGGTGATCACCGGCCAGAAGCCGGCCATCACCCGCGCAAGGCGGTCGATCGCCAACTTCAAGCTGCGCGAGGGCATGACGATCGGAGCCAAGGTAACCCTTCGCGGCGACCGCGCCTGGGAGTTCCTCGACCGCCTCATCTCGCTGGCTATCCCGAGGATCCGCGACTTCCGCGGGCTGTCACCGGCGTCTTTCGACGGCAGGGGCAATTACACCTTCGGCGTCACCGAGCAGCTCATCTTCCCCGAGGTCGACTACGACCGTGTCGATGTGACCAGGGGCATGGACATCACGATCTGCACTACAGCCAAGAGCGACGTGGAGGGCCGCGCCTTCCTCGCCGCGTTCGGGTTCCCTTTCAGGCAGGAGACAGTCTGACAAATGGCAAAGAAGGCACTGATCCAGAAGCAGCAGCGCACCCCCAAGTTCCGGGTTCGGGGCTACACGAGGTGCCGGAGGTGCGGGAGGCCCAAGGCGGTCTTCCGCCAGTTCGGGCTGTGCCGAATCTGCCTGCGCGTGATGGTGCACGCGGGAGAGGTCCCCGGCGTCACGAAGGCGAGCTGGTGAGGGGAGGTACGCGCCGATGACCATGACCGACCCCATCGCCGACATGCTCACGCGCATTCGCAACGCAAACACGGCCATGCACGACACGGTGAAGATGCCCGGGTCCAAGCTGAAGGTGTCCCTGGCCGACATCCTGCAGCGAGAGGGCTTCATCGCTGGGTTCGACGTGAGCCCGTCCTCCAAGGGTCCCGGGTCCGTCCTCGAGATCACGCTCAAGTACGCGCCCGACAGGACCCGCACGATCGCCGGTCTGCGCCGCGTGTCCAAGCCGGGCCTGCGCATCTATGCCCGAGCCGACCGGATGCCGCGTGTGCTCGGCGGTATGGGAGTGGCTGTGCTGTCCACGAGCCAGGGGCTCCTCACCGACAGCGAAGCGCGAAAGCGGCGCGTCGGAGGGGAGGTGCTCTGCCATGTCTGGTGAGCACGCGCAGGGAGACGCCTGATGTCGCGAGTTGGCCGCTCCCCGATCGAAGTCCCGGGAGGCGTGACGGTCACCGTCGAAGGCCCGTTGGTGACGGTCGCGGGTCCGCAGGGCACGCTGGCGCGCCCGCTCCCGGCACCCATCACCGTTCGCCAGGAGGACTCCACTCTCCTCGTCGAGCGTCCGGACGACGAACGCGAGCACCGGGCACTGCACGGCCTGGCCCGGAGCCTGGTGGCGAACATGGTGACCGGGGTGACAGCGGGCTTCTCCAAGGAGCTCGAGATCGTCGGTGTCGGGTACCGCGCTACCGCGCGCGGTCAGGGCACCGTCGAGCTCGCCCTCGGGTTCTCGCACCCTGTGGTGGTCGAAGCCCCCGAGGGGGTCAGCTTCGAGGTCCCGGTACCGACCCGGATCGTGGTGAAGGGAATCGACAAGGAGAAGGTGGGTCAAGTGGCAGCCGACATCCGCAAGCTGCGCAAGCCCGAGCCCTACAAGGGCAAGGGAGTGCGCTACGCAGGTGAGCGAGTGATACGCAAGGCTGGAAAGGCGGCCAAGTAGCCGTGACGTCCTCACCGGCCCGCAAGAGGCAGCAGCGGCTGCGCAGGCATGCTCGAGTGCGCAAGGCGATATCGGGCACCGCCGAGAGGCCGCGCCTGGCGGTTTTCCGTTCTGCGCGCCACATCTCAGCGCAGGTGATCGACGACTCGTCCGGCCGCACCCTGGCTGCCGCCACCACCGTGGAGCCCGGTCTGCGTGGCACGGCGGGCGGCAACGTCGCCGCGGCCTCGGCCGTCGGGCGGCTGGTGGCAGAGCGAGCACGGACTGCCGGAGTGGCCAGCGTCGTGTTCGACCGGGGTGGCTACCGCTACCACGGGCGTGTAGCCGCTTTGGCTGACGCGGCACGCAAGACAGGACTGGAGTTCTGACGATGCTCGACGGACAGTTCGAGGAACGCACCATCCGCGTGAACCGAGTAGCCAAGGTCGTAAAGGGCGGCCGGCGCTTCTCCTTCACCGCCTTGATGGTGGTGGGGGACGGCAACGGGCGCGTGGGCCTCGGCTACGGAAAGGCCAAGGAGGCGGGACTCGCGGTGCAGAAGGGGATCGAGGAGGCGAGGAAGAACATGTTCGACGTCCCCCTCGCCGGGTCCACCATCACCCACCCGATTATCGGCGAGGCCGGCGCGGGCCGGGTCATGCTCAAGCCGGCAGCACCGGGCACCGGCGTGATCGCCGGCGGCGCCGCCCGGTCCATCCTCGAGATGGCGGGAATATCGGACGTGCTGTGCAAGTCGCTGGGCTCTTCCAACGGGATCAACGTGGCGCACGCCACGATCGCAGGTCTCAAGTCGCTCGTGCGTCCCGAGCAGCTCGCGCGCCTGCGCGGCAAGCCTGCGGACCAGCTGGTGCCGAAAGGAGTACTGCGCGCGTACCGGGAGCGTCAGCGTGCTTCGGACCTCTTCACGGAGGTCAACACGTGACCGCCGCGGACCAGGCGGGCGGCTCACACCTCAGGGTCACTCAAGTCCGCTCGGGGATCGGCACCAAGCCGAAGCACCGTGCCACCCTGCGGGCCCTCGGGTTGCGCGGGATAGGGCGCTCCAGGGTCCTCCCGGACTGCGCGTCGGTGCGCGGGATGATCTCGCGCGTCTCGCACCTCGTCGACGTATCCCAGCCGGACACCTCCGAGCCGGCCGCGCGCCCCGCGAGGCGATCCGAAGCCCGCGCGACGGCCCCGTCTTCGGCGGCGACGAAGGCCGCCCCGGCCACAGCCAAGACCACCAAGGCCGCGGCGGGCGCGACAGCCACCGAGGCACCGGCACCGGCACCGGCACCGGCACCGGCACCGGCGAAGACCGCCAAGGCTCCGTCGGCAGCCAAGAGCGCGAAGACCACCAAGAGCCCGGCCGCCGCGAAGACGGCCAAGGCCACCAAAGCTCCGTCCGCAGCGAAGAGCGCCAAGGCCACCGGGGCCCCCGGGGCAGCGAAGCCGGCCAAAGCGCAGGGGGCAGCCGAGGACGAGGGCTCGGGAGAGGATTCTTGATGAAGCTGCACGATCTGAGGGCGCCCGCCGGGTCGAACACCGCCCGCCGGCGGGTGGGACGAGGCAAGGGCGGCCGCCGGGGGAAGACCGCAGGCCGCGGGATGAAGGGCACCGGGGCGCGAGACAACGTGAAGCCCGGGTTCGAGGGAGGCCAGTTGCCGCTCGCCCAGCGGATCCCCAAGCTCAAGGGCTTCCGCAACCCGTTCCGGGTCTCCTACGCGGTGGTGAACCTCGACACCCTCGAGGCGTTCTCGGGCGACGAGGCCTCGCCCGAGTCGCTCGCCTCGGCGGGCCTCGTGAAGAAGGGCTCCCTGGTCAAGGTGCTCGCACGAGGCGAGCTGCACAGACCACTTCATGTGAAGGCCCACGCGCTGAGTGCCGCGGCGCGCAGTCGGATCGAGTCAGCCGGGGGAACCGTGGAGGTGCTGCCGCCGCCGTTCGGGCACGGCCGCCCTCCCGCGAGGGGAAATGCGCTCACGAACCGCTAGCCTCTGGGGCCGGCCGGCGTTGGGAGGGGAGGGGCGATGCTCTCGAGCCTGAAGAACATCTTCAAGGTTCCCGACCTGCGCAACAAGGTCATCTTCACGCTGGTCGTCATCGGTCTCTACGAGCTCGGGGCGAAC
This sequence comes from Acidimicrobiales bacterium, assembly GCA_035509915.1. GTDB lineage: Bacteria > Actinomycetota > Acidimicrobiia > Acidimicrobiales > UBA8190 > Bog-564. The sequence continues at coordinate 5,510 of DATKIB010000036.1, read as the reverse complement.
CTCATCGTCCCCTTCGTCTCGATCAAGGAGGTCCAGACGCTGGAGGCCGAGGCGGGCAAGGCCGGCGTCCTCGGCTTCTTGAACCTGTTCTCGGGGGGCGGACTGCTGCGGATGGCGCTTTTCGGGCTGGGGATCATGCCTTACATCACCAGCTCGATCATCATCCAGCTCCTGTCGACGGTGATACCGAAGCTCGAGGAGTGGCGTGACCAGGGGGCGGTGGGCCAGAAGAAGCTGACCCAGACCACCAGGTACCTCACGATCGGTCTCGCGCTGCTGCAATCCGCCGGTCTCGTCTACGTCTTCCACACCGGGGCCCAGGGGCTGATCGGAGGGTCGACCAAGATCGACCTGATCCCGAACTTCACGCTCTACCGAGGAGCTTTCATCTGCCTGACCCTCACCGCCGGCACCGCCTTCGTCATGTGGCTCGGAGAGCTGATCACCCAGCGGGGGATAGGCAACGGCATGTCGATCATCATCTTCGCCAACGTGGTGGCGGGGATCCCGGCAGGCGGTGCTGCCGTCCTGGCCCAGGGCGGCGACCTGAAATTCGGGGTGATCGTCGGCCTGACGTTGGTCCTGATCGTGGGGGTCGTCTTCATGGAGCAGGGCCAGCGGCGTATCCCGGTGACGTTCGCAAAACGAGTCGTCGGCCGGCGCATGTACGGCGGCTCGTCCACCTACATACCGCTCAAGGTCAACCAGTCGGGCGTGATCCCGATCATCTTTGCCAGCTCGCTGCTCTACATCCCGGTGCTGCTGTCGAACATCGTCCCTTGGCTCGGCTTTCGGACCTTCGTGAACAACCACATCCAGCCGACGAGCCTCTTGTACGTCCTCTCCTACGGAGTGCTCATCTTCGCCTTTACCTTCTTCTACGTCTACGTGGCATTCGACCCGCACCAGCAGGCCGACATCATCCGCAAACAGGGTGGATACGTGCCCGGTATCCGTCCAGGACAGCCGACCGAGCGCTACCTGTCGCGCATCTTGAACCGCATCACCGTGCCCGGTGGGCTCTACCTGGCGGTGGTAGCGGTGCTTCCGTCGCTGCTCATGGCGCTCTGGCACCTGAGCGCCTATCCCTTCTACGGGACCACCCTCCTGATCGCCGTGGGCGTCTCCTTGGAGACGATGAAGCAGATCGACAGCCAGCTCATGATGCGCAACTACGAGGGTTTCCTGAAGTAGCCGGGGTGGTACCAGGCGTCAGGCTAGTGGTCCTCGGCAAACAGGGGGCCGGCAAGGGAACGCAATGCGTCCGCTTGTCCCATCACTACGTGGTCCCTCACGTGTCGACGGGGGACATGCTGCGCGCCGCGGTCAAGACCGGCTCCGACCTGGGTCTCAAGGTGAAAGAAACCATGGAGAGCGGCGAGCTGCTCGGTGACGACTTGATAATGGAGATGGTCGCCGAGCGCCTCGCCGAGCCGGACGCCAGAGCGCGTGGTTTCATCCTCGACGGGTGCCCGCGCACCACGCGACAGGCCGAGGCGCTCGCCGCGCTCATGGCGCCTGGCGACATCAACATCGCCGTGGACATAGAGGTGCCGACCGCGCAGGTCCTGCGCCGCCTGGCGAGCCGCCGCGTCTGCATCGACTGCGGGGCCAATTACTCGGTGTCCTCTCCGCCAAGGGTCAACTGGACGTGCGACGTCTGCGGTGGGGAGGTCATCCAGCGCGAGGACGACACCGAGGAGGCGATCAGGCGCCGGCTCGAGCTCTACGAGCGGCAGACGGCTCCGCTCATCGAGTGGTACGCCAAGCGCGGGCAGCTGACCGAGGTCAACGGAGTGGGCTCTCCTGACGCGGTGCTGCGCCGGATCATCCGCGTCGTCGAGGAACAACGGAACCACTGGGGGGCATCCCGGTGAGGCGCACACCCGACGAGATCGCCAAGATGCGCCGAGCGGGGAAGGTGGTCGCCGAGATGCACGCGACCACCCGTGAGGCCGCGAAGCCCGGTGTCACCACGGCAGAGCTCGACGCTGTCGCGCGCGAGGTGCTGCGGGTCCGGGGAGCCAGGTCGAACTTCTTGAACTACCGGGGGTTCCCAGCGGTGATATGCACCTCCCCAAACGACATGATCGTCCACGGGATCCCCGGCGCGTACGTGCTCGAGGAGGGGGACATCCTCTCCATCGACTGTGGGGCCATCGTCGAGGGGTACCACGCGGACGCTGCCTTCACGATGACGGTCGGGACCGTGCCGGCCGAGACCGTCAGGCTGCTCGAGGTCACCGAGCGCAGCCTCTGGGCGGGGATAGACGAGCTGCGCCCCGGCAATCGGCTCCACGAGGTAGGCCGGGCGGTGCAGGGGGTAGCTGAGGCCGCCGGGTACTCGGTCGTGAGGGAGTACGTGGGCCACGCCATCGGCACCGCCATGCACGAGGAGCCGCAGGTACCCAACTACTGGCCGGGCACGGGGGGACCGCTGCTCAAGAGCGGGATGGTCTTCGCCGTGGAGCCCATGGTCAACGCCGGGGGCCCGGGGACCCGCCTGCTCGAGGACAACTGGAGCGTGGTGACCGAGGACCACAGCCTCTCGGCCCATTTCGAGCACACGATCGCCGTCACCGACGACGGGCCCGAGGTGCTCACCCTCCCGTGACTCGGGGGACGACTTGCGAGGGTGGTCGGCCGGCGGCCCCGACGAGCGGCCTGTGCCGGCTGCCCGGAGGAGCCGCTATGCTAATGGGTCGGCCCGTCGGGCTGGGACTTCGGTCGCGCCCCGCCAGGTCGTCTGCGACGAGCCGTGACCGTCTCGTGGGCACGGCGGGCGGCGCAAATGGCACCTGCGTCCCAGTCGCGGTGTGCCCACAGGAGAAGGACTAGGAGGAGTCACCTGCCGAAACCGAAGGAGGACGCGATCGTGCTCGAAGGGACGGTCGTCGAGCCGCTGCCGAACGCGATGTTCCGTGTCGAGCTCGAGAACGGCCACCGGGTCCTTGCCCACAGCTCGGGCAAGATGCGGATGCACAGGATCCGGATCCTGCCCGGGGACCGCGTCCAAGTGGAGATCACCCCGTACGACCTGAGCCGTGGGCGGATCACCTACCGCTACAAGTGAGGCCGGCAGCGTCCCGCAAGGGACACAGAGGGGCTCGAGAGGACAGACGATGAAGGTGCGACCGAGCGTGAAAGCGATGTGCGAGAAGTGCAAGGTGATCAGGCGCAACGGCCGCGTCGTGGTGATCTGCGAGAACCCACGGCACAAGCAGCGCCAGGGCTGAGCCAGGAGAGGACGACCAATTGGCACGAATCGCCGGAGTTGACATACCGAGGGAGAAGCGGCTCGAGGTCTCGCTCACCTACATCTACGGGGTGGGCCGGACCCAGGCTCAGCACATCATCTCGAGCACCGACCTGAGCCCCGACACCCGGGTGCGCGATCTCACCGACGAAGAGGTCGTGAGGCTCCGCTCGTACATCGACTCCAACCTGAAGGTCGAGGGTGACCTGCGTCGCGACGTCGCCCAGGACATCAAGCGGAAGATGGAGATCGGCAGCTACGAGGGTGTCCGGCACCGCAAGGGACTCCCTGTGCACGGCCAGCGGACCCACACCAACGCCAGGACCCGCAAGGGCCCGAAGAAGACCGTGGCCGGCAAGAAGAAGGTCCGGAAGCACTGATGCCCAGGGCCACCAAGTCCGCCAAATCTGCCAAGTCGGCCACCGCACGACGGCCGCGCAAGCGCGAGAGGAAGAACATCACCTACGGGGTCGCGCACATCAAGAGCTCGTTCAACAACACGATCGTCTCGATCTCGGACCCTGAGGGGAACGTTCTCGCGTGGGCGTCCGCGGGCAACGTCGGATTCAAGGGGTCGCGCAAGTCGACTCCCTTCGCGGCCCAGCTCGCTGCCGAGCAGGCTGCACGCAGAGCCATGGAGCACGGGGTGCGCAAGGTCGACGTCCTCGTGCGCGGCCCCGGCTCGGGCCGTGAGACGGCCATCAGGTCCCTCGCCGCCACGGGCATCGAGGTTGCCGGGATCAAGGACGTCACCCCGATCCCCCACAACGGCTGCCGCCCGAAGAAGCGGCGCCGGGTATAGGTCAAGGTACCGACATGGCTCGATACACCGGTCCCGTCTGCCGTTTGTGCCGGCGGGAGAGGACCAAGCTCTTCTTGAAGGGGGAGCGCTGCTACTCGCTGAAGTGCCCTGTCAGCGAAGCGGTGACCGACCGCCACAGCCGCGCGTACCCTCCTGGGGAGCACGGGCGCGACCGGATGCGGCAAGGCTCGGAGTACCTCGCCCAGCTTCGCGAGAAGCAGAAGGCCCGCCGCATATACGGCTTGCTGGAGCGCCAGTTCCGCAACGTCTACGCGGAGGCGACTCGCCAGTCGGGAGTGACCGGGGAGAACCTGTTGCGTCTCCTCGAGCTGCGGCTGGACAACGTGACCTTCCGGGCGACGTGGGGCGCCAGCCGGGCCCAGGCGCGTCAGTGGGTGCGCCACGGCCACGTCCTCGTGAACGGCAAGCGGGTCACGATCCCGAGCTACCGGGTGCGCCAGGGGGACGTGGTGGCCATCAAGCCCTCCTCGCGTGAGATGTACTTCGTCCGCAGGAACCTCGACACACTCGACCGGCCCCTGCCCCTGTGGCTCGAGGCCGGGGAGACGCGCACAGAGGTCCGAATTGCTTCGCTACCCCAGCGCGAGCACATCGACGAGCCGATACGAGAGTCGCTCATAGTCGAGCTGTACTCGAAGTGACCCTTCGTGCCGACCGGCACGAGCACGTCGATCAGATACTGCAGGATCCAGGACAACCACACAGCACCAATCAGGAGCCGACCGAATGCTCATCATCCAGCGACCCACCGTCGAGATCCTCGGAGAGGAGGAGCTCAGCCGGCAGCGCTTCGCCATAGGGCCGCTCGAGCCAGGCTTCGGGCACACCATGGGCAACTCGATCCGGCGGACTCTGTTGTCCGCAATACCCGGAGCGGCCGTCACCCAGGTCCGCTTCGACGACGCGCTCCACGAGTTCACCACCCTGCCCGGGGTCAAGGAGGACGTCACCGACATCATCTTGAACCTGAAGGACCTGGTCCTGAGGGTGCACAGCGACGAGCCGGTGACGCTTCGGTGCGACGAGAGAGGGCCTGCCGACGTGACGGCCCGCAGCCTCCAGCTGACCGCCGACGTCGAGATCCTCAATCCGGAGCTGCAGATCGCGACATTGAACGCGAAGGGCCGCCTGGCGATGGACGTGACGGTGGAACGCGGACGTGGGTACGCATCCGCTGAGCGCAACAAGCGGTCGGCCACCATCGGAGTCCTCCCGGTCGACTCGATCTTCTCCCCGGTGAGGAGGGTGGCCTTCTCGATCGAGCAGGTCCGGGTCGAGCAGTCCACCGACTTCGACCGCCTGGTGCTGGACATCGAGACGGACGGGTCGCTCACGCCGCGAGAGGCGCTGGCGTCCGCCGGCGACACCCTGCGGTCCCTCGTCAGCCTCGTGGCGGACCTCGAGGAGGAGCCACAGGGACTCGAGCTCGGC
>DATKIB010000035.1:0-8627 GCA_035509915.1 Acidimicrobiales bacterium | reverse complement strand
CCGGTTGCGGATCAGGGGTACGTACACCTATCTCCTCCACTTCCTGAAGCTGTCCCGCCTGCATGTAGCGCACGCGCGCTCGCGACCGCAGGACGCCCTCCATCACGCGCACCGAGCTCACGACCCCCCTGTACTGGTCGTAGGAGGAGTCGAAGATCAACGACCGCAGTGGCCGATCGGTCTCCCCTGTCGGCGGGGGTACGCGGGCGACCACGGCGTCGAGCAGGTCGGCCACGCCCTCACCTGTCTTTGCCGATATGCGCAGGATGCTCGCCGAGCCGATCCCGAGGACCCGCTCGATCTCCGAAGCGCAGCGCTCGGGGTCGGCCGCGGGAAGGTCGATCTTGTTGAGGACGGCGACGATCTCGAGGTCGTGCTCGATCGCCTGGTACGAAGTCGCCAATGTCTGAGCCTGGATCCCCTGGGAGGCGTCCACGAGCAGGACCGCACCCTCGCAAGCAGCGAGCGACCGGCTGACCTCGTAGCCGAAATCGACGTGCCCCGGCGTGTCGATGAGGTGAAGCACGTGGTCCTTCCAGTGCACCCGAACGTTCTGCGCCTTGATGGTGATGCCCCGCTCGCGCTCGATGTCCATCGAATCGAGGTACTGCTCTCTCATGAGGCGGGGGTCGACCGCACCGGTCAGCTCCAAGATCCTGTCGGACAGGGTCGACTTCCCGTGGTCTACGTGGCTGATGATGGAGAAATTTCTGATTCGGGAAGTGCCGAGCACGGTGCTTGGAGCGTACCTGCTACCATTTTCGACCCGTGGCCAACATCCGCAGCCAGATCAAGCGGAACCGCCAGAACGAGCGTCGTCGTGTGCGCAACAAGTCGGTCCGTAGCGAGATGCGCACACGCACCAAGCGAGCCGTCGGCGCGTTCGAGGAAGGCGTTGCCGACGCCGGCGAGGCGCTGCGCCTAGCCGTCAAGAGGATCGACAAGGCGGCGGCCCAGGGGGTCATCCACCGCAACCAGGCCGCCAACCGCAAGTCGAGGCTCATGCGCCGAGTGGGCGCGCTCCAGGCCGCCACCGGCGCCGATGGCGCTGCTGGCGCCGGCGACGCCGAGGAGTGAGCGCGCAGCCCTAGGCTCGGCCTCCTAGGGTGGAGGACTCGGTATGACGCTTCTGGCTGCCATGGCGTTCGGTGGGGGGATCCTCGTCCTCGGGCTCGTGTCGCTCGTCTTCTTCGTCTTCATCCTCGTGGACATGATCAGGCGGCCGGCGTGGCAGTGGAAGCAGGCAGGCTCCAACAAGGCGATGTGGATCACGCTGGAAGTGGTCCTCTTCGTGCTGTTCGGACTGCTGTCGATAGTGAGCGGGATCGTCTATCTCGCCGCCGCACGGCCCAAGCTGGTGGCGGCCGAAAGGGCCGGAGAGATCACAGGTGGCTACGGGTCGCCGTGGGGGCCGGGCGGGTACGGCGCGCCCGGCGGCTACGGGACTCCACCTGCCGACCCTTACGCGACCGGGGCGCCGGGCGGCGAGTACCCCGGAGGAGCACCACCCGCGTATCCCGGAGCTGGCCAGGGTCCTCCCGAAGCGCGCTGGGCAGGGCCCGCCGCGGCTGCGGGTGAGGCGCCTCCTTCGTGGCAGCCGGACCCGAGCCGCCGTCACGAGTTTCGCTACTGGGACGGCACGCGCTGGACCGAGCACGTCTCCGACGCAGGCCAGCAGGCCACCGACCCGCCGGTCGCCTGAGGCTGAGAACGTGCGCGGACAGACCGACCGGACGAGTCGAGCCCTCCGCCAGGTGTCGAGCAACTAGCGGATTTCTCGACTCGCCGATCGCCCATGCGCACGCCTTTAACCGCGCGTGCGCGCACGCGTCGTTCTCGCGCCCCTCGACCGGGTTGGTGCCCGGCGTCCCGAGCCGAGCCTGCTGAGCCGCCCGACCAGCACCTCGAGCACCGCCGGCCCCGGTAGGGCCGACCGGCCGCGCAGGTCGAGGTCCGCCTCCGCGAGCAGCACCATCGCACGGCCCACGCGCGCCGAGCCGAGGCTCCTACCCTGTTCGAGGGCTTTTCGCGCCGGGAAGACGCTTCGCGTCCCCAGTCTTTCGGCGGCCTCATCGGGCGTCGTCGCACCCGAGCCGTCGAGCCGCAGCATCGACTGGTAATGGCGGTGGAGCACGGCCAGGACCGCCAACGGGTGGAAGCCGCCCGCTCCGAGAAGACGCCCGAGCGCCGCGAGCGCCCCGGGGGTGTCGCCGTCGGCGATCGAATCGGTCAGCTCCCACGGCGCCACCGCCCCCGCCTCGCCGAGGAACGGCTCCAGGCGCGAGACGTCTATCGACGACCCCTCGCCGTATGCCGAAGCCAGGGTGTCGAGAAGTCCGCGCAGGCGGCTCACGTCCCCTCCCAGGTGCTCGGCTAGGAGGCCGGCGGCCCTGGCGTCGAGGCGGACCGGGGCCTCCCGGAGCCTGTCGGTCATCCACTGGGTGCGCGCCCTGCCCGTCCCGACTGCGGTTTCGAGGACCCCGCCCATGCCCTGCGCGGCCTTGACGAGGGACGCGGGAACAGTCCCGCCGCCCGCCGCGATCACGAGGATCACGCCGGCGACCGGGGCCACTAGGTGCTCGGCCAGGCGAGCCGCATCGTCGGACGAGAGGCGTCCCGCGTCGCGCACCACCACGACCCGCAGGTCGGTGAGCATCGGCGGCGTGGTGAGGGCGTCGAGCACCGCACCGGCGTCGAGCTCTTCCGCTGCGCCGTGCTCCTCCACGACGGTGGACTGGTCACGCTCTGCGACAAGCTCGCGCAGCAGGTCCTGCACCCCCTGCGCGACGAGCGAAGGGTCGTCGCCGCGGACCAGGTGCACGGGCTTCGGCTCGACAACGGCGCTCGGGGAGGTCACCGAACGTGGAGCCTACGGCCGTCGCGAGCGTAGCGATCGACGCTCACTGCGCAGTGGCTACGGCCTGCAACGCGTCGCACACCCTCCTCGCGCTCGACACGTCGTGGACCCTCACGATCCGGCACCCGAGCGCCACCCCGAGGGCGACCGCGGCGGTAGTCGCCTCCGACCGCTCGTCGATCCCCAGATCGAACAGGGCTCCGAGAAACGTCTTGTTGGACGCGGACAGCAGCAACGGATAACCGAGCCGGGACAGCGTGCCCGAGGCTCGAAGCAGCTCCAGCGACTGCTCGGCTGTCTTTCCGAGGTCGAGACCCGCATCGAGGACGATCCTGTCTGCGTCGATCCCCGCAGCACGCGCTCTGCGCGCTCTCTCGGCGAGGAAAGAGCCGACCTGCCGCACGACGTCGTCGTAGTGCGGCTCGGGGTCGCGCACCCTCGGCGCGAGCCGGATGTGCGTGGCGACCACCGCCGCGCCTGCCTCCGCGGCCACGGGGAGGTAATCAGGGTCGGAGAAGCCGCTGATGTCGTTGCCCATGACCGCTCCGGCCCCGTACGCGGCACGGGCGACGGAAGCTCGCCAGGTGTCGACGGAGACCGGGAGGCCTACCTTCGAGCAGACGGCTTCGACCGCCGGCACGACCCTCTCGAGCTCCTCCTCCTCGCTCACCTCGGGCCCGGGCCCCGCCTTCACCCCGCCGATGTCGAGCACGTCCGCTCCTTCGGATACGAGCTGCTCCGCACGACCGACCAGAGCACCGAGCGAGAAGGTGGCCCCCCGGTCGTAGAAGGAGTCGGGCGTGCGGTTCAAGATGCCCATGACGATGCAACCGGTCGTGAGGTCGTAACGACGCTCGCCCAGCCGGAGGCTCAGAGGAAGGTCCACGACGCCAGATCCTCGAGGACGCGGCCCTCGCAGCTCGATCCTCAGAAGAGGCGGGCCGCGAGCTCCCTGCGGTAGCGGCCGGCGCGAGGATCGTCCGGTCCCAGGGTCTCCAGGAGGTCGAGGAACTCCTGTCGCGCCGCTTCGTCATCCTTGACGCGCCCGAGAAGCTCGTCGAGCAGTGCGTCGATCCCCTGCGCGGGCACCTCCACGTCGGAGGCGGCGAGACGGGCCTCGGCGGCGAGCTGCCTCGTCTCCGGGGTCTCCGGGATGCGGGCGAGGAGCTGGAGAGCCTCGTCGGGCTCGTTGCGCTCGAGGAGCAGGCGGCTAAGGGTGACGATGGCTCCCTCGTGGTCAGGATCCAGCTCGAGCGCCTTGCGCAGAGACGCCTCGTCACCGGCTGCGACTAGCTGGTCCGACTCCGAGAGAACAGGAGAGAGCCGGGCCACGAAGGCGGCGACCTGCTGCTCGGGGATCGCCCCGACGAAGCCGTCGACCACCTTCCTGTCGCGCACTGCGTACACCGCCGGGATCGACTGCACGTTGAAGGAGGAGGAGATCCTGGGGTTCTCGTCCACGTTGACCTTGACGAGCTCCACGGCACCTTCTGTGTCCGAGACGACCTTCTCGAGCACCGGACCGAGGGTCCGGCAAGGGCCGCACCAGGGCGCCCACAGGTCGACCACGACCGGTACACGGTCGGAGCGCTCGATGACCTCGGCTTCGAAGGTGGTATCTGTGACGTCGATCACGAACAAAGACGATACCGGTCACCGTGCCCCGCCCATGCCGCCGGCCGTCGCCCGTCCGCCCGACGCGGGCGCGCCAGCGGGCTTCCACGCTCGCTGTCGGGTACGAGCGGTAGCGTGCACCCGGTGGACACCCCGGAGGGAATAGACGCCGGCCGGGTCGGCCAGTGGCTCGCCTCGAACGTGAAGGGTGTCGAGCCTCCGCTGCGTTTCGAGCTGATCGCCGGCGGCCGCTCCAACCTCACCTACAAGGTCACGGACTCCGCCGGCAACGCCTACGCCCTGAGACGGCCGCCCCTGAGCCACGTGCTACCCACAGCTCACGACATGGCGCGCGAGCACAGGGTGATCACCGCCCTCGGCGACACCCCGGTGCCTGTGCCCCGCACCTATGGGCTGTGCCTCGACGAAACCGTGAACGGGCGGCCGTTCTACGTCATGGAATTCGTCGAAGGACACATCGTGAGGGACACGCAAGTCGCCGAGACCGCCCTGGACACCGAAGCGCGAAGACGCGCCGGCGAGTCGATGTCCCGGACCCTGGCGGCGCTCCACGCGGTTGACGTGGATGAGGTGGGGCTCGGGGACTTCGCAAAGCGCGACGGGTACATCGAGCGCCAGCTGCGCCGCTGGTACGAGCAGTTCCGCAACTCACAGGTCGAGGGCACCGACACGACGATCGTCGGCGACGCTCACGACCGGCTCGCCGCCGCCGTGCCACCTCAGGTCTCCACTGCCATCGTCCACGGCGACTACAGGCTCGACAACGCGGTGCTCGGCCCCGACGGGTCGGTGCGGGCGGTGCTCGACTGGGAGATCTGCACTCTCGGAGATCCGCTCGCCGACATGGGACTTCTCATGGTCTACTGGGCGGAACCCGGTGACGCCCCCGCGCTCACCGGCGTCAACCCCACCGCGCTGGAAGGCTTTCCGTCGCGCGCCGAGATGAGGGCCATCTACGAGTCGTCCTCGGGACGCGACCTGTCTCGCCTCGACTTCTACATCGCCTTCGGCTACTGGAAGCTCGCGTGCATCGTCCAAGGCGTCTACGCGCGCTACGTCGGCGGGGCCACAGCCGGGGACCGCTCCAGCGTCGAGGCGTACTCGGGGAGCGTCGTGAAGCTGGCCGAGTTGGCGCTCGAGACGCTCGACGCTCGCTGATGGCCCTCTACGAGCGCCACCTGAACAGGGCACTGGAGCGGCCCGTGTTGGTCGTCACGCTCGAGGGATGGGTGGACGCCGGGCTCGGCGCCGACAGCGCGATCACGGCATTGATGTCGTCGGGACCCACCGAGCTCGTCGCCACGTTCGAGTCCGAGCCACTCATCGACCAGCGCGCGCGACGGCCGGTTGTCCATATCGCGCGCGGCGTCAACGAGGGCCTCACGTGGCCGGTGATCCAGGTGCGCACCGGTACCGACCTGGCCGGCTCGGAAGTCTGCTACCTGGTCGGGCCCGAGCCCGACTTTCACTGGAAGGCCTTCGTCGCTGCAGTGGTCGACCTGGCCCGCGAGCTCGGGATAAGGATGGCCGTGGGACTCGGCGCGTTCCCGGCTCCCGCGCCGCACACGCGCCCTGTGCGCCTGGCCGCCACGGCACCACCTTCCTCTTCCGAGCTGCTCGGGCGCGTGGGCGTGATGCAAGGCGAGATCGACGTGCCCTCGGGCGTGTGGGGCGCGCTCGAGATCGCCTTCGGGGAGCTGGGCATACCTGCCGTGGGGCTGTGGGCGAGGGTCCCCCACTACGTGGCGGCGATGCCGTTTCCCTCGGCCGCAGCGGCGCTGCTCGACGGGCTCGCAGAGGTGGCGGACCTCACCTTCGACTCGAGCGCCCTTCACACCGCAGGAGATGCCAATCTCACGCAGGTCGACACGCTCATAGCCAAGAGCGAAGAGCACATCGCGATGGTCAGACAGCTCGAGCGAAGCGTGGACGCGGCCGAGGGCAACCCTCTCGATATCGGCCAGGTCCCCACCGGCGACGAGCTGGCCGCGGAGCTCGAGCGCTACCTGCGCGACGAGAGGGGCGAGGGGGGCCCGAACGGGGCCGACGCATAGGCAACCATCGGTACAGGCGCCACCGCTGCACCGCTCGGGCCCGAGCTCGTGGCATGCACGCGTGTCGCGAGCCAGATCCCGATCCCGAGCAGCACGATGAACGCCAGCACCACCATGATGAGCGCGGTGTACCGGCTCGACTTGCGTGCCGGGCGCACCCCGGTGGGCGAGGCCATCATGCGCGCGAGGTCCACCGCGTCGTAGCTGGGTCGTGAGGCAGAGGCCGCTGCTTCTCCGCCGGGATCGGGACGCTCGATCGCCCTCGCCAGCTCTTCTGGGGAGCTCGCCCGCTCGATAGCCCGCACCCTTCGCGTGTACTCGTAGGCATCGAGCGACCCGCCCTCGAACGCCTCCAGCACGGCCTTCAGATAGGGCTCGCGCTCGGCGTCGCGTAGCGGCGCCGGCGTGGTGCCGCCCGGCGCGTTCCCGTCATGGCCCTTAGCGCCGTTGCCACCGGCGCTACCCGCACGGGCTGCGGACTGCTCCGCGGACTCCCCCCAGTCCTCCACTCGGGCAATTGTCGCGCACCGCGCCCTCGGGCGTATCGTGCGCCGATGCTCGTGGACGGGGGGATCGGTCTCGAAGCGACCGACGCCGCGACGACGGCGAAGCGCGCCGAGGAGGACGGGTTCGACGGGCTGTGGTGCGCCGAGACCGCCCACGACCCGTTTGTGCCGCTCACCCTGGCCGCCGAGCACACCGAGCGGATCCAGCTCGGCACCGCGATCGCGGTGGCCTTCGCCCGGAACCCGATGACGACCGCGGTGGTCGCGAACGACCTCCAGTCCTACTCGAAGGGCCGCTTCATCCTGGGGCTCGGGTCGCAGATCAAGCCCCACATCACCAAGCGATACTCGATGCCGTGGTCACACCCTGCCGCGCGAATGCGCGAGTTCGTACTCGCGATGCGCGCGATATGGGACTCCTGGAACGAGGGCACCAAGCTCGAGTTCCGGGGCGAGTTCTACACCCACACCCTCATGACCCCGATGTTCAGCCCGGGTCCCAACCCGTTCGGCCGACCGAAGGTCTTCTGCGCAGCGGTGGGCGAGCTCATGACCGAAATGGTCGGTGAGGTTACCGACGGCCTGCTGGCTCACGGCTTCACCACCGAGCGCTACATGCGCGAGGTGACCATCCCTTCGCTAGAGCGCGGCCTCGCGAAGTCCGACAGGTCGCTCGACGAGCTCGAGATCTCCTACCCGGCGATGATCGCCACCGGCGGCACCGAGCAGGAGACCGAGGCAGCCGAGCTCGCCGTGAAGGGCCAGATCGCCTTCTACGGATCGACCCCTGCGTACAGGCCAGTGCTCGATCTCCACGGCTGGGGAGACCTCCAGACCGACCTCAACGCGCTGTCGAAGAAGGGTGAGTGGCTGCAGATGGCGCAGTTGATAGACGACGACGTGCTCGGAGCCTTCGCGGTCGTCGCTCCACCTGAGAAGGTGGCCGAGACGCTTCGCTCGAGGTTCGGGGACCTCGTCACCCGGATCACCTTCTACGCCCCGTACCGCATGGAGCGAGAGAGCATGCTGGGACTCCTGGCGGGCTTTCGCGGCTAAGACGCCGACCGGATGGCGACCCGAGCGGTCACCCGCGCCTGACGAAGTTCACGAGCCGGGGCGGGCGCGCTATCACGCGTGCGGGCTCCTCCCCGTCCAGCTCCGCGCTCACGCGCTGCGAGGCGAGGGCTGCCGCCACGGCGTGCTCGTCGTCTATGTCGGCCGGCACCTCGAGGCGGTCGCGCAGCTTCCCGTCGACTTGGACGACCATCGTGACGGTCTCGGCGCGCACGAGCTGCTCGTCGAAAGACGGCCAGCTCTGCGCGTGCACCCGGGCACCGTCCCCGTGCCGGCGCTCCCAGGCCTCTGCCGCCATGTGGGGTGCGAGGGGAGCGAGCATCAGCAACAGCGAGTCGCAGGCTGTGTCGAAACTGGGCCGATGGGGCCCTCCGGCCGCGTCCTGGCGGTAGCGCTGGAGCTCGTTGGCGAACGACATGCACGCGGCGACCGCTGTGTTGAAGCTCCAGCGCTCGAGATCGCTCGAGACCTTGGCGATCAGCCGGTGCGTCGCCTTGAGCA
>DATKIB010000034.1:0-5879 GCA_035509915.1 Acidimicrobiales bacterium | reverse complement strand
CCACCACCCGGTGACAGGGCAGGACTATCGGTATTGGATTGGATCCGTTGGCTTGGCCCACCGCGCGAAACGCCCTCGGGCGCCCCACCATCTCGGCCAGCTCGGCGTAGCTGATCGTCTTGCCGAAGGGGATGTCGCCCAGCGCGATCCACACCTCGCGTTGGAATTCGGTTCCCGACAATTCCAGCGGTAGGTCGAACTCGGTGCGCTCCCCAGCGAAGTACTGCTCGAGCTGGGCGACCGCCGCGCCGAGCGCTCCGGAGGATTCGCCGGGCCCAGGGGCCTTGGGGCTCCCGGTCGTAGCGGTCCGGTCGCTGCTCGGGCGGGCCGGCCCGCCCGCTCGCCGAGAACCGGGCGTGGGGAGCTCGATGTGGGTGATCGCGTGATCGTCACCCTCGATGGTCAATGTGCCGATCGGACTGGTGATCCTCACGGTGGTCGTTTCGCGGGTCATGCGGCGTCCTCCTTGTTCGTCCGAGTGGTCCGGGTGGACCGAGTGGGTCGGGTGGGCCGGGTGGGCCGGGTGGTCCGGGTGGTCCGGGTGGACCGGGTGGTCTTGGTGTGCGAAGGACTGCCGCTCGAGTCCGGGTCCGGCAGCGACGACCACAGGTGGCCGAGCGCGTACGCGCGCCACGGGCGCCACCGCTGCGCCGTCTTCAGCAGAGAGGCGGGGTCCCCGGGCAGGCCCAGGTGCGCCGCCGCGCGACGCAACCCCAGGTCTGTGGGGAGGAACGCGTCGGGATCCCCCAGGGCGCGCATCCTCACGTACGACGCGGTCCAGTGGCCTATACCGGCGATGGCTACGAGGGAGGCCTCGACCTCGGACGGGTCCGAGCCCGGGTCGAGGGTGAGGTGGCCGTCTGCGACCTCGCGCGACAGGACCTCGATGGCGCGCCTACGAACCGCAGGCACACCTAGCGCGTCGGGTCGTCGCGCCAAGAGCTCGCAGAGCTCCTCCGGGGAGCAGAAGACATGCGTCAGTGACCCGCGGGGCTCCTCCAGGCGCCGCCCGGCTGCCTCCACGACCTTTGCGAGGGACCGACGCGCCCCGCGCACCGAGACCTGCTGGCCCATCACGGCCCGGACCGCCGTCTCGAAGCCGTCGGTGGAGCCGGCGACGCGCAGCCCCGGAGTCCTTCTCACCATCTCCGCCAGCAGGTCGTCCTCGCCCAAGGCCTCGTCCACAGCGACCGGGTCCGCGTCGAGGTTGAGCAGGTGCCGCACGCGCGCGACTGCGGTCGTGAGGTCGCGCAGGTCGCCCAGCGAGAACACGGCGCTCACGTACTCCTCGGCCGGGGTGAGCTCCACGGTGCCGTCGGATTGCGCGAGGCGCAGGCTCCTAGAGTAGGTGGTGCCGTCGAAGGACTCCACGCCACTGATCGCGCGCGCTGCGAGGAATTTCAGCAGAGGCCCCGACGCAAACGGTCTGCGGAGCGCGAGTCTCAATGAGATGGCCGGAGGTGTGCGCGTCCCCCGGTCCTGAGCCCCACGTCCCCGAGCAACGCTTCGCGAAGCCGAGCTTCTCAGCTCCGTCGGGGTGCGGGCGAAGATCAGCCTCACGGTGTCGTTGAACTGGCGCACACTGGCGAAGCCGGCGCCGAACGCGACGTGGGCGACGGGCAGGTCGGTCGTCTCGAGGAGCAGCCTCGCGGTCTGGGCGCGCTGGGCACGCGCCAGGGACTTCGCTCCCGTCCCGACCTCTGCCACGAGCACCCGGTGGAGCTGGCGCTCGCTGTACCCGAGCCTCCTTGCGAGCCCCGACACGCCCTCGCGGTCGACGACGCCGTCGAGCACGAGCTTCACCGCCCGCGATGCGACGTCCGCGCGCCCGAGCCACTCGGGGGAGCCGGGCGCCGCGTCGGGCCGGCATCGCAGGCAGGCGCGGTACCCGGCCTGCTGCGCGGCGGCAGCCGTCGGGTAGAAACGCACGTGACGGCGCTGCGGGGTCATTGCGGGGCAGCTCGGCCGGCAGTAGATGCCGGTGGAGCTCACAGCGGTGAAGAACCATCCGTCGAAACGCGTGTCGCGGCTGCGCACGGCCCGGTAGCAGCGCTCGAAGTCCTCCAGCACCGGGCCATCGTGACACGCGCCGGGAAGGGTTTCTGGCGGTTTTCGGACGTGACCCTGCCCCGTTCACTCACGGCCCTTGACCCGTGCCGAGGGTATAAATACAATACGCATTGGATCGAAAATCCATATAGTGCAGGGACCACAATTCCGCTGCGCCGGCGACAGGGAGGTCCTTCTCGTGCCCGTCCTCGACAGAAAGTGGTGGACGCTGATCGCCGTCTGCACGGCGACGTTCATGCTCCTGCTCGACATCACCGTCGTCAACGTGGCCCTGCCATCGATCCAGAGGTCGTTGCACTCGTCGTTCAGCGACTTGCAGTGGGTCGTCGACGCCTATGCGCTGACACTTGCCGCGTTTCTCCTCACGTCGGGGGTCGTGGGGGACATGTTCGGAAGGCGCGTCGTGTTCGCAGCCGGGCTGGGGCTGTTCTCGGCCGCCTCATTGGTGTGCGGCCTCTCCACTACTTCGCTCATGCTCAACCTGGCGCGCGCCGTCCAAGGAGTCGGTGGAGCGATCATGTTCGCGACGTCATTGGCGCTCATCGCCGGCGCTTTCCTCGGACGCGACCGGGGCACCGCCTTCGGGATCTACGGAGCCGTAACCGGGGGGGCGGTGGCCGTGGGTCCCCTCCTGGGCGGCGCGATCACCTCCGGCATCGGATGGCGCTGGATCTTCTTCGTCAACGTGCCGATCGGTGTAATCGCCATTGCGGTGACCCTCGCGCGAGTGCCGGAGTCGACAGCTACCGGTGGCAGGCGCGTCGACTGGACCGGCTTCGTGTCGTTCTCGGCGTCCTTGTTCATGCTGGTGTTCGCCCTCGTGCGCGGGAACGACTCGGGTTGGAAGAGCGCTCCGATCCTCGGCTTGCTGGTGGGCGCGGTTGTCCTGATGGTCGTCTTCGTCGTGGCCGAGCTGCGCCAGTCCCATCCCATGCTCGACCTCTCGCTGTTCCGGCGCCCGGCGATGGTGGGGGTGTCCTTCACCGCGTTCGCCCTGTCGGCGTCGCTCTTCGCGATGTTCCTCTACCTCACCCTCTACATCCAGGACGACCTCGGCTACGGGCCCATGGCAGCCGGCGTGCGGTTCCTCCCGATCACCTTGCTCTCCTTCGCGGTGGCTCCCTTTGCCGGCAAGCTCACCGTGAGGGTGCACGCCCGATACCTCTTGGGAACGGGACTGGTGCTCGTCGGGATCGGCCAGTTGCTGATGGCGACCACGCACGCCGCGTCGGGATGGACGCAGCTGTTGCCGGGCTTCGTCGTCGGGGGAGCGGGGATCGGGATGATCAACCCGGTGCTCGCCTCCTCGGCGGTGGCGGTCGTGCCCCACGAGCGAAGCGGCATGGCGTCTGGAGCCAACTCGACCTTCCGCCAGGTCGGGCTCGCCACCGGCATCGCCGGGCTGGGTGCGATCTTCCAGAGCCAGATAGTCCACCGGACCCTGAGCACGCTGTCCGCGACGCCCGCCGGCAGGCAGGTGGCGAGCTTCGGCGGGAGCAGGCTCGACGTTGCCCTCAGTGCAGGGCAGGTCCAGTCGCTCGCCAAGTCACCGGGTGTGACGGCGGCAGGACGAAGCTCGCTCCTTCACGCGTACCGCGTCGGTTTCTCCGGCACCCTCGACGAGCTGTTGGTGATCGGCGGTGTCCTGGCACTCGTCGGCGCCGCATTGGCTTTCGCGCTCGTCCGCCAGAGGGACTTCGTGGCGAGCGGCGTGGCGGGTGCCCGAACTCCGGGACTCGACGGGCGCGACGCGCCGGCGCAGCAGGGCGGGCAGGGTGAGGTGGCGGGGCAGGGTGAGCAGACTGGGCAGGGTGAGCAGACCGGGCAGGGTGAGCAGACTGGGCAGGCCACCCAGCCGCAACCCACGGGGGCCGTCGAGGGTCCAGCGGCGACCGTCGGCGTCGTGGGCGACGACAGGGGGGCCGGGCGTTGAGCGCCACCGGCGAGATCATCGTCCGAGCCCCGGGGCGCCCTCGCAACGAACGCGCCGACCAGGCCATCACCGATGCAGCGCTGCACCAGCTCGACGAGATCGGCTTCGGCAAGCTCTCGATGGAGAGCGTGGCGGCCGAGGCCGGAGTGGCGCGCGCCACGGTCTACCGCCGCTATCGGGACAAGGCCGACCTGGTCACCGCAGCCATCACCAAGGCCGCGACCGCCTACGCGTCGCCGAGCTCCTCCAAGGACCCAAGGACAGACCTCAAGCGCTTCCTCGTGGACTTCGACCGCCGCTTCGCCACCTCGTGCGTCGAGCTGATCGGTGCGTTGCTCGGCAACAGGGAGGAACCGGGGGCTCTCGCCCTGCACCGCGAGCGCGTGATAGCTCCACGGATCGCCTACGTGAGGGCCCTGCTCCGAAGAGCATGCGAGCTCGGCCAGCTGCGCGAGGACGCCGATGTCGACATGGCGCTCGAGATGCTCGTCGGTTCGGTGATCGCCCGTGCCGTGAGCGGCAGGCAGAGCCGTCCCGGATGGGCAGAGCGAGCGCTCGAGGTGGTCTGGCACGCGATGGGCGCCGGCGAGGGCTGACGGGCGTCTCAGGAGCCATCGTTTCGCCCGGCCGAGCCGGGCGCTCTACCTTGGTCGGCTGTCGGCCAACAGGCCGGCGGGGGACAGGAGGCGCTGTGGCAGCGACCGAGGGGTGGGTGGCCAAGGGCTGGGACGACGTCCGTGGCGCGTTCGAGCGCAACTTCGACAAGGCGAGGGAGGCGGGCGCCGCCTTCTGCGCCTACCACCGGGGTGAGAAGGTCGTCGACCTCTGGGGCGGGGTGGCGGACCTGACCGACGGCCGGCCCTGGGACGAGGACACGATGGTCCTCGTCTACTCGACGACCAAAGGCGCCACCGCCATGTGCGCCAACCGGCTGGCCGACGAGGGAGCCCTCGACGTCGAGGCTCCCGTGCGCGAGTACTGGCCCGAGTTCGCGCGAGCCGGCAAGGACGGCGTGACGGTCGCGGACCTCCTCTCGCACCGCGCGGGGCTCGCCTGGACCGACGGGCCGATGTCGCTCGAGGACGTCTTCGCGTGGGACCCGGTGGTGAAGGCGTTGGAGGCCCAAGCCCCTTCGTGGACAGCGGGCACGGCCCACGGCTACCACGCGACCACCTATGGCTGGTTGGTGGGCGAGGTCGTGAGGCGGATAAGCGGTCGCAGCCTCGGCACGTACCTCCGCGACGAGATCGCCGAGCCGCTCGGGGCCGACTTCTACGTGGGGCTGCCCGACTCCGAGCTGCCGCGCGTCGCCCGGCTCGTGCCGTTCTCCTTGGAGGACATGCTGGAATTCGACGGCTCCTCGATCGCCGCCGGTTCGGCAACGCCTTCCGGAGAGTCCGCTGCGGGCGGTGCCGGCACCGGACAAGTCGAGGCGCAGCAAGAGGGGTTCACAGAGCTGGTGTCGTCGTTCCTGGGAGAGGACGGCCCGCTGCTCAAGGCGCTCACCGCTCCCGGAGGGGCGCTCGCCGACGAGAAGGTCTGGGACGACCCCCGCCTCTACGCCGCCGAGATCCCCGCCGCGAACGGCATCTGCGACGCCCGGTCGCTGGCCCTGCTCTACAGCTCCTGCGTGAGCGACGTGGCCGGGCCCTCGGGTGAGCGGTTCAGGGCCTTCGGGCCGAAGCAGCTCGACCGCGCGCTGCAGCAGGAGACCCGGGGCCCCGACTCGGTCCTCTTCGGTCTCGACATCCAGTGGGGTCTGGGGTTCATGCTCAACCGCGGGATCGTGGCGCAGGGTTGGACCCTCGGCGAGCGCTCGTTCGGGCACTTCGGGATGGGGGGCTCGGTCGGATGGGCTGACCCCGACAGCGAGCTC
>DATKIB010000033.1:0-27485 GCA_035509915.1 Acidimicrobiales bacterium | reverse complement strand
AGGCGAGCTGCCGAAGGTGCTCGTGCGGATCGCGCCTCGCGTAGGTGTGCGGGACTTGGGCGTTGAGCACCCATCCAGGTCTCGAGATCCCTCCACCGAGAGGGCCGGAGGAGATGGACCTCACCGCGTTCGGGAACCTGCACACGAGCACGGGCCAGTGCCTCGAACCGTACGTGTGGGCCATGATCTGGAGATGAACCCTCTCGCCGGGCCGCACGGGGATCGCTACCCTACTCGACTCCTCGGCGCGTAGCGACGGGACGGAGCAGTGTCCATCGACCTCAACGCGGACGTGGGTGAGGAGGCCTCGGGGCCCCGAGGTGACGCACCCATCTTGGGCGTGGTGACGAGCGCGAGCATCGCCTGCGGGTTCCACGCGGGTGACGCCCAGGTGATGCACCGTACGCTCGTGGAGGCCGCATCGGCAGGCGTCACCGTGGGAGCGCATCCCTCCTACGCCGATCGCGCCGGCTTCGGACGTGCAGAGCAGGACGTGGAGCCCGATCGGATCGCGGACGACGTTCTGTACCAGGTGGGTGCGCTCGATGGGCTTGCGCGGGCGTGCGGGGCTCACGTTCGCTACGTGAAGCCGCACGGTGCGCTCTACAACCGGATGGCGGTCGACGTGCGATGCGCGAAAGCCGTGGGCGAGGCCGTGCGCGCTTACGGGAGCCTCGTGCTGCTCGCCCCCGCCGGGACGCTGGCCGTCTCCGTCGCGAAGCGCCTCGGGGTCGACGTGGCTACCGAGGTCTTCGCCGACCGGGCGTACCTCCCGGACGGTCGGCTGGTGCCCAGGGGGTCCCCGGGTGCGGTGGTGACCGACCCGTCCGAAGCAGCTGCACGAGCTGTGTCGTTGGCACGCGACCACAGGGTGGCCAGCGTCGAAGGAGGCTTCGTCGCGCTCGAGGGCTCCTCGATCTGCGTGCACAGCGATACCCCCGGCTCCTTGGAGATCGCCCGCAGCGTGCGCCGGGCGCTAGAGGAAGCGGGGTTCGATATCGCGCCCTTCGTCTCGTGAAAACCAAGAGGACGCTGCATCGCTTGGGCGACCGTGCCCTCGTCGCCGAGGTGGACGGATATCGCGAAGCTCACCGCTTGGCCTCGGCGGTGCAGGGCGCGTCGTGGGAGGGCGTCGAGGACGTGGTGGTCGGTTACGAGTCCGTGACCGTCCTGGTGGACCCGAGCGTCGTGGACCCCGAAGCCCTCGCGCCGGAGCTCGGTGCACTACCGCTCGCCCGCGCAGCAGAGCGCTCTCGAAAGCGCGTGGAGGTCCCGGTCTCCTTCGACGGGCCCGACCTCGAAGAAGTGGCCCGTCTCGCCGGCTGCGGTGCCGGCGACGTGGTCGAGGCGATGCTCGAGGCCAAGCTCGAGGCCGCTTTCATCGGCTTCGCGCCGGGCTTCGCATACCTGGTCGGGCTGCCGCGTGCGCTGGCCCAGGTCCCCCGGCGCAGCACACCGCGTCGGGCGGTCGAAGCCGGCTCGGTCGCGTTGGGGGGAGGTTTCGCATCGATCTATCCGCAACGCTCACCTGGCGGCTGGCAGATAGTCGGCCGCACGAGCCTTCGCATGTTTCACCCCGACGCACCCCCGTTTGCGCTAGTCCAACCCGGCGACGAGGTCCGCTTCGTCGCCGCCGCGGTTGGCACAGAGGTGCACGACTCACGAGCCGCATCGCCGTCGTCGCCGGCGAGCCCGCCGGCTCCGCCGCGCAGCGACGCCCTCTCAGTGCGCGTCGAACGACCCGGGATGCTGTCGCTCGTGGAGGACGCCGGCCGAATCGGGTTCGGTGGCATTGGGGTCCCGCGTGCCGGTGGCGCCGACCCTTTCTCGTTGCTCCTCTCCAACCGCCTCGTCGGCAACGACGACGGAGCCGCTGTGATCGAGGCGACCGGGGCGGGTCCGACCCTGAAGGTCGGCGGCGGCGCGCATGCGGCGGTGGTCGGCGACGTCGAGGTGCGCGTCGAGGGCCGCACGGTTCCGCCGAACAGCGTGCTGCCGCTCGCAGCGGGCCAAGTCCTCGAGGTCGGAACGGTTCGCAAGGGTCTTCGCGCGTACGTCGCTTTCAGCGGGGGGATCGAGGTGCCGCAGGTGCTCGGCAGCCGCTCGACCGACACGTTGTCGGGCCTCGGCGGCGGGCCACTGCGCCTGGGCGACGTGGTCGCGCTGCGCGCGCCCCGAAGGCCGCGCGGCCGGCTCGGCGGCCCGCCCTGGTGGATCGGCAGGGAGGTGCTGCGAGTCGTGCTCGGTCCCGAAGAGCTCGAGCAAGATCAGCTGGCCCGCTTGGTGGGCACCACCTTCGAGGTGGTCGCCGACAGCGACCGCGTGGGGGTAAGGCTGCTCGGGGGCCCGGTGCATCCGCAGGCTCGCGCGATCGCCTCGAGGGCCACCGTCACCGGCGCGGTGCAGGTGCCGCCGGACGGGGCGCCGATCGTGCTTCTCTGCGACCATGCCACCGTGGGCGGGTACCCGGTGGTGGCGAGCGTGATCAGCGCAGACCTGGGCGCGCTGGGCCAGCTACGCCCGGGTGCTCGCCTCCGTTTCGAGGTCGTCTCCCACGCGGACGCCCGCAACGCCCTGGCGGAGGTAGAGCGGGCCCTGCACGCGCAGGTCACAGGTTGGTACCCGTCGCGCACAGGATGAGACGCGCGCCTTCGGTACCCTGGCTCGGTGGAGGACTACGGGGTAGGCGAGGCGGCATCCGTGCTGGGGGTCAGCACGGACACGGTGCGGCGCTGGGTCGACAGCGGGCATCTTGCAGCCACCCGCACCCCGGGAGGACGTCGGCGCATCGACGGCGCGGTGCTGGCGCGTTTCGCCCAGTCCGTCTATGGGAAGCCCGACCCGGAAGTAGCCGCCAGCAAGTCGGCGCGAAACCAACTGCCGGGGATCGTGACCAGGGTCGTGAAGGACAAGGTGATGGCCCAGGTGGAGGTGCAAGCCGGACCCTTCCGCCTGGTGGCGCTCGTCAGCAGGGAAGCGGTGGACGACATGGACCTCGCACTGGGCTCGATGGTGAAGGCCGTGGTGAAGGCCACGAACGTCTCGCTCGAGCTGCCGACCGAGTGAGCGACTGACGGTCGGGGCGTCGGATCAGCGGGTCGGTATCACGCGTGCACGGCGAGGCGCGGCTCCTCGGTGCCGTCCCCTGTCGACGCGGGCCACAGACGGATGGCCTCGCCCGGCATTTCGGCGCGGCAGTGCGTCCCTGGGGGGTACGAGCCTCGAGTGGCGTTGCGCGCCTCGAGCCTCAGCTGCCCGCCCAGCTCTACGACCATCGACGTGACCGCACCGAGGTCGACGCAGTCGAGGACCACGACCCCGTAGGGTCCGCTCTCCCCCACGATCACGTGCTCGGGCCTGATGCTCCAGATCACCTCGGTGCCGGTGGCGAGCCCTCCGGTCGGAGCGATGAGGCTTGCCGCACCTATCGCGATCCGGCCCTCACCGCTCACCCGACCGCGCCCGAGGTTGCGGTAGCCGATGAGCCTGGCGACCTCAGGAGAGGCCGGGCGGCCGAAGACCTCCTCGCGCGAGCCGGCCTGGAGCACCCGACCGCCGCTCAAGACGACGAGCTCGTCGGCCAGGTACGCAGCCTCCTCAGGATCGTGCGTGACCAGGATCGTCGAGAGGTCGTTCTCGCGCTGAAGGCCTCTCATCTCGGCGCGCAGCTCGTGACGCACCGGCGCATCGAGGGCCGAGAAAGGCTCGTCGAGCAGCAACAGCTGCGGCGAACGCGCCAACGCCTGAGCCAGCGCGACTCGCTGCCGTTGGCCCCCGGAGAGCTCGGCGGGATAACGGTCCTCGAGTCCGCGCAGGTGCAGGCGCGACATCCAGTGAGCGGCCAGCGCTCCGTCGGCGCCCACCCCGAAGCACACCTGTCGCCACACGGTGAGGTGGGGAAACAGCCCGTACCCCTGAGGCACGTAACCGATGCGGCGGGACTCGACCGGCACGGCACCGACCTCGGTCCTTCCGTACACGACCGACCCGGCACCGCTGCCGAGAAGCCCCGCGACAGCGCGGAGGGTGACGGACTTCCCGGACCCCGAAGGCCCGAGCACGGCCAGCCGCGCCGTGCGCGCCGAGTGCGCCACCGCCAGGTGGAACGAGCCCAGGCGGACGTCGAGGTCGCAGGACACTGGGGTCGGTACCGACGGCCCGGGCGCCGCAGGCGCAGGGAGCGCTCCGGCCGCTCGGCGGCGGCCTCGGGGCACCTGCCAGAGGGTCGAAACCGTGACGGCGACCAGCAGGGCGAGGGCCGTGGGAGCCTCGGTCGTCGGGATCCCGGTGCTCGAGAACTGGACGTAGGTGTACACGGGCAGCGTGTAGGGGTGGTACGCGAGCACGACGGTGGCCCCGTACTCGCCGAAGGCCCGCAGCCAGGTCAGCAGGAGCCCCGCGCGGATCCCGGGTCCGGCGAGCGGGAGGCTGACGCGCCAGAACCGCGCCAGCTCACCGTGCCCGAGGGTCGCGGCATGCTCGGACAGGGACCTGTCGAGCGCCGCGAACGAAGATCGCGCGGAGACGATCAGGAACGGTGCGGAGACGAACGACTGGGCTAGCACCACCCCGGCCATCGAGTCGGTGAGGTGCCTCCCGAACAGCTCCCCGAGCGGGGTGTACGGCCCCACGAGGGCGACGAGGACGATCCCTCCCATCAGCGGGGGGAGAGCCAGTGGAAGCTGCACCAGCACGCCCAGTGCGGCACCGATGCGGCCGCGAGAGCGTGCGAGCAAGTACGCAAGTGGGATCCCCGTGAGCGCGACGAGCGCGGCCGAGATCGTGGCGGTGACGACCGATACGTAGAGGGCACCCCACAACCCGGCGACGCCGAAGCCGCGCTGGTGCGATTCGGCTAGCCGGACAGCGAAGGCGACGACCGGGACGACCAGATAGAGGGCGAGGAGACCACCGAGCCACCCGAGCGACGCGGTGGAAGCCCGCCGGGTCATCGCAGTCCGAAGGGCGACCTCAAGCTCGCAGGTACGTGCTTCGCGCCGACCACCTTCGGAGGCACGAAGAGACTCAGGCCGTCGTGCCGGAGGATCGCCCGGCCCTGGTGACCGAGGAAGAAGGTCACGAACGCCGCCGCGGCCCTCGGGTGCGGCGCCCGGGCGAGCACGGTCACCGTGTACTGCGCGTAGAGGTGGACCGCTCCGAGCGAGATGGTGGGTATGCCCGCCGCAGCCGCCTCACTGGCGTAGAAGAAGCCGGCGTCGAGCTGGCCGGACTGGAGGCGACCCACGAGGGTCTCCTCCGGGTAGACGCCATCGGTGGACTGGGCGAGCTGGGAGAGCGCGGGGAGGTCCCCCGCTGTGGCCGCCTGGTCCAGGGCCTCGACGGCGAGCTTCCCCTTGGGATCGGTGGCCGGATTGGTGCGCCCCAGCAGGAACCCCGGCTCGGTCACCACCTCGTACCAGGGCTTGGAGGTGAGCTGGGATGCGAAGGAGCTCGACGGGTTGTAACCGATGACCAGAGGCGACGAAGCGAAGGTGGCGTACCACGACACCCACGAGCCGTTGGCAGAGCCCTCCAGGGTGGCGTTGACCGCGGGGCTCGCGCTGATGAAGACGTCGGCGAGCTCGGTACGGCCCTTGATGTCGGCGGCGAGCGCGTCGGAGCCCCCCGAGAACCCGCTGTAGGAGTACCCGGTCGTGCCTTCGAAGGCCGGGCCGATCCCCTCCTCCATCATGGTCACGAGGGAACCCGCGTAGAGCACATCGACCGGTCCCTTCGCCTGGCCGGAGGACGCTCCCGCGGGGGCCGCCTGCCCGCCGAGCAGCCCGAGCATGGAGGCGGCCAGCCCCACCCCCGCACTAGCGACGAACCTCGAGCGCGAAAGACCCCTGGACATCGACCGGGAAGCTATCACGCATATTTGAGGTAATCGAGATAAAAAACCTGCAAGAAGCCCAAATAAGTGCCAGTCTCCTCGTCTTTGCGGGGATCTTTTCCCTGATGGCGGCCGCGAGGGCCAGCCAGCGGCGCTCCGGGGCGCCACAGTCGTCCGCGCACGCAAGCGTTGCGGAACGAGGCCCGATGCTCAGAGCGGCTCGAAGCTGTTCCCCGCCTGCCTGACCGCCTCGTCGTCGGCGCGCGAGACCTGTCCGAGCCTGCCGGCCCGAGCCTGGGCCGCCCGGCGTAGCGCTTGCTCGTAGGCCCTCGTGGCCTCGCGCATGGCCGCCGACCTGGCCAGCCCCGCCTCCTTGATCGCCTCCGCCCTCACCCGGCCCGCTTCGCGCACCGCTTCGGCTCGTGCCCGTGCGCTCTGTGCAACAACTTCGGCCGCCTTGAGCGCCTCCGCGTCGGCCCGCTCCACCGCGGGAGCGGCAGCCTCGGCTGCCTTCAAGGCCTCGGCGTGTGCGTGCCGGGCGGCTTGCGACTCCTCCTCGTACACGCGCTGCACCGCCCGACCCGCTGCCTCCTCGGCGCGGCGCAAGGCCTCGCTGTAGCCCTCCTCGACCTGTTGCAGCGCCGAGGCCCTCGTCGACTCGGCCGCCCGCATGGCGCTGTCGTGATCGTTGGAGAGCCGGCGCAGCGCCTCAGCCCGGTCGACTGTCGCGGCTCGCATGGCCTGCGTCCGCGCCACGATCGCCTCGCGAACCGCCTTGGCCTGTGCCAGCTCCTCGAGCGCCTGGTCCTCGGCTTGCTCGATCACAGCGTCGCGCTCGTGCTCTGCTTGGCGCAGCGCGTCTTGCGAGACCCTTGCCCCTCCGTCGAACGGTGTCACGTTCTGTGTCATGCGCCACTCCGATCCGACGTCTACCGAACGAGCAACCCGGCCATTCCAATGCGGCTCAGCGCTGCGGGGCAAGGGGGACGGCGCTCGGGTTCGGCAGTTTCGGCAGCACCTATCAGGCACTCCGAAGGTTTGCCGTGATTTGTTCTCGGGGTGGGAGGGTCTCGCTCCCCGCGCGGGGCCGGCGGTCAGCCGCCGCCCTGCGTCCCCGAGCCTGCCAGGAGGCCCCATCTGTCTCGCACCACGTGGTCGGCGCGTTGGAAGAGAGAGTCCACGACGATCCCCACCAGGAGGATGACGATCATGTACGCCAGCATCACCTGGAAGAACTGTTGCGAGTAGGCGTCGTCGAGCCTCGTACCGATCCCGAGCCTGCCGGCGACGGGGATCAGGACTTCGGCGGTCATGAGCGTCCTCCACGTGAAAGCCCAACCCTGTTGGAAGGCGGTGACGACCGAAGGCAGGGCAGCGGGGAGGATCACGTGGCGTACCAGGGTCAAGCGCCGCGCTCCGAGCGTCCTCCCGGCACGGACGAGGATCGGCTGAACCTGGTCGAGGCCGCTCAGCATGGCCCGTGCCACGAACGGCGAGGTGCCGAGCACGACTACGAGGATGATCGCCCCGTCGGACAGGCCGAGGAGCATCGCCCCGAACAAAGGCCACACGATGGTCGGCATCGACTGAAGCCCGGTCAACAGGGAGGAGATCGCGCTGCGCACCACCCAGCTACGAGCCGTGGCAATCCCCAACACGGAGCCGACGAGCATCGCTATCACGAAGCCTTCGACCGCGCGGCGCGCCGTTACACCCAGAGAGCTCCAGAAGGCACTGGTCGTCAACAGGCGTGCCAGGTACGAGAGGGTGGGCCCGGGTCCGTAAAGGACGTAAGGGCGCCAGTGGTGAGACCACACCGCGATCTGCCAGAGGGCGATCACCACGACCACAGCGACGAACTTCGGCCAGAGAGCCCGCCACAGGTTGGTTCTCCGGCTCGGTCTGCTCAGATCGGCCTGAGCGAGCGCATCCAGCCCCGCGATCCTCGCCCTGACGTCAGCGTCCAACGCCATGGCGGCGCACCTCCTCGAGGAGCTCGTCAGTGATCCGGCGCGCCAGCTCCGACACCTCGCTGGTGTTGTGACGCCGGGGCCTCGCGATCGCCACGTCGAAGATCTTCGAGACCCGTCCCGGCCGGCTCGTCATGAGCACCACACGATCGGACAGACGCACCGCCTCGCGCACGTTGTGGGTCACGAAGACCACCGAGAAGTCCCCGGCGTCCCACAGCAGCTCGAGCTCCTGGTGCAGGGCATCGCGGGTCATGGCGTCGAGTGCCCCGAACGGTTCGTCCATGAGGAGCAGGTCGGCGTCCTGCGCGAACGCCCGCGCCAGCGCGACCCTCTGCCTCATCCCGCCCGAGAGCTCGTGAGGGCGCCGGCCCGCCGCGCCCGAGAGCTGCACCAGCTCGAGCAACTCCGCCGCTCTGCGCCGCCGCTCGGGCTTCGAAACTCCGCGGAGGCGCAACGCCAGTTCCACGTTCCCCGCCGCCGTGAGCCATGGGAACAGAGCCGCCTCCTGGAACATGAGCGCGGTGTGGCGACCGGTGACCTCCAACTTTCCCGAGGTCGGAGGATCAAGCCCTGCCAAGAGGTGGAGAAGGGTGGATTTCCCACAGCCGGACGCACCTATCACACACACGAACTCTCCCGGATCGACCCGCAGCGACATGTCCTCGATGGCCACGACCGCCTTCGAGTCATGGCCGTGCACCTTGGAGAGATCCTCGATCGACACCGCGGCCCCGCGTCGGGCGACTGCACCCATGGGCGGCTCCGGCTCGAGCGCACGGGCGGTGGCGGTGAACTCGCTCACCCCGAGGCCCGCCCGCCCGCGCCCGCTGTCGTCACGCTCGGCAAGTGGTCTGCGACGAGCACTTGGTTGAGCGGTCCGAGATGGAAGATCGCGCTTACTGGCAGGGCACCGACTCCGAGACCAACGGCGCTCGCATCCTTGGCGTCGGTGGTCCACGAAGACACGACGGGATCGTCCGTGAAGGTGATCTCCTTCCAAGCCGCGCTCACCACGCTTTGGCTGAGCGGCTTGCCCGCTAAAGCTGCGAAGGCACGCTCGACGACTGCCTGCGCGGGCGCCGGGTGCGAGACGATGAACTTCGTCGAGGCCACCTGGGCCTCCAAGAGCGCCTTCACGGTCGCCGGGTACTGCGAAGCGAACTGCTTGCGAACGACTAGGACCGTGGTGGCGAACTGCCCCTTGGGCCACAGCGACGCCTCGTTCACCAGCACGTGCCCGCCGTCTTGCACCATCTCCGCCGCGTACGGCTCGGGGACCCACGCACCCGCGATCTGACCGGAGGCAAACGCAGTCACGATCGCGGAGTTGCTCTGGGGCAGGATCGCGACGTCGCCGCCTCCGTTCGGAGAGGTGGGAAGCCCGTGGACCTTCAGCCAGTAGCGCAGGGCGACGTCCTGGGTGTTGCCGAGCTGGGGGGACGAGAGGGTCTTGCCCTTCAATTCCGCGGCGGAGGTGAGGGAGGGTTCTACGACCAGCTCTGCACCACCTGAGGTCGCCCCCGAGATCACCTCGAGCGCCCTCCCCCCCGACTGCTCGTACGCCGTGATGGCCGAGCTAGGTCCCATGTACGCGGCGTCGAGCGCTCCCTCGTCGAGGGCGTCGACCTCTGCGGGGCCGGCGTTGAACGTGCTCACCTGGAGCTGCGTCCTTCCGAGGTACTTGGAGAAGTACCCCTCGCCGATCCCGACCATGGCATCGGCGTGGGTCAGGTTGACCAGGTACCCCAGCCTCAGGGTGGGCGCCGTCGCCTGCTTCGCCGCATATTGCCTCGAGCCCGCCATTGCGGCCGAGCTCCACCCGGCCGCGCCGAGGGCGGCCCCGATCACTGCGGCCGTGGTTGCCACCACGAGTTTCCTGCTCACGAGCGTCTCCGTCCGGTCCCTGTCCACGGGGCACCGCCCGGAGACAACCTATCTTTTCACTTATATCCATAGTCTTTATAGCGATAGGTGTCAAGCCGGGCACCGGGAGCGCGAACGACCAGCCAGGCCTGCCGAACGGTGCGCGGGCCGTCCTCGAAGATTTTGAACAACATTCCGACAAGCACAGCCCGCCGCTCTCACACCCACGCCACGCCGGACCGTGCTCCCCGCACCTATCCTTGCCCGATGCCCCGCGCCGTCCTCTCGCTCAGAGGCACCGCCGGCCGATGACACCGGCGGGACGAAGCGGGTTCACCGCCGCGGAGGTGACGC
This sequence comes from Acidimicrobiales bacterium, assembly GCA_035509915.1. GTDB lineage: Bacteria > Actinomycetota > Acidimicrobiia > Acidimicrobiales > UBA8190 > Bog-564. The sequence continues at coordinate 17,462 of DATKIB010000033.1, read as the reverse complement.
CGGAGCCTCCCCCGGTGGTCCGCCCGCCGGCGGGTGCGCCCAACGTGCTCGCGATCGTCCTAGACGACACCGGGTTCGCGCAGCTGGGCTCGTTCGGCTCGGGGATCGCGACCCCTCACATGGACCGCCTGGCCGAGGATGGGCTGCGCTACAACAGGTTCCACGTCACCTCCCTGTGCTCCCCCACCAGGGCATCGTTCCTCACGGGCCGCAACCACCACGCGGTGGGCATGGGCTTCCTCGCCGACATAGGGCTCGGTTACCCCGGCTACAGCGCTCGGATCCCAAAGAGCGCCGCAACGCTGCCGCGGCTCCTTCGCGACGCCGGTTACAGCACCATGGCGGTCGGCAAGTGGCACCTCACCCCCAGGTTCGAACGATCGGCCGCCGGGCCGTTCGATAGGTGGCCCCTCGGGCTCGGCTTCGAGCGCTACTACGGGTTCCTCCACGGTGACGCCAACCACTGGGCCCCGAACCTCGTGTGCGACAACCACTACGTAGACCCGCCCCCGGGGCCCCGGCCCGGCTACCACCTCTCCGAGGACCTCGCCGAAAGTGCGATACGCATGGTCGTCGACCAGCAGCAGGGAGCACCCGGCAAGCCTTTCTTCTTGTACTTCGCGCTCGGCGCCATGCATGCCCCTCACCACGTCGCCCCCGAATGGGTCGAGCCCTACAAAGGCGCGTTCGACCACGGGTGGGACGCCTGGCGCGAGGAGATCTTCGCTCGCCAACTGTCGTCGGGCGTCGTCCCCGAGGGGACAGTGCTGAGCGTGAGTCCACCGTGGGTGTCTGCGTGGGACGGGTTGTCGGATCGCGAGAAGCGCCTCTACGCGCGCCAGCAGGAGGTCTTCGCCGGTTTCCTGACCCACACGGACGCCCAGATCGGCAAGCTGCTCGACCACCTGTCGTCTCGGGGGCTTCTCGACAACACCTTGGTGCTGCTGTTCTCCGACAACGGCGCGAGCGCCGAGGGCGGAGTGTACGGAAGCGTCAACGAGCACAGGTTCACGGCCAGGATCGAGGAGTCGCTCGAGGACAACCTCGCGGCCCTGGACGACTGGGGCGGCCCCCGCACCTACAACCACTACTCCTGGGGATGGGCCTGGGCGGGCAACACCCCGCTTCGCCTCTGGAAGCGCTACACGTGGCTCGGAGGGACTCGCACCCCGCTGATCGTCAAATGGTCCCCCGCCATCTCCGACCCTGGTGGGATCAGGCGGCAGTTCGCCCACGTGATCGACCTGTTCCCGACAGTGTTGGACGCCGTCGGGATCGAAGCTCCCGCCACCGTCGACGGCGTGACCCAGCAGCCCGTCGACGGAGCCAGCCTGCTGCCCACGTTCGGTGAGCCTCAGGCGCCCGACCCTCGCTCCACGCAGTACTTCGAGATGATGGGATCGCGCTCCATCGTCCACGGCAAGTGGAAGGCGACGACCGACCACGTGACCTTCGGCGTACTGGACGAGGAGAGGCTCATGATCGGCAGTCGCGACTTCGCGCAGGACCACTGGGCGCTTTTCGACCTGACCAACGACTTCTCGGAGTCCGATGATGTCGCGGACGAGCACCCGGAGCTGATCTCGTCCCTCGAGCAGCTCTGGTTCGACGAGGCCGAGCGCAACCAGGTGCTGCCGGTCGACGACTCACTCGTGAACCGGTTCAGGGCCCTGATCCCGCCCGCCTACCCGCAAGGCAACGACTGCACCTTCGTGGCCAAAGCAGGCCCAGTGTCCGACGATTCCCTGCCATTTCTCTTCGGCGGGTTCCGCATCACGGCCGACGTCGACGTACCCGCCGAGGGCGCGGACGGCGTCATCCTCGCGACGGGCGACTGGAACGGAGGATACGCGCTGTTCGTCGATGACGGTCGCCTGGTCTTCGCCTTTTCGCGTGCAGGAGAACTCCTCGAGGTGTCCTCACCCAGAGCCCTGCCGCCGGGACGGGGGACCGTCGGGGTGTCGTTCGCTCTCGGGAAGGGGACCGACAGCTCCTTCACCCTCCTCTTCGGTGACGAAGCGGTGGCGAGCACGTTCTTCGGCGGCAACTTGCCGGGTGCGCTCCAGCACGGGGGGGCGGCATTACGTCTCGGGTTCGACGCGGGACTTCCGGTGTCCGACCGGTACAGCCCCCCGGCGAGCTTCTCCGGTACGGTCCACTCTGTCCGGTTCGAGACCCCAGGTGCACCGATCGACCCGGTCGAGGACGTGAGGGCCGCCCTACACGCCGACTGAGCCGGACGCCCCGCCGGCGGCCGTCCTCTCCTCTTCAAGCCAGGCACCTGCATGGCGCGCTGCCCAGGCTTCGGTGACCCATCCCCGGACCATCGATCTGAGCGCGCCCCGATGCGTCAGCGCGAAACAGATGTGGCCGAACACGACCAAGAACACTGCGAACGCGAACGAGTCGTGGACGAAGGTGGCGCCGGTGCGCCAGGAGAGCGGGAAGAACCTGAACCACTGCATGACCGAGCCTGTCGCAAGCATCACCACGATGGCCGCGGCCACGAAGATCGCGTTGAGCTTCTGTCCCGGGTTGAACTTGTCGAGCTCACGAGACGGGGTCCCGAGCGTCCCGAGCGTCCGCAACCAACGGATCTCGTCTCTGGTCCACAGATTGACCCGCCGGACGTCGCGCCGCATCCTGGCGCCCCACGGGCCGAGTAGCGACACGACGATCGGTACCGGCAACGCGATACCCGCCCACAGGTGTACCTCCGCCACGAGGTGGCGCCTGCCGATTACTGCTGAGAGAGACCCGAAGTAGAGGGGCAGGGCCGTGAGCATGAGGATGCCGAAGAGAAGAGCGTTCGCCCAGTGAGCGAATCGCTGAACTTTGTCGAATCGCAGGATACGGACCGCCGGAGACGGGTCGGCTCGGGTCAACGACACTGGAAGTCTCAATCGGCCCGGGGGTCGGTGTCGCCGGTCGAGCCGTCGATCCATCCGTTCACCTGGTAACCGTTCTGCTCCCAGAACCCGGGCTCCACCTGGTCGACGACCCGTATTGCCGAGAGCCACTTGATCGACTTGTAACCGAACATCGGCGCGACGTACAGGCGCACCGGTCCACCGTGCTCCGTGGTGACAGGAGCCCCGAGCATTCTGTACGCGACCAGGACGTCGGGAAGCCGAGCCTGGTCGAGGGTAAGGCTCTCGGTGTCGGCACCGTCGTAAGACTCGAAGGCAAGGGCCGCAGCACTCGGCAGGACCCCAACTGTGTCCAGTACGTCCGAGAGCTTGACTCCCTCCCAGTGGACGTCGGGCACTCTCCACCCCGTCACGCACTGGAAATCCTTCACGAGCTTCGTCGACGGCAAGGCCTCGAGGTCGCCGAGCGTGAAGGTGGCGGGGCGCTCGACCAGACCGTCGACGACCAGTCGATACTGGTCGCGTGGGATCTGCGGGAGCGTTCCCGTGATCGTGTAGATCCGGAAGCGGTCCCCACCGGGGAGCAGCCCGCCGAGCCCCGACCCGATGGCGCCACCCACGGCGTTCTGAACCTTGGCACCCAGAGCGATGCCGACCGCGCCCAGGCCCGCCAAGGAGAAGAAGACCCTGCGGCCCACCCGCACCGGCTTGGGCGGGAGCTTGCTCACTCGGTCCGGGGCGGCACGCACGCGGCGAGCATACGGTCTGGCAGGGACCGAGAGACGTCGCGCGCTGGCTGCTCTCCGTGCCGACCGTGTCGATGTACAGCGCCCCCTCGGACGGCCCGGTGCCGGGCGTAGAATGCTCCCAATCGCGGCGTTTCGAGAGAGGTCGGTCGAGCAATGAGCCAGTCGAGCACCCGTTCCCGGGCCACGTTCAAGCAGATGGACCAGTCGACAGCGCAAGACTGGGCCGCCATCATGAAGGAGCACGACGGACTGATCGACGCGCTGCCCGACCAGGTCCTGGCGCAGCTCGAGCTCCTCGACTCCCATCCGGGTGGGTTCGCGGTCGACCGGCTCACCCACAGCCTCCAGACCGCGCGGCGGGCAGAGGTGGACGGGCGTGACGACACCTACGTCGCCTGCGCTGTCCTCCACGACATAGGCGACGTCCTGGGACCGCTCAACCACGCGGATATCGCAGCAGCGATTCTCAAGCCCTGGGTCCCCGATGCCTACCACTGGATGGTCCAGCAGCACGCCACGTTCCAGGGCTACTACTTCTGGCACCACATTGGCGCGGATCGCAATGCTCGCGAGGCCTTTCGCGGGCACGAGCACTACGACCTCACCGAGGAGTTCGTGCGCAAGTACGACATGCCATCCTTCGACGCGGACTACCAGACGCCGCCGCTGAGCCACTACGAGCCACTGGTGCGTGAGCTGTTCTCCAGGGCTCCCCAGTCGACGGAATTCACCCAGAGCGAGGTCGTCTAGCGCGCCTGCACTGGACCGTGACATGGGCCAGCCGCTCACCGCGATGGACGAGTACTTCGTCCACCAAATCCCCGAACCGCTTCCGAACGTCGCGGCGCACCACCCGCACTGGCGAGAGAGCTACTTCTTCGCTGTCCATCGCCCGGACTCCTTGGGTGATGTGCTCTTCCTCACGATGGCGCACTATCCGCAAAGAGCGACGATGGACTCCCTCCAGATGGGACGCGTCGCCGGCGTCCAGCTCATCGGCTACCACGCCAGGTCCTACGACGGTGACCCGCACACCCCCGACGTGGGAGCCGCACGGGTCCGGGTAGTCCGCCCTTTCGAGGAGCTCGAGCTCTGGGCGGACCCGCAGAGATGTGAGCTCGCTATGGACCTCACCTTCACGGCTCGCACCAAACCCTACGGTTTGCGCCGCGGCACGATGAGAGCCGGCGACGACATCGTGTGGGACCAGAGCCACATGCTCCAGTCGGGCACCTACCGAGGTACCTACACGGTCGGTGGCGTGACCCGCCAGGTGGACGACTGGTGGGGTCAGCGCGATCACTCCTGGGGCATTCGCGACCATGGGCGCTGCCCGCTGTGGCTCTGGTTCCAGGTCCAGCTACCAGACGGGTTCCTCGGTGTGTGGCACTGGGAGCTCTCAAACGGTGCACGCGTGTACACAGACGGCTGCTGGGCGGGTGCGGACGGCTCGGACCCCGTGCCGCTCGTCGACTTCTCCCACTCCATGGAGTGGGTGGGACGCGACGGGGAGCTGACCGAGTTCGGCGAGCACGGCGAGAGCGTCTCAGGACTCAGGGGTCGGTGCGAGTTCACCTTGGAGGGAGGCCGGCGCATAGTCGTCGACGCCGACGGCACCTTCGACCGCCCCTACGAGCCGTTCCACCGCGGTGGTCTCAGCCAGATGGTCGTGAGGACCGACGACGGTCGCGAGGGCACCGCCATCTACGAGGTCACCGGCTCTCATCACCATCGTTACTTCCCCGACACGGTCGTCGAGGGGGAGCTCCCATCTTGACGGGTCCCGCCACGATCCCCATCGCCGACTCGCCCGAGGCCCTGACCCCGAGCTGGCTCACCACCGTGCTGAGGAAGTCCGAGGTTCTCGAGACGGGTTGCGTGGCAGCGGTGAGCGTGAGCCCCATCGGCACGGGCCAGATGTGCGACTGCGTACGCCTCGAGCTCGTTTACGAAGTCCCCACCGACGCTCCGCGCACAATCGTGGCGAAGCTCCCAGCGTCTGACGAGACCAGCCGCGCCACGGCCAGGTCGCTTCGAACCTACGTCAACGAGGTGCGCTTCTATCAAGAGCTCGCACCCGGTCTCGGCGTCCACACACCGCGTTGCTACTACGCCGACATCGACGAGGAGTCCGCCAGCTTCGTCCTGCTGCTCGAGGACCTCGCTCCCGCACGGCAGGGCGACCAGCTCGAAGGTTGCTCGGTCGACGAGGCCCACATCGCGATCGACGAGCTCGTCGAGCTCCACGCGCCGCGATGGGGCGACCCCGCCCTCTCCCGAATCTCGTGGCTGCACGGCGACAAGGCCGCCGGCCGCCTGTTCCTCGCCACCTTCCTCCCCGGAATGTGGGAAGCGTTCCGTACCCGCTACGCCGGCGACCTCGAGGAGCACGTGCTCGAAGCGGGCAACATCCTCTTCGGGGCCATCGAGGAGTACCTATCAGCCGAGACGGGCCCGGCGACGATCGTCCACGGCGACTACAGGCTCGACAACCTGCTGTTCGACCCGACGCCCGGCGGAGTGAAGATCTCGGTGGTCGATTGGCAGATGTGCACGGACGGCCCGGCGCTGAGCGATGTCGCCTACTTCGTCGGGGCAGGGCTCCTCGTCGACGACCGCAGGGCCGTGGAGACCGATCTCGTCTGTGGTTATCAGGACGCGCTGATAGCAGCTGGAGTCACCGGCTACACCTCCGACCAGTGCTGGCGCGACTACCGAAGAGGCACCTGGGCGGGCCTGATCATGGCGGTCGCGGCTTCGATGCTCGTCGAGCGCACGGCACGCGGTGACCGGATGTTCCTTACCATGGCAGACCGCCACGCCCGCCATGCCCTGGATCTCGACGGCCCCGGTGTCCTCGGCGCGTAGAGCGAACAGCAATAGGGCTCGCCCAGGTCGAACCTGTCCCCGGCCGGCTCGGCCGTAGCTCTTGGGCCCGCCGAGCAGTCAGCCTGGCTCCGGACGCGAGACAGCCCGGGCGCCGCTCGCCACCACCGTCGCCGTTTCCGAGACCGGGATAGAAGGTAGCTCGACCACGACGGTGGCCGACGACTCGTCGTAGTACCAGCCGAGGCCTTTCGATCCTGCTCTGACGCGCGCGATGGGACTGCCGTTGATCGTGAGCTCCGACGGACGGGACAGGTCGACCATCTCGAGCCGGTAGTCGGCCGACGTGGGTCCACCGGGGTAGTGGCCTTTCGCCGCCCCTATCACGACGCGTGAGATCCCGCTTCGCCGTGTCCCGGTCCCGGGCGCCACCGAGTCCGTGATCTCGGTCTCGGTGTACTGGCCTTTCGTGTAACCGAGCCCAGTCCCACGGTCGCCGTAGAGCTCGAACGCTCCGGTCGATCCTGCGTAGACCTTCACGACCAAGTGCCCGCTGCCGGCGGCCGAGGAGCGGGTGTCCGGCATCTGCTCGGGGACGATCCCCCCTGCGCGCACGAATACCGGCATCCGGTCCAACGGCGAGGAGACCACGGTGGTCCGAGGGCCCGAGAAGGTGGCCCCGGTGAAGTAGTCCACCCAGCGCCCGGGCGGGAACCACACTGTCGTGTCCGCGACGTCGCCCTGGGACGTCACCGGGGCCACGAGCACGTCCGAGCCGTACAGGTACTCCCCCGGGTGGAAGTAGGCGGCGGGTCGGTCGGGGTACTCGAGGTACAGGGGCTGGGTCATCGGCAGGCCCACGAGGTGCGCGTTCGCCGCCAACGTGTACGTGTAAGGAATCAGTGCCTCTCGCAGACGCAGGAAGTCCTCTGTGATGCCCATGACCGGTTGCGGGTACTGCCACGGGAGCCGGCTCCCGTCCAGAGAGTGGAGCCGCAGTACCGGCTGGAACGTACCGAATTGGACCCAGCGGTCGTATAGGTCCGGCGGGTCCTCGGTCAGCTGAGGCGGCGGGCCCAGGTAGCTACCGATGTCGTCGCTCACGTAAGGCTCACCGATCGTGGCTTCCTCGGGCGAGAGAGCCACCTCCTGCGCCAAGGTGCTCCAGGTCCCCCAGGTGTCCCCGGTGAACGCGATCGCCGAGGTGTGCTCTGACCACGGGCCTGCTGGGAACACCTCGTCGGGGGCATCGTTGACGGCGCCGATCCGGGCCAGCACGAAACCGCGCTCCGACTGGCTCAGCATCTGCTGGGCGTAGAGATGCGCGATCCACGAGTCGGGCGTGACGCCCTGCACCGACACGCTCGAGGCGTCGGACCACCAGTCGAACCACCAGTAGAGGCTCTTCTCCCCTGCCAGGCCGTCCTGGAGGGCGAACATCGACTCGGCCTGCGCTACGGAGCTCAGGTTCCACACCTTGCACGGCCCGCTCATGCAGTTCGAAGGAGCAAGCTCCTCCCCAGCGATCCGCTCCGCTGTAGACAACTTTGGGTCGGCATCCTCGATGCTCGGATGGACGTTGAGCGCGATATGGATCCCGTGGGCGCCGGCCCAACGTATGAACGCGCTCGGGTCCGGGAAGAGGGCCTGATCCCACTCCCAACCGTCCCACGGATTGGGGCTCTTCCAGAGGGTGTCGAGCGAGAGGGTGTCGAGGGGCACCTTGTGGCTCTCGAACGCGGGATAGAGCGAGTCCTCTACGTAGCTGCTCGAGATCGGGTCGAAAGGGCTGAAGTCCGAGTACCAGACCCCGAAGAGGCTTCGGGGCAGGAGGGGCGCGGCGCCGGTGAGGCGGGCGAAGTCGCCCAGCGCTCCCTTGTAGTCGCGGCCATACGCGAACAGGTAGCCGTCCTCGACGTCGCCACCCGGGCTGCGCGGCTCGACCCAGCCTCGCTTGCTCCACACCGCGCTCTGGCTGTCGTCCAGCAGCCTCCAGCCCGAGCCGTCCAAGAGGCCATCGGTGTGCAAGGGCTGAGGCATGTTCTGACAGCTGGTTCCTTCGCCACCCCCCGGGCAAGTCGGGCCTGCTGAATAGGTAGACGTGTCGAAGCCCCGGATCCAGCCGCCCAGAGGATCGTCCGGCACCGGCGGGAATGTCGCGGCGTCCGACGCTGCGACGGAGATGGTGTCGACGTCCACGCCGCAGTCCTCACCGGAGGAACAGCGCACCTCGACAGAGTTTGACCCCGCGTCCAACGATGTCGTCACCACGAGGTTTGACCACGGCGCAGACGGGTCGGTCGACGGCACGGGCAGGCTGACCGCCCGACCGTCCACCACGAGGTCGACCCTGTCGGTCCCCACCGACGGAGCACCGGGGGTGGTGCCGTATCGGAGGGACAGCACGTCCTGCCCCCGCGACGCCCCCAGCACCTCCCATGTCGCGCTGTCGCCCGGGGATGCGAGCTGCACATAGCCCGCGCTCGATTCGTAGCCGCTCTCGCCCTGTTGGAGCGAGGCCCCTCCACCTAGCTTTGCCGCACCTGCCTGACAGGTCTGGTCGAACGGGCACTCCCACTCCCACGTGGGGTGGACGGTCGTGAACTTGGGTCCGTCCTCGAAACGCAAAGACGTGTTGGCCGGGGTGAAGGGCCCTGATCCGACCCGGTAGCGGAGCGTGACCCGAGCGGTCCTCAAGGTGAGCCATCCGGCCGACACCTTCTCGGAGTACGCAGGCACGGGCATCCTCCGGTCGAGCACGTTGACGGTCGGGCTGTTCTCGAAGTGGCGCGAAGGCGAGTACTCGAGGCGCAAGACAGTGGGCGTGAGGACCTCGATCCGCGCGTCGCCGAGGCGCACGATGGCAGATCCGTGAGCCAGGCCGTCTGCCCCGTCGACGGGCGTGGAGAGGTCCGCAGGAGCGGTGTCCGTGCGCGCTCGGCCCGAGGCCCTTGGCGCGCCGGAGGCCCGCGAGACGGCGGAGGACCGCGCAACCGCTGGGCTCGCACCGTCGGGCACCACGCTCGCGCCGACAAGGAGCACCACGAAGAGGACGAGGAACCTCGAGCCGCTCGAGGTCGGGAGACGAGCCCCCCCCAGGAGCGGCGCTCTCACGCACGCGCACTGTACCCACCGGCACCGACCGCATCGATGCGCCTGGGGCAGAGCTTCGGCCGAGGGCACGAAGAGTGGCAGGTCAGGTGTACTACCGCGTCGCCTGGCCCAGGGCGCGCAGAGTGGCCGGTCAGGTCTGGTTGGGCACGGGCGCTGTGGGGGTGGCCCCGGGTGAGCAGGTTCGCGGGTCCCACGGTTGGAGGTTCGAGGTGGGTGGTGAAGGGCTTGTGATGGCGGAGGAGCTCGAGCTGCGCGGCGGGGCAGTGGTCGCGGATGTTGCCGGTGCGGCAGCCGAGGAGACGGGGGCGTTGACGGAGAATTGGGTACCCGTCACCACCGTCACCTGCGCACCGTCGGCGACGTCGGCGGGGTCGTAAGCCGTAACCACCGAACCCGTCAGCGACCTGGCGACCGCCTCGGCCGCCGCCTCGTCGCCAGCCGAGCGCGACCCGTAGTACACGAACGTCTCGGCGACGTCGCCTACGGGAGAGGTGTCGCCGACCCCGACTGTGTCGAACCCGAGGGCCGCGAGTGCGGAAGCGGTGTCGTTGGCCTGGTTGGTCGCGCCGGTGCCGTTCATCACCGACACGGTCACCGACGAAGGAGCCGGGAGGGGATCGCCGGTCATCGAGTCCGTGTTCGGTCCGATGCCCAGAACCTGTTCGATCGCACTCTGGTCCTGGGGCTGAGCCGTGAACTCGACGTCTCCGTAGTTCCCGCTGTCGTAGAGGAGGCCACCTCCGGCCCCCTCGGGATCGATTACGACGGCCACCGGCATCGTGAGCTGAGGCACGGAGTCGACGTTCACCGAGTGGAAGTCGAGGACCAGGTTCGCCATGTCCGAAACGGACCAGGACTGGTCGAAGGTCAGGTCGGCCTTCACGGAGTTGACGAGGCTTAGATCCGTGATGGGGTTCCCGATGCCCTGCTTGGCCACCGCCTTCGCCAGCACCCGCAAGAACTCGTGGTCACGACGGATCCGGGCGAGGTCGCTCTGGTTCTCCTGAGGCCAGTAGAAGGCGTCGGCGCTCTTGGTGCCGGGCGAGTCGTACTGAAGGTGACGGGCCCGGACCACTTCGAGCGCCTGCGTGCCGTCGAGGTGGACGCAAGTCGCCGCGTGGACATTTAGCCCCGACTCCGCGTCGAAGACCGACATGGGAAAGGACATATTGATGCCCCCCAAGGCGTCGACGATGTTGGCGAACTGGTCGAAGTTCAGCGAGACGGCGTGCTGGATGGGGATCCCGAAGTCCTCTTCTATCGCCGCCACCACCTGGCTCAGGCCCTGCACGAGCCCAGCGTCGATCTTGTTGGCTCCGGCGCTGCGAGCGTTGGGGATGAAGACGTCGCGTGGTATCGACAACAGCGCCAGCCGGTGATGAACGGGGTCTGCGTGGAGGATCATGATCACGTCGCTGTTCACGCCGTTGACGCCCTGGGAGCAGAGCCCGTAGGCGGGGTTCTGCTCCGCAAGAGCGCAGCGCGAGGTGGAGCCCACCATCAGGATGTTCTCCGTGCCGGCTTCCTGCCCGCTAGTCAGCGCTCCGTTGAGCCCACTCACCTGGACGCGGTTCAAGTCGTGGGTGATGTAGTAGACGTACCCAGCCCCTCCCAGCGCTACGACCAACAGCACGGCAAGGGATATGACACCGATCCGCAGGAGGCGATGCCGGCGCCTGCCACCGACCGCACGCCCGGTCCGCCGGCGTCGCCGCGAGCGCCGGCTGTTGGCGCGCCTTATCTCCTCCCCGAGTGCTTCCAGCCCGGGGCGGCCCTCCGTCCCCGAGGCCTCGCCGGCACCCTTGCTCGTGCCCAGCAAGCTGGTCGGGGACGTCCCTCTCGAGCCCTGTCCGCCGTCCGCCGGGCGTCGCACCCTCGGTTGGGGGGAGGGGCTGCGCCGGGGTGGTTGCGGAGGCACGCCGGGCGCGCGCCTCCGACGACCATGTTCGGGCATGACACTTAGGGTAACAATCGGTGCGCCCGCAGCGGTGGCAGCCGCCTCCGCCCGATTCGAAGCTCGGCCGTCGGGGGGCGACCAGATCTCCAGGCAGGTACCAGGCGCCGGGTCTGCGGCGGCTCTAGTCGACCCTTTCGACGCGACCGTGCTCTATTCGATGGGCTGGTGCCCCATCGCTGCGGGCTCGCGGCCGGCGAAGAGCCACGCAACAACCGCCGCAAAGGCTGGCATGCCGAAGAGAATGATGAGCAGGTCTGCGACGGGGACGTTCCCGAGCGAGGCGACGCCGCCGTTCAGCGAATTGCCACGAAGCCAGCCGATGAGCGCGATGTACCCGCCGACGGTCCCGAGGAGCGCGCCGAGGAAGCCCAGCGCGCCGGCTGTGACGGCCGATAGTGTGCGCCGCGTGTAGCTGCTCGCTCCTGTGGCAGCGAGCTTCGGTAGGTCGCCCGCGGTCTCACTGCGTACGAGACCGACCGACATGCCGAGCACTCCGAGGGCGATCACGATTCCGAAGACCGTCGCCCAGGTGATGACGGCGGACGAGCTCGGCTGATCGTTCTTGGACTCGACGGAGAGCTGCGCCGTCGACGCGGCGAGCTGTGCACTGGCGATCTGGGAGGCGCTGAAGGTCTGCGTGCCCTCAACCAGCCAGTCGGTCGTGCTCGCCTGGATGTGGAATTCCTTCACTGCGTGCTCGGTGATCACCGTGTTCGGCGCCGAGGTTCCCGTCGGAAGAGCTGCGACATCCTGTATGACGGGATTGGCGAGGCAGCCTGTCGCGACCGTGCAGCTGCCGCCCGACGCGTAGTCCAAGCCGAGACCCGAGACGCCCGAGAGACCAGGACGTGAGCTCAAGATGTCCGCGTTCGGATCGATCTCGGACGGATCGATCCCGAAAGCGCGCAACAGCTGCGGGGTGGCCACGTAGATCGCTCCATTCCACTGCCTACCCAGGTGGGTCCCGGTCAATGCTGCATTCGGCGTCTCGAGCGCGATGAGCTGAGCCCCGAGGCCCTTCGCTATCGCCTCGGCGTGCGTTGACTGCTGCTGCAGCGTCGCAGTGATCGCACTCGACGAACCTTGTTGGGCCTGTTGGCTCCCCTTCGGTCCGATGACCGTCGCGCCCGCCGGTGGCGGCACGATGGCGTGAAGGGCGAGCTGGTTCGAGGCGAGATTCGGGCCCGCGTAATCGAGCACGTTGCTGTAGCGAGCGGAGGCGGCGAGCATGACGATCACGGCGGCGAGGACCCCGAGACTGATCGCCGCCAGCGCCGAGCCTGATCGTGCCCTGTATCGGGCGAGGTCGCGTAACGCCAGTCGGAGCGCTATCGGCGCGCGCCGCGCCAGCCTCGCTGTGAACGAGAGGAAGAACGGCGCGAGCAGGATGAGGCCGGGGATGAGGAGCACGATCCCGAGCACCAGCTCTGGTGCACCGCCGCTCCCGTTGCCCTTACCCGTGCTTCCCGAGTAGCCCAGGAGCAAGAACGCCGCGACGAGGAACGCTATGCCGGGGATCGCCGAACGGTGGATCTGGCGGGGTGGTGCAGGACGACCCGAAAGAGCCGCGACGATCGGCACGTGGGTGATGGCCCGAGCGGGCCGGGAGGCAGCGAAGAACGTTGCGACGACCGCGAGCACCATCGCCGCTGCTACGACCACCCACGGCAGGGCCAACACCCCTATCACGTGGTGCGCGCTCTGCTCGAGGCTCGGCCGGTAGGCGAGCCAGACCACGAGCCCGAGCACGAAACCACCGACGGCACCTACCAGGCCGACGACCGTGCCGTTGGCACGGACGACGAGACGGACATGGCGATCGGTGGCGCCGGTCGACTCGAGCATGCCGATCGAACGGAGCCGGCGCTGCGCCAGCACAGTGAAGCCGCCGATCGAGACGAGCGCGATCAGCAGCATCCCGAGCACGAGGGCGGCGAGCGAGATCGTCTCGGGGTTGAGCGGGTTCGACTGGGCGACCGAGGCCGGCGTCTGCACCGCTGTCCCGATCTTGATCGAGCGGAGAGGCACACCGGGTGCGTCGAACAGCGCGACGACCTGCGTGGGTGTCATCACCTGCCCCGGAGCGACGAGCGCGAACTCGTCGAGGAGGCTCTGGGGGTTCTCAACGATGCCGACGACGCGGCGGTCGACGCCGCCGACGCGCCAGGTCTCACCTAGCTGCAGGTGGAACGACGAGGCCACGCCGCTCGTCACGGCGACCTCGTCCGTGCCCGTCGGGTAGCGCCCGGAGACGAGGGCGAGCATCGGGCCGCTGAACGGCCCCTGGGAGTCTTGGGCGACCAGCTGGAACGTGTTGATCGATCCGGGGATCGACATGGTCTCGCTCTCGATCACCTCGACGCGGCCGAAGCGGTGCTCGAGGTACGCGATCTCGCTCTTCACGTGCGCGTTCAAGCTCGAGAAAGTCGCTGAGTCGCCTGCGGTGCCGAAGCCAAAATTCTTCGGCTGCGGCGTGTTCGTCGCGACGGCCGAGCCGACGATCGTCGCCGCGACCGCTACGACGATGAGGGCGAGGATCAGGAACTGCTGACGCCACTCCCTGCGAAAGAGGCGCCAAGCCCATCGGACGACTGCACGACGGGCGGGCGCTCCACCGTCGCCCTTGTCGCCGCCCGCCCCGACAGCCGCCGGACGCTCCAATACCGACACGCTCATTGGCGGGTGCTGGGCTCGAGGAGGGATTCGGGGCTGGCAGGGGGCACGGTCTGGTCGACGACACGACCGTCTCTCAGGAAGACGACCCGGTCGGCCCACGAGGCGAGCTGTGCGTCGTGAGTGACGACGACTGCCGCTACCCCGCGCTTGCAGGCCGTGACGATCATCCGCATCACCGCCTCCCCGTTGGTCGAGTCGAGCGCTCCCGAGGGCTCATCCGCCAGGACCAGGTGTCGCTCGCCGATGACGGCGCGCGCGATCGAAACTCGCTGGCGCTCACCACCCGACAGCTCGTCGGGGTAATGAGACGCGCGATCGGCGAGGCCAAGCTCTTCCATTACCTCCATCGCAGTCGCACGGGCCCTTCTCGCCGATATGCCGTCGAGCTCGAGAGGCAGCGACACGTTCTCGGCCGCGGTCAGCCCGGCAAGCAAGTTGAAGTCCTGGAACACGAAGCCGATCGTGCGACGCCTGAGGCGCGCTTTGTCGTTTCGTGACATCTTCGAGAGGGACGAGCCGTCTACCAGGACCTCCCCGCTCGTGGGCTCCTCGAGGCTGCCTGCGATCGTGAGGAGAGTCGACTTGCCCGACCCGCTCGGGCCCATTACCGCGACGAGCCCGCCCCGGTCGACCGCGAGGTCGATGTCGGAGATGGCGTGGACTTCGGTCGGCCCAGAACCGTAGGCCTTCGAGACGCGACGCAACTCGAGAAAGCTCATATGTGAACCCCTGCTCTCCGCCGCAGCCGCGGCATCGGCGACGAAACTTCTTCTCGAGGATCGAGCGAGGCACGCTTGAGACGCCCGTCAGCGGCGTCGAGCCACCGCACGACCGAGTCCAGCCGGAACAGTTCGGCGTCGACCACGAGGGCCAGGGTCAGGTCGAAACGAGCCTCGTCCTCCTTGAGGCGGGTCCACTGCTGCATCAGCTCGATCAGGTAACGCCTGTGGACCTGGATGATCTCGTGCACGTCCACCCCGGGCACACGCAGAGCAGAGAGGACCTTTATCACGAGCTCGTCCCGTGGGGGCGATACGAGGGGCGGAGGTGTGCGCAGCCACCCGGCCAGCTCCTCCACGCCCTCGGACGTGATCCGGAAGCCCTTATGGCGCTCGTCGTCGCCGGACCCCTCGCAGGCGACAAGGCCGTCGCGCTCGAGACGCTGGAGGGTCGTGTACACCTGCCCGATGTTGAGCGGCCAGACGTCGCCGGTGCTCGCCTCGAACTCTTGGCGGAGCTGGAGGCCGTACTTCGGCCCCTCGCTCAGGAGGGCGAGAAGTGCGTGCCTGACGCTCACGAGGTGGACTTTCGGCCGAACATACTGAGTATACTACTCAGTTCTCTGAGCCTGGTCAAGTATTTCTGGGACACCGATCACAGGCGCCGGCGTAGGGTTCGGGCATTCGATGACCCGGCGGCGGGGGGCGGCTTGTCCACGACTAGATGGGACCCGGACCAGTACAACCGTTTCGCCTCCGAGCGAGAGAAGCCGTTCTGGGACCTCGTCTCGCTTCTCGATCCCGCCGCGGGAGCCCGGGTCGTGGACCTCGGGTGCGGCGACGGCCGCCTGACCGCCGCCGTGCACCACCGGCTCGGGGCGCGTTCCACCCTGGGGGTCGACTCCTCCCCCGAGATGCTCGGCGCGGCCGGTGCCAACGCGGGCTCGGGCGTCGGCTTCGTTCAAGGCGACATCGCCACCTGGCAGGGAGAGGGACTCGACCTCGTCTTCAGCAATGCAGCGCTGCATTGGGTGCCGGACCACCCCACGGTGCTCGGGCGCCTGCGGCGCTCGCTCTCCCCGGCCGGCCAGCTGGCGGTCCAGGTGCCCGCCAACCCCGACCACCCCTCCCATCGGATCGCCTCTGAAGTCGCGGCCGAGCTGATCGGCGCCGACGCCCCGCCGGATCCAGTGGCGGAAAACGTGATGCGTCCCGAGCAGTACTCGGAGCTGCTCCACTCGCTCGGCTTCGTGCGCCAGCACGTCCGGCTCCAGGTCTACGACCACGTCCTGCCCTCGAGCGCGGCCGTCGTCGAATGGGTGAAGGGCACGTCGTTGACCCGTTTCAAGGCGATACTGGGACCCGAGGACTTCGAGGAATTCCTCGGCGAGTACAAGCGCCGGCTCCTCGGGGAATTGGGAGACCAGCGCCCTTACTTCTATGCGTTCAAGCGCATCCTGTTCTGGGGATCGCTGGGATGATGACCCGAGAACCCCGACGCGAATTCGACTAGGAGCAACGTGCCAACTGATGCGCCCGGAGCAGCGGCAACGAGGCGGCTCGAGAAGGTCCTCAATATGGAGTTCCCTTCGCGCGTCGTCGCCTGCAGCGGGGGGATCGACAGCCTCGTGCTGGCGACCATCGCCCACCGTTCCGATGCCACCGGAACCGTCGTGGCCCACGCGGTCACCCCGGCGGTCCCAGCCGATTGCACGGCCCGGGTCATGGCGTACGCAGAGCGCGAGGGCTGGGACCTCGAAGTCGTCCGTCCGCGAGAATTCGAGGACGAGAGGTACTTGAGCAACCCGACCGACCGCTGCTACTACTGCAAGACCCACCTCTACACCGCATTGGAGGAGATCTCTCGTTCCTCTTTCGGACCGCGCAGTGCCACGACACTGAGCGGAGCCAACGTCGACGACCTCGGCGATTATCGGCCGGGCCTGTTGGCCGCCCTCGAACACCGGGTCCGCCACCCATACGTCGAGGCAGGCCTCCACAAAGCCGACGTCCGGGCGATCGCCCGTGGTCTCGGGTTGGCGGAAGCCGACATTCCATCGTCCCCATGCCTTGCCAGCCGGCTGTACACCGGTACCCGCGTGCGAGCCGTCACCTTGCAAGCGGTGTACTCCGGTGAGGAGATCCTGCGGCTGTTGACAGGTGTCTCTGTTGCCCGTTGCCGAGTTCGCGGCAAGGAAGTCCTCGTCGAGGTCCCGGAGGCAGATCGTCCACTTGTGACTGAGAGCGTCCTCGCAGCTGTCGCGCGTGCAATGTCCGCAGTCAGCCCGGAGCTCGTCGCGGTGTCCCTCGACGACCGTCCGTACCGTGCGGGGCGAGCCGTGCTACGAGTGAGCTGAAGGGGATGCGCTCCAAGACGCTCGTGCTGGTGTCGCTGCTCCTCGCTTCGTTCGCCATCAACCTCGATACGACCATCGTCAACGTGGCTCTTCCCACGCTCGTGAGGGAGCTGCACGCCACCACCACCCAGCTGCAGTGGGTCGTCGACTCAATCGGGCTCACCAAGGCATAACCGTTGAATGGAAGGATTCAT
>DATKIB010000032.1:0-2398 GCA_035509915.1 Acidimicrobiales bacterium | reverse complement strand
TCTTTATGTTCTTGAGGATCTCCTCGCTTCCCGACTCGTAGCCAACGAGCAGCAGGCGAAGACCGTTCTCGCGCATCACCTTCAGCGTCTCGTAAGGCACGTTGGCCTTGGCATTGCAGGACCAGGTGAGCCCGAGCCTGCCCATCCCCCTCGCTATCTCTTCGGCGCGTGGTCGGTCGTCCGTGAAGGTGTCGTCGTCGAAGAACACCTCCTTCACCTGTGGGAAGGAGCTCTTGATCAGTTCCATCTCCCCGAGCACGTGGCCGACGCTGCGTGTGCGGTAGCGGTGCCCGCCCACGGTCTGCGGCCAGAGGCAGAAGGTGCACTGCGACCTGCAGCCCCGGCCGGTATAGAGCGACACGTAGGGGTGCTTGAGGTACCCGATGAAGTAGTCCTCGATCCTCAGGTCTCGCTTGTAGACCTCGGTCACCCAGGGCAGTCGGTCCATGTCCTCGAGGATCACCCTGTCGGGGGTGTGGACCACGCCGCCGTCCCCGTCGCGCAAGGTGACGCCGTCCACTTCGCGAAGCGGTCGGCCCTCGGCGATCTCGACGATCGTGAAGTCGAACTCCTCACGCGCCACGAAGTCGATCGCCTCGGAGGCCAGGAGCGACTCGGTGGGCTCGACGGCCACCTTGGCGCCCACGAAGCCGATCAAGAGCTTCGGGTTGGCGGCCTTGAAGGCCTCGGCGACCTGCACGTCGCCCGTGAACGACGGCGAGCTCGTGTGCAGCACCGCAAGGTCGTAGTCGCCTGCGAGGGGGAGCACGTCGTCCAGGCCGAGTCCGGCAGCCGGCGCGTCCACGAGCCTGCTGCCGGGTACGAGGGCCGCGAGCTGCGCCAGCCACGTCGGGTACCAGAAGGAGCGGATCTCGCGCTTTGCTTGGTAGCGGGAACCGGCACCGCCGTCGAAGCCCTCGTACGACGGAGGGTGCAGGAACAGCGTTCGCATCATGGGTTTCTCTCCTCTAGCTCTGTGCGGGCATTCATACGGCTTGTCCGGCCTATACCGCCATCCGCCGTGCGAGGCGGCCGCTCGCGGGCTCGGCCAGCCCGAGCGTCCGAAGCGCCCCGGCAAAGGCCTGGTCCCACTCGCCCGCAGGCCTGGAGGCGCCGCCCTGGGGGCGCGCTGCCTTCTCGAGGACTGCCTCCACACTTGCCGTCACGCTCGCAGGGCTTGCGTCGGCCGCCTCGGCGTCGCCCAGCTCCAACTCGTGCTGGAGGTTCTCGCGCCCGTGCCCTGGCACCGCGTCGAGGAGCACGAGCGGCCGGCCGACCACCCTGGCCTCGCTGCATGTGGTCGCGCCGGGGGTGCTCACGACGACGTCAGCGGCAGCCATGAGCTCGGGGACCCTGTCGGTGAAGCCGAAGACCTCGAGGCGAGGCGAGCCGACGGCCACCGTGCGAAGGCGCTCCAGGAGCTTCTCGTTTCGACCCGCGACTGCGAGCACGCAGACTCCGTCCTCGACGAGGGCGCGCGCGGTCGTGGCCAGGGGACCTAGCCCCCAGCCGCCTCCCATGAGCAGCACGCAACGAGCGTCTTCGGGGACGCCGAGCGCGCGGCGCGCCTCGGTCTGGGTCGGCGCACGGTAGAAGGCCTCGCGAACCGGCGGAGGCACGATCGCGATACGGGCATGCGGCACGTAGCGCCGCACCGAGGCGGCGGCTGCCTGTGAGGTCACGAGGTACAGGTCGATCTGCTCCCAGACCCAGAACCGGTAGACGCACACGTCGGTACAGATGACCATCGTCCGGTGCGCAACCGAGCCCTGGGCGAGCTTGGCCGCGGCCGAGGCGCCGGTGGCGAAGGCGCTGATCACGAGGTCGGCGGGCTCCGCTGCGAGCTCGGCCCGAAGGGCGGGGACGAGGCGCTTGGTGGCGGAGGCGTCCATCGCACGCGCGAGCCGGCTGCCGGGGCGCAGGTGGGCGAAGTGCAGCGAGTCGTAGAGGCCGGGCATCGAGGTGAGGCGCCGGAACACTCGGTCGCCGACCTTGGCGTTGAAGGGCCCGAGCATCGCCATGCAGTCGAGGGTGCGGCATTCCCAGCCCAGCCGCTCGAGGCTCGAGGTCAGCACCTCGGAGATGACGTCGTGGCCCAGCCCGAGGGAGCCCGAGAGGATGACGGCACGCCGTTGCATCCGACCTCCTGTGCGCTCTGCGTACGCTGCTCCAGCCCCCTCCGCCCAGGCTAACCGGCCCACAGCTCCGCAGCGATCGGCGCAGGTCAGGTGGTCTGGCTCTGGGCCGAGCGCTTAGCTTCTCGCTCGGTGTTGTGGTCGGTGATCGCCTGCATGATGGCGCCGCCGACCGCGCCGATGAACTCGGGCCGGTTCTCAGCCGCCCAGTCGCGCGACTCCTCGAGGGAGGAGAGCGATCCCTGAAAGTGCGGAGCCACCTC
>DATKIB010000031.1:0-20542 GCA_035509915.1 Acidimicrobiales bacterium | reverse complement strand
AAGTGGCTGGCAGGAGACGGAGTCCATCGCGCCTCCCGTTGTCGCCCCCCCGGACACCGATACCGCCGTCAGCCAAGCGGAGGAGGCCATATCTGCTAGCCGGATCGACGAATACACCCGCGATTTCGTTCTCAAGACTTTGCTCACATCCGTTGGGACCTATGAGTTTGAGGAGTTTGTCGCCGCTCTTCTTGAAGCGATGGGGTATCGAGCTGAGGTGACGCAGAAGTCTGCAGACGGGGGCGTCGATGTCATTGCATCGCAGGACTCCCTCGGTCTTGGACCGCCACTGATCAAAGTTCAGTGCAAACGGACTGTGGGTACCATTGGTTCGCCCGAGGTCCACAAGCTCTTCGGAACCTTGGCGGGGGGTCAGCAAGGGCTTTTTGTAACGCTCGGCGCGTACTCCGCTCAGGCTCAGCAGGAGGCTCGCTCCAAAGAGGGGGTTCGGCTCGTCGGTGGAACCGAGATCGTGGCCTTAATTCTTGAACATTATGAGAAACTCGATGACCGATGGCGAAGGCTCTTGCCTCTTAGGCGCGTGTACGCCGTCGACAGTGGCCCCCTGGCGTAACCAAGCCCTCGATCGGTGCCCAGTGGCACATGTGAAACTGAGACCTGAGACCAGCGTCATCGCACGTTTTTCGCGCGCGCCACGTCTTGTCGGGATGTGCCGGGCTGAGCGCGAAACGCGCTGGCCTCGGCAATTCTGTGTCAGGCGGTGCCACGTTTTCCGCGTCGTTCAATCTGATAACGCTGATACCCAAGCGCCGTGTGGCACTGGTTTGCACGAGGCGCCTGCACACTCCTTCAGGCGCGCGCCGGCGGCAGCTCGCTGGCGAGGTGGGCCGCCACTAGGCCGACGTCCATGCGCGACAGCGGCCCGACCTCGGCGATGTCCTCGGCCAGGCTGCGCGGCCCCGAGACGCGAACCCCGTTGTGGGTGAAGGGCTTGGCAAAGAGCGGCCACTCGGCGTCGACGAAGCACAGAACGGGATTCAGCTGCACCTCTGCGGCTGTTCGCGGCACCAACGTTGTGAGAGCGCGTCGCACGGCATCGAGCTGCCATCCGAGCCCGTCGACCAGCTTGGTCCGATCGCGCCCACCTACATACAGCCGCATGTCGATACGGAACCAGCCGCCGACGTCGCGGTGCTCGACCTTGCCGGTGTAGTGCTTCGCGTCGATGACCCAGACTCCGCTCGGCGCCACCGCTAGGTGGTCGATATTGCCTCGAGCCCCAGGCACGCGGCGATCGTGGAGCAGCACGGCCCGGTTGCCTATCGCTCGAGCCAGGTGCTCGGCAAGCAAGCGCTCGCCGGCCGAGCCCTGCGCCCACGCCCGGGTGGACTGCGGGTCGTCAGTCAGAAACTTCACGACCCCAGCGAGCCGACCCCAGCGCCGCTCGATGCGCTGCTCGCGCCTGCCATGGAGCCGCTCAAACTTGGCGTGCGCAGACGCCCCCGCCGCGCCCGCATCAAGCGGTGGCCTGACGATCGCCACATCGGCCGCAGCCGGGGCCGATGGTTGGCACTCGGTGCAGGTGACCGCACGGGCCGAACTGTCCCACCAGGCTTTGGCGTCCCGGGCGATAGGACGCCCACACTGAGTGCAGGTGCCGGGGTAGCGGAGTCGGATCAAACGTCGCGTCTGGTCCATGTCCTCGTACCGTTCGCTAGTCCACCAGCATGCTCCATAACCCGGCTCTCCGGCGTTCGAACCGGCGACGACGGGCCCGTGGTTCGATGAGCCTCGGGGCAGCGACAAGGCCCCGGGAGTTAGCACGACGTGCCGCTAGAGCCTCTAACGGAGCTAAGACGTTCCGACGACCACACGGCCCCGTGTGGCTACCGCTCCCGAAGCCCAGGCCTTATTCAGGCCCAACCGAGTGGGCGGTGGCCTGACCTGGGACGATGTGCCTTGCCGGGTACGAACGCATGTTCGATAGCATTGGTCCTGTTACAGCCAAGGAGCAGCCTGGGCCGATCAGAAGGAAGGTCGGCCATGGCGCAACGGAAATCAGGAGCTGGTGGACGGATCCCAGTTGGTCTTCTGATCACTGGAGGACACATCGCGTTCGATCTAATCAGTGAAGCTCGGTGCCCGAATTGCGGCAGCCAGGTCGTGCTCTACATCTGCACTGAGTGCAAGAAGCCCGTTTGGCCGAACCGACGCCGCCCGGGCATGAACCAATAAGGAGGATCGATGAGTGAACTAGACGGACGTCATCGCAATGAGGACGGTCGGATCGAACGGAAGCGTGGCGACACAAAGATCGGAAACCTCAAAGATCAATACCCCGAGCTAAGAGGGTTCCCAGACGATGCAACACTCGGAGAATTGCGGGATCGCTACCACGTCGACAGTCTCGATGCCTAACTTCGAGCGCTACGACGTTAGAAAGTAGGTCTTGGGCGGACTCGACACGGACTGGCTAAGGGACCCGTCCAGAACCACGATTGCGTCTACGCATGTCGCCCGCATCCCTCGGCCAACCGCATGTTAGGCGGATGATGTCAGCCAAACGCTTTCTCGGGACCGTACGGACTCCATCCGTCCAGGAATGGCTTCAATTCCTCGGCCGCAGGCTCCGGAACAGCCGGCATTTCGAGACGACGTCGCAACGGATCAAGTATCCGCACACGACGCTCTGCCCATTCGAACCACTCTCTCGCTGACCGTGCGTCCTCGGGAGTATTGATGGTGGCTATCGCCGACTGCATCGCATCGAGGTACTCACCGATCCGACGGGCACGAAGCCAATCGTTCAGCTGATTTTCAAGGACCCGATCGCGATATGCCTCGCGGTGGTCACGCTTCGCCTTTGCCATCGCCAGTTCCCAGCGCCTGCGTCGGATCTTCTCTGCCTCAATCGCGGCGAGCTTCGCTCTCTCCGCTTCGGCCGCCCGGAGCTCAATCTCCTGGAGCACCTGCGGCAACAGATCGTCCAAACGCTGCGTGGATGAATCTGTCCACTTGGACTGGCGGTGCTCGACACCTCCGGACAAGTGGATCCTGAGGCGCTCACTGGGCTTGAGGTCATGTTTCGGAATCCGGAACCAGCTATCTCGGGCCGCTCTTGCCAATTCAGCTGGGGTAGGCGTGTGGGGCAGTCGGTCGACTATTTGACGCACCTGGATACCGACAGCGTGGCCGTCGATGACGATCGCGAAGTGGTCCTTGCTCTCTCGGTAGTGAAAGCCGTACCCGACGTGGGTGTCCTTGGTCTCTTTCACCAGGTAACCCCGCCGAGAGGCCTCCATCACCAGGGCCTGGATGAGAAGGAGGGCGCGTCTACTGCCAGATCCGTCGATGCCGAGGAACGACTGACGGCCTTGCAGCGAGACCACCACCGGGTGCGGTCTCCGGAGGATCCTGGGCACTTCGAGCGGATCCAGCAAAGCGTTCAGCCAAGCCGGGGCATCCTCGAGCCGGATGACATACGTTGCACTCCAGCGGCCGCCCTTCGTGACGAGCCGCTTGCCATCGGGCACCTTTCCGAACCTGATTGCTGCAGCCACTCGGGCCTCGTACTTCGCCCGGTGCGGCAGATCGATCTTGAGCTCACCACCGTTGCTGACGAGGTCGGCAATGAGTTGCTCCGTGGGACGTGGGGGCCGAGGGGCCCGTCTCGTCTCCCGCGAGCCCAGGGCGGCGCCCGTTCCGGCGACCTGGCGGGTTCCCCTGGTCGTTGACCGGTCCGGTGCTTGTCTCGCAGCGACAGCGGGCGCCGTCAGAGTTCCTCCTTTGGCAGCGGGGTAATCGCCATGTCGGAGGTAATGAATGCCGGAGTCCGTCGACGCCGCTCCCCACACTCCCCCCTTCCTCGACAGTGTGATCAGGCGTCGATTCCGGAGCGCGACGGCAGTCGTCTTATGTGAGTGCCCTTTCATGACGCCGTCGGGGCACCCATCGGCTATCCACTGCAGGACCTCGACTTGGCGAAGGTTCAGACTAGAGTTGGGCTGGACCACGGGCCACCTGTGTAGTGGGCCGCACTAGAGGAGGGCCAAAGGCGACCACTCAACGCCCTCGACCGTGGAGCTACTTGTCCCCGATGGACGCTGACGGTGACGTCATGGCGCATTCATGGCGCATTCGGGTCCGTTCGGGGCCGTTCGCCGTCGTCCGCCGGCTCGCTGACCTGCCGCTCAGGTCCGCCGGAGTTCGCCGCCTCAGGCTGGATGATCTTCCCAAGCTGAGAACGCGGGTTCGATTCCCGTCGCCCGCTCGTCGTCGTCACGCGTTACCTGTCACGCGTTACCTGTCACGCATTACCTGCGTCACGCTTTGCTGGTTTGGGAACGGTTTCGGGGCGTCCCCACCCGTGAGGAGGGCGATTCATCGCGCCAACCACGACCGCGTGGGATCATCACCCACATCCGGGACGCGAGCCGGTACCCGCGCAGGGTGGCGTGCATAGCGAGCCGGATGACCCATGACGGGCCCTCCGTCGCCGAGCAACTCGCCATGCGCGATCACGGTGCCCCGCCGGCGGAAGTGGTCGAGCTCGAGCATTTGCTTCCGGTCGAGAACAGGCGCCACCGGCACGTCGTGCTTCTCGAGCGCGGCGACCACGTCCGTCATCGGTCGCCGCGCGATCTCCACCGCCACCGCCGAATCGAGCTCGTCCTTTCGAGCGATGCGCTCACCGACGTCGAGCCCGTCCAGCCGCTCGAGATCGAGCGCCTGGCAAAGCCCCGACCAGAAGGGCGGCTCCGTGAGGACGCCGAGCGCAACCCATTGCCCGTCGGCCGTGCGGTACGTCCCGTAGCCAGGCAGGCCGTTCATGGGCAGCTTCGAACCCACCGGGGTGAGCTTTCCGACGGCCCCTGTCCAGGTCGCGAGCACGTCGGCAATGCTGACGTCGATGCGCTCCCCCTCGCCCGTTACCCGCGCCTTCAAACAGCCCGCGATCGTGGCCATGGCCGCCGTCATCCCAGCCCCCAGGTCACCCACCGGCAGCGAACCCGAGATCGGCGCGCCGCCGCGGGGCCGGAGGACCCCTGCGTAGGCCTGGTAGTTGACGTCGTGGCCCGGCATCTGAGCCAGGGGCCCGTCGGCGCCGTAGCCCGACACCGAGCAGTAGACGACGGCCGGGTTCACCGCCCTCACCGCCTCGAAGCCCACACCGAGGCGGTCGGCGACCTTCGGCCGGAACCCTTCAATAATGGCGTCCGCGTCGGCCGCCAACGCGAGCACCTCGGCCACGCCATCTGCGTTCTTGAGGTCGACCACGATGCTGCGCTTGCCGGCGTTCAACACAGCGAACAGCTCGGGGAAGATGCGCATCGGGTCTCCCGTTGGCGGCTCGATCTTCAGGACGTCGGCACCCATCTCGACCATCAGCTGCGTGGCATAAGGCACCGGGCGCCAGATGCCGAAATCGAGTACCCGCACACCCTCGAGAAGGCCCGCGCTCACCGGAGCACCGTCGTTCGCCCCGTCAAAGCTGGCTCGATTCCCGTCGCCCGCTCTCTCATGTCAGCAACCAAGCGCGTAGCTCACCGCTGAGCACACTTTGCGCATAACGTCGTCGCCGACTCGTCCGACCGGACCGGTGAGCGATGCCTGGGTGACCGTGTGAAGACCGTCGCAGTTGATGGCCGACGGCCTGTCCAGGCCGACCTCGAGGTGGTCGATGTGAACCTCTACGGCGAGGCCGCGGATCGAAGTGGTGATCTCGGCCACCGTAACGAGATCGCGAGCATCGAGTACCTCGGATCGGGTGAGCAGCAGCACGGGTCGCCTCTTGCGACCAACCTCGGCCAACCAAAGCTCGCCGCGTCTCATGGCTCGCCCCACGCTTCGGCTTCGCCCCAGAAGGTGTCCGCACGCTCTGGGTTTCTCAGGTACGCCTCGCGGTCCGATCGCTCCAACGCGGCGCGTACGGCGTCAGCGACTCCCTGTCGCGCTGCCGCCGAGATGTTGACGCCGAGCTGACGAGCGCGCTCAGCCAACTCTTCTTCCAGTGTGAAGGTGGTCCTCGACGACGCCATAAGGTAATGCTATCAGATGGTGATAGCAGAATCTGATGCACCAGCTCAGAGCGCCGGGGCTGCGGGTCAGATTCCCGTCGCCCGCTCTGCATTACCCGGCGGTAGGAGCGGTTCCGACCGGAACCAGCTCTACCCAGGTCCGACCGGGTGTCAGCCCGACGGCAACGCCATTCATGTCCGTATAGACCGTCTGAGCGGTGAGCGAACCGCGTTCCCAGCTTCCCTTGACAAGTTGTCCTTGGCTGAGGAACCACGCGACACCGTTTCCGACGAGTTCACCCGTGGGAATGTCGACCAAGACCCCACTTTCGTCGGCCATGGAGGACACCACGTACGGCACGAATTGGACGATCACATTCTGCGCTGACAGCTGGGGCCCGTCGCGTACGACGTCGGCGGTGCCGTCTTGAGTGCGCAGCCACGCTCCCTGAGCGGCATTCCACGTCCACGTCACCGAAGCTGAGGGGAACGGAATGTTGACCTGAGAAATCGGCGCCGCACCCGCACCAGTGAATTGCTGGCCTTGCGACAAGAACGAGAAGAGCAAAGGCGGGGGAGTTGGAGCAGTCGGTAGCGTCGCCAGATCAGCCACGTTCGTGTAGAGGTTGTGAGGAGCCACCTCGAAATTCACCCGCCAGAACTGCCCTGGCTGGTTGCCGTCGTCGGCGTCGGTGACGGGTTGGCTCCTTAAGATCGGCAGGAAGTCGCCGTTGCTACCCGAATAGGCGAACACCGGATAGTTCAGGTCGTCCGCTATTCCCTCGTCGGTGAGACGTCCAGACCTGACCGGGCCTACCACCGTCGGATACTGAGATTGGAAGACGGCTGCCAGGCGCGTGAGTCCGCTTTCGACCATCTCCTCGTAGACAATGTCCGCCTGATCGATCCCGCTCTGGGGCAGTGCAGGGTCGACGTTGTCGATCTTGACCACCACCGCCGGCGCCGAAGCCTGCGTAACATTTGACTGGGGCAAACCGGTCAGCGGCGACAAGGTGGCGGATTGCACAGCCGGCCCGGCGCGCATGTCCGGCGTCGGGGTCCGCGACGGCAAGGTGGTAGTCGTCGCGGCGATCGTGGCGTGACCGCCGCAGGCCGACAGCAAAGCCGCCGACCCCACCACGCAGAGGAAGATCCTTACGCGGGGTCCTCTGATCAAGATAGCCAGGAGTGCCCTTGGTCGCACCGACGCGGCGGGCGCCGAGACTCTCACATTGCGGGCCAGGTGCAGTTCATGGTTCGGCATGGCAGTGGTGGCGGCAGTGCAAGGTGAATCGGAACGCTGCGACGATCACAGCGCGTCGCCGCCCAATATCGGTTCAATACCCCGAAGGTCGTCGTGTCCATCCGAGAGCAGGTCAGGACGCCTGGGCACGGGCGGCGAGGCGGTCCCGGGCCTACATTGCCAAGCAGTGACCGTGACCCGGGACCGGACCGTCGCGAGGGGCACCACGGCCGGTGAGTCGGACCCGCAGCGGTTCGTCAGCGGGGTGTTCGCGGGGTGACTGGTCGCGCCGACGTCACGGAATTGGCGCCGTTCTCCCGTTTCAACGGGCAGACCTCAACCCGATCCAGGAGGGGGAGCTGCCTGTCGGTTTCGCCCGCGCTGACGGGCTCGCTTCGCCTGATCGAGAGCCACCTTTCTGAGACGGACGGCGTTGGGCGTCACTTCGACACATTCGTCCTCGCTGATGAACTCCAGCGATTGTTCGAGCGATAACTGCATGTGCGGCGTCAGACGCACCAACTCCTCAGCCGTCGAGGAGCGGTAATTCGTGAGCTTGCGCTCCTTGGTCGGATTGACGTCCATCTCGTCGGTCCGGGCGTTCTCCCCCACGATCATGCCTTCGTACACGAGGACACCTGGGCCGACGAAGAGGGATCCACGATCCTCGAGCGACATGAGTGCATAGGTCGTGGTGACTCCCCGACGATCCGCGACCATCGATCCGTTCCGCCGCACGCGCAGCTCTCCGTGAACGGGGTCCCACCCGTTGAATACATGGTGGAGGACTCCGGTACCCCGGGTGGCGACCAGAAATTCGGTGCGGAATCCCACGAGGCCCCTGGCCGGGATCCGGTAGTCCATCCGCACCCACCCGGTCCCGTGGTTCACCAACTCGCGCAACAAGCCGAGCCGCAGGGCCAGAAGCTGCGTCACCATGCCGAGGTACTCCTCGGGGACGTCGATGGCCAGGGTCTCCATTGGTTCGTGGAGCTTTCCGTCGATCACCCGGGTCACCACCTGTGGCTTGCCCACAGTCAGCTCGAAGCCTTCGCGACGCATGGTCTCGATGAGCACTGCCAGCTGCAGCTCGCCGCGGCCTTGGACCTCCCACGTGTCCGGTCGGTCCGTCGCCAACACACGCAGCGAGACGTTGCCCACCAGCTCTGAGTCGAGTCGACCCTTCACCAGCCGAGCCGTCACCTTGGTCCCTTCATGTCCGGAGAGGGGCGACGTGTTGATGCCGATCGTGATCGACAGGCTGGGCTCGTCCACCAGGATGGGAGGGAGCGGGCGCGGGTCTTCCGGGTCGGCCAACGTCTCACCGATGGTGACCGACGCGAACCCAGCTACGCCCACGATCTCGCCTGGCCCGGCTGCTTCGACATCGACCTGGTCGAGACCTTCGGAGGTATAGAGCTCGGTGACCTTTCCGCGCTGGATGGAGCCGTCGAGGCGACAAAGGGCAACAAGGTCGCCGCGCCGCAATGTGCCGTGGTGGACCCGGCAGATGGCCAGGCGACCGACATAGGGCGATGCGCCGAGGTTGGTCACCATTACCTGAAGCGGATGATCGGGGTCGTACGTCGGCGCCGGCACGTATCGGACGATGGTGTCGAACAGCGCCGTGAGGTCACCGGCGGCGGCACCCGGCTGTGCGGCGGCCCAACCCTGGCGGGCGCTGGCATAGAGCACGGGAAAGGCGATCTGGTCCTCGTCGGCATCGAGATCCAGGAAGAGCTCCTCGACTTCGTGGACTACCTCTGCCACCCTTGCGTCGGGCCGATCCACCTTGTTGATCACCACGATCACGGGCAGCTTGGACTCGAGCGTCTTGCGTAGGACGAAGCGAGTCTGCGGAAGCGGACCCTCAGATGCGTCGACGAGGAGGAGCACCCCGTCGACCATGGCCAACGCCCGCTCGACCTCACCACCGAAGTCGGCGTGCCCAGGCGTGTCGACAATGGTGATCTTGGTGGCCCCGTAGTGCACGTTGATGTGCTTCGCGAGGATGGTGATGCCCTTCTCGCGTTCGAGATCTCCGGAGTCGAGTACCCGATCCGCCACTTCCTGGTTCGGCCGGAAGGCGCCGGTCTGCCGGAGCATGGCGTCGACCAGGGTCGTCTTGCCGTGGTCGACGTGCGCCACGATCGCCACATTGCGGAGATCCTGACGGGTTTTCATGGTGATGCTCAGCGTACCGGCAGCCCAAGCGGCGCCTACCAGATGAGACAGGAGGGCTTCAGAAAGCCACTTCAGGTGAGGGCGTAGGGCTCGTTCCTGTGTCGCTTTGCATAGCGCATGTGCAGGGTGATCGCACCGCTCGCCAACGCGGCGTAGAAGCACCACAGTGAGGCGAAACCGTCGGCGGCGAGTGCTGCGAGGGTGATCACCACCACCAGGTTGCCGAGGCCGAAGACCAGGACGTGCCTGAAGCCCGAGAAGAGCAGCGAGCCACACGTCGCCACGACATAGAGGCCGACTATGAGGATCCCGTGCTGGAGCCCGATGCTGTAGGCGAGATGGTACGGGGCGAGCCTCACGGTCACAGGACCGCGCACCATCGTCGCCAGGAGGACACCTGCGACCGCCGAGCCAAGCAGAAGAAACGGCAAGATCGACCATCTTCGCCGCCCGGGAGGTTCGAGCTTCCAGATTGCGAGCGGTACGAGTACAGGAACGACCACGAGCGCGATGACGAGGTAGATCCACATGGCTATGCGCCCGAGCTCGTGAGGCACGTCGCCCCTGAGGCTCCACCACACCAGAGACTCGTCGAGTTGGTGCGCGCCGAGGAGCAGGGGAGTCGTAGCCAACAGGAGGTGGCTGTTGCGATTCTGGATGTGCCGCATTGCGTCCACCCCGATCGCAGTTACGACGAGGCCACCGGCTAGGTCACCCTGCGGGGAAAAGCACATCGGTGCAACGTAGCCCGCCCTGAGCCAAGTTCAGAGCTTTGCGCCGGGCGGACAGCCCCTCGGCCTCCCGGTGTCTTGGCTGGTCACGGATCCCCGCCCGCCGACCTGCGAGATCGGATCCCCACATGTATGCTCGGTGGAGGCGCAGGGTCTTCCTGCGACACAAGCGCAGGGTCGCACTGCGTCAAGAGAGTCGCATCGTTCGGGCACCCGGTCCCCGTGCCACGTCGGCTTGGAGATCGAATGCTCACACAATTGGCCCCTGCTCCTCTTGAGGCGACCGATTCTTCTCCCTTTGTAGCTACAGACCCCTTCGAGTCCCCGGGAGCCAAGCCTTCTGCGGTCAACCGGCGCCAGAAGCTCATCACCCTGGCGATCGTGCTGTCTCCCGCCGTGGCTCTCGGATCGTTCATACCTTTGCGATGGGGACACGCTGTGAATCTCACTGACATCGTGATGGGCATCGTGTTCTACCTGGTCACAGGATTCGGGGTCACGATCGGATTTCATCGCTTGTTGACGCACCGAAGCTTCAAATCGTGTCGCCTCCTCAAGATCGCCCTTGCGGCCTTCGGGTCGATGGCCATCGAAGGTTCGGTGACCAGCTGGGTGGCCACTCACCGCCGCCATCACATCTACAGCGACAGTCCGGGCGATCCTCACTCACCCCATCGATACGGCGAGCGTGGGATCGCCCTCCTGCGCGGCCTCGCGTTCTCTCACGTCGGATGGCTGTTCGTCTCGGACGCCTCGAACATTCAGCGCTACGCGCCCGACATGTTGCGCGACCGCGACATCCGGCGGATCGGAAAGCTCTTCCCGCTGTTCGCTGCGGCGTCCTTGGCCATTCCGTTCGGGATCGGCTACTTGCTTGCCGGCACCTGGGTGGGAGCGGTGAGTGCCCTCGTGTGGGCAGGGGTTGTGCGTACGACCCTGCTCCACCACGTCACCTGGAGCATCAACTCCATATGCCACGTCTTCGGGCGCCAGTCGGAGGTACTGAACGATCGCAGCACCAACGTATGGCCTCTTGCGATCCTGTCCCTGGGCGAGAGCTGGCACAACATTCATCACGCCCACCCGAGCTGGGCTCGACACGGTGCCAGGCGAGGAATGATCGACCC
The DNA here is from genome assembly GCA_035509915.1 of Acidimicrobiales bacterium. Taxonomy (GTDB): domain Bacteria; phylum Actinomycetota; class Acidimicrobiia; order Acidimicrobiales; family UBA8190; genus Bog-564. The sequence goes on along the minus strand of DATKIB010000031.1, from coordinate 9,279 downwards.
TTCCGCGCGGCTCATCCGCATCTTCGAGTGCCTCGGCTGGAGCAGCAAAGTCAGGTGGCCTGTCATGTCAGAGCTGACAACGAGCTCCATCGCCGCCTGAACAGCCGCCTCGCCGTTCCGGGCAGCGGGCCCGGATCAGAGCCTCTGTCGGTCGAATCGACCGACGGCACCTCCCGACGTCAGGCCACTCTCATTGCGAAGCCGTGGCGTTCACGATCGGCTCGTACGCCCTGCACGGTTCGTTTCGCAGGCTGGGGCACGGCGGCAGGGGTGTCGGCACGCTCATACCCGGCACCACCGGGAGCGCGAGGCTCGACGGCATCGATCTGGAGAATGCGATGGATACCGTCGCCGTCCCGTTGGGTTCGGTCTGGCCGAAGGACCACACTGGTTGAGTCCCGTTGGGCGCGGAGATCGTCACTCTGATGCGCGAGCCCGCCCGGTACGCGTGTCCTTCGTAGTAGAGGGGAATAGCTACCTCGGTGAAGTTCCCGCTGGGCATTGGCGTGGCGTCAGCGGCGGTAAAACTCGGTATCGGGTTGAGCAGCGTGCTCGGCTGCTTGAAGATGTTGTCGGTGGAGGTGGAGAGCTTGCGTTCGCTCGCACGGATCCAGCCGTTCTGGACGAACGTCTCGTTTCCGTCGGGGCGAACCTCGCTGATCGTGGCCTGAAGGTCGACGTCGGGGGTGGACGAGCGCACCCAGACGTAGACGGCGCCGGCGCCTATGACGGTGGTGTTCGTCGTCAAGGGGGCCGTGACGTAGGAGACGGCCGTGCCCGACGGGTTCTGCTTCCAATTCCATTGCCACTCGGAGGCGTTGCCCCACAACCCACCCCCACCGGTATTGCTGCCGAAATCGGTGAGCGGAACGGCGTTCGCGTTCGAGGTGTAGACGTTGATTCCCTGGCTGCTCGGAGGTTGGTCCGTGAGCTCACCGGACGGGCCGAGATACCAGGTGCGGGCTGTCGTGCCCGGGATCGGGAACGACGAGAAATCCTGCTCGAACCCTGGATAGGGGTTGCCCGGAGTCGAGGTCCCTGTGGGAGAAGAGCCGGCGCCGTTGTCGAACAGCACGCGGACTTCGGGGAGCTTGTCGAAGGCCGCCAGCGCCGCGCTGTAGGTCGGGATCTCCTGGATCGGGTCCGTCGGTAGGGTGACCACATCGGAGTCCGGCAGTCCCATCGCAGACTGGTAGACGACCGGAGCCGCAGCTCTGGTGAGAGCCACGTTCTCTATCGGCGCCTGGTGGGCCACGAACAGCTCCAGGAAGTCGTACCAGCGGTCGTAGGTGGACGGGTCGAGCGAGTCGATGTGGGCTCCGTTGGTGAACGTGAACCACTTCTGGCTCGTCCCCGTGAAGTGCTGGACCAGCTCAGCACAGTGCCCACCCGTCTGTTCGTCTTCCCATTGGCAGGCCATGAAGACCGGCACTTTGATCTTGTTGACGAAGCTCACCGGGTCCAGCGCGTCGGCGACGACGGCGTTGTAGTGCGAGTTGGCCGCTATCTTCGAGTTGAGGTCGGCCGCTTCGCCGTGGAGCACCTGGTTGGCCGCGCACGTCTTGTCTCCACTCTGGATCTGCTGGTACGCCCAAGGCTGCCCGCCGTTGGGTCCGGCGGGCTCTGCCTCCTGCTGGCGCTGCTCTGCCCATGCGACGGCGAACCCTGTGTTGAGGATGCCGCCCGGGTACAACGTCGTCGCCGTGGCGTCGATGGTCGAGAGCGGCGAGATCGCCTCGAGGTCGGGGGGGTCGAGCTGTGCTGTGAAGAGCTGGCTGATCGCCCCGTAGGAAATGCCCATCATCCCGACCTTTTGGCCGAGCACCCACGGCTGGTGGGCGATGGTCTCGATCACGTCGTATCCGTCGAGGTTCTGTAGGGGCTCGAAGAAGTCGTACGCACCACCCGAGCAGCCCGATCCGCGCATGTTCACGTCGACGACAGCGAAGCCCATCAGGTTCGCGAGCACTGCTATGCCGTTCACCGGTCCGGCCGGGTCGGCGTACCCGTAGCCCGAGTACTCGATCAGCGTCGGGTACGGGGGGGCGTAGTCGGGGCCGTTGGGCACGGGAGTGCCCGCTGGCAAGCCGGGTTCGCCCGCCGGGCTCGTCGGGGGGTGCACGTCGATGGCGAGCTTCGTCCCGTCGCGCGTCGTCAGATACGAGTATCCGCTATCGGGGATCGACTGGTCGTAGATGCCCGGATCCCATGGCGCAGCCTGATCGGAGTGCACAGTGAGCGGCTGCGACTCGGCCCCATCGGAATTGAGGCGTACGCGGTAACGACTCCCCGGGGGCACGTTGCGGAACAGCAACCCTCCGAGAGAATCCGCACTCTGTGTGTAGAGAGTCTGGCCCCGGGAGGTGATGAGCGACATTTGCGCCGAGGGTGCGAGTCCTGTGACGTACACCTGCTCCGCGCTGCCAACGGCGTTGAAGCTCGACGCTGTCGCGGAGGCGTTGGCGGGCACAATCGTTCCCACGACGAACCATGCGCTCGTCAGCATCGCAAATGCGCACGCGGTCCGCCTTATTCTGACTCGCGCTCTCAATGTCCGGCCGCCTTCCGTGAGCGCCCCCGCCGGGCGTCTAGCTTGTCGAACCCTGGTCAGAGCCTCAACTTGCGAAATCCCCGAGGCGCCTCGGCCCCGTCTCACGCATCGTGCGGACCGGAACCAGGCGGACCGAGCCGGGTCCTGGCCGATCACGCCTCGCCGACAATCGCGTCACGCCTCGCGATCCCACCACACCGTGACCAGCTCGCGGTCGGCGTCCGAGAGTAGAAGGTCGATCTCGGCATCTCGATCGGGCCCGACACAGAGCCGCCTCCTGGCAAAGGCGACCCGCTGCTGTCGGTCGGCGCTCGCCCACAAAGACGGCTGGCGGAAGCGTTCCGAGCGCACTGCGATCCCCATGGCGTCGAGCACATCGAGAAGGTCCTCCGCCACGGGCCGGCTCGGTCGCTCGACGGCGTGCAACTTCCTCCAAAGCGCATTGAGGTCCGACTGCGGATGCGACGCAGTGAGCTCCATCACCACCCGTCTCTCGGCCTTGGCGCCGAGAGCCCGCAGGAACGGCACCAAGTCGGGCACGTTGTAGACGACGTGATGGCATACGACGACGTCTGCTCGTCCCACCCATGGGCCAACGTCCGGCCAGCGGCCTTGGACCAGCCGATGGGGCACGGACCTGATCGAGGCGAGCTCGCCGAGCGTGTGGAGCATCTCCTCGCTCTCGTCGACCGCGACGACGTGAGCGGCACGAGGCGCCAGCGGCAGGCTCGCAGCTCCGCCGCCTGCTCCGACGTCGAGCACCGTGCCGCCCTCGCCCAGGGCTTCGAGAGCCCGCATGCGCGACGGGGTCGCCTCCGGGTCGTCGAGCGCCGAGCGCGCTGACAATGAGAAGAGCTCGGGAGGAAATCCCCAAGGCGACTCCGGGGCGGCACGGAGGATCGCCTCGGGGACGGCCCAAGCAGCGAGCGCTTCGTCCCAAGATCGGGCGGCCCTCTCGAGCCTCTCCGACGAAGGCAAGTGACAGGTCTTTCGGAGCCCTCGAACCCTGTCCCGTCAGCTGATCAAGGCGGCCATTTGGGTCGACCTCACCACTGGGGCCAGTTCGACGGGAGGCTCCCCGTCGGTGGGTTGTTCTGGAGGATCCCCGGTGGAGCGCCTACCGATGCCAGCAGGTCCGAGAAATTGGCGCCGAAAGCGGTGGAGTTGCCTCCCGAGAACTGCCCGTAGTCGCGCGCCATCGTCTCGCCGTCACCCGACGGGTCCGACCAACCGGTCTCGATTCCGTCGGGTCCCTCGTACATCATGCCGATCGTCGTGTTCGGGCTGACCGTCTGACCGACCGACACCACAGGATCGATATCCTCCGCGGCGTAGACGACGAGGCCGTCGGCGGGCCCGTTGGTCAGCCTGTAGCTGATGAAGGTGCCCCCGGGCCACCCGGAGTTGACGGTGCTGAGCACCACTCCGTTCCCGATGGCGAAGATGGGCCCGGCGCCGCTGTAGTCGACGCCCTGGTCGATGCGTTCGGGCACCAGATCGTTGATGGCCCGCAGGGGGTTGGTGTACTCACCGGGACTCGGGGTGACCGTGAAGGCCACCGACGCCGCTTGGGCGGCGGCCTTCGCGGCCATCTGCTGCTCCGCGGCCCGCTCGGCTTCTGCCTGCTGCTGTGCGATCGCCGCCAGCAGGGTCTGGATGTTGCCCTTGACCTGCGCGAGCAGCGCGTTGTCCTGGTCGAGCGCTTCCTGCGCGGCCTTGCCCTGCGTGGCCAGTTGCAGCACGCTGGCTTCCGCCGCGACTTGCTCGGCCTGTAGCTGGGTCTCGTCGGACTGAGTCTGCTGTTCGTCGATCTGGACCGCGTCGATCGCGTTGCGCACGCTCGCGTTGGCGACGACGGAGTAAGCCTGACGTTCGACAGTGGACGAGGCACTTCCTCCTGCGAACAACGCCGTCATCTGGCTGCTCTCCGCCCCCGTCGTGTACGCCTCGAGTGCGATCTGCCGCAGCACGACGGTGGCCCTGGCCTGCGTGGCGCGGTCGGCTGAGAGACGCGCCTCGGTCGCGGTCAGCTGCGCCTGCACCTGCGCTTCGTGGGCCTGAGCCTGGTCGTAGCTGGTGACCAGGCTCTGTACCAGCTCACCCTGCTGTGCGATACGCGCCTCGAGCTGGGCGGCCTCGGATTGGTCGGAGCTCACCTGGGAGGACGACGGGGATCCAGCGAGGGCCGCCGCGGGGAGAAACGCGACCACGAGCACCAACGCCGTACCAGCCGCGCAGGCCGCGATGCTCGGAGAGAGACGGGGGTTCCCCCATCGAGGCGAGCACCACGATCGGCGCAAGCCCTGGCCCCCCCTGTCCGCCGTGGGCATAACGGGAGGTGAAGGCTAATCGCGGGCCCCTGGCACGTCCAGCCTCGTCGCAGAGCCCCAGCCCCACCTGTCTGGGGGCTCGACGTACACCTCACGTGGAGTGTCTATCCGCCTACATCAAGTAGTCACTTTGCCGTATGTCGGCGTGCCCAGCCTTGCCCAGCCGAGCTCAGTCCCCAGCGCCCAGCGTGGACGCCATGTCAGCGATCGTGTCCGCGAACTCCTGCGCCATCTCGAGCACGACCTGGCGGGCGGGCCGCACGGCGTTCAGCGACCCGACCACCTGGCCCACGAAGTAATTGACGAGCTGGCGCGCGCCCTCGTTGCCCGCCGAGGCGGCCCGGTCGATGCGCGTCAAAGCCTCTTGGACCAGGAGCGGCTGAAGCGGCATCGGAAGTGTCCCGGGACTCTCCGGCGCCTCCCACGCTTCGGTCCATGCCGTGCGCAGCTGACGCGCCGGCTTACCAGTTCGCGACTTCGAGCGGACCGTGTCACGCGACGAGGCAGCCAGCAGCTTCTCCTTCACCACCGGATGCGTCTCGGCCTCCTCGGTGGTGAGCCACACAGACCCGGTCCACACCCCCTGCGCGCCGAGCGCCATCGCGGCGGCCATCTGGCGGCCGGTCGCGATCCCTCCCGCCGCCAGCACGGGCACCGGGGCCACCGCTTCGACCACCTCGGGGACGAGCACCATCGTCCCTATCTCACCGGTGTGGCCGCCCGCCTCGGTGCCCTGCGCCACTATGACGTCGACTCCCACCTCCTTCTGTCTCAGGGCGTGCTCGACGGTACCGACGAGCGCGGCGACCGGTACCCCACGGCTGTGGGCTGCTTCCACCACGCTCGCCGGCGGCGGTCCCAGAGCGCTCGCTACGAGCTTGATCGGGTGGTCGAGCGCGACGTCCACGAGTGCGGTGGGCAGCGACAGCCCGCTGATCCCCCTGGCTGAAGGCTCGTGGCGATCCGCAATTGGCGGGATCCCGTACGCGTCGAGGAGCTTGTCGACGAACTCACGGTGCTCTTCAGGTAGAAGCTGCCCGACGTCGACCTTCGCCAGGTCCTCGCGCGTGACGTTCTCGAGCCCCGAGAGGCTCGCCGGAATCAGGACGTCGATCCCGTACGGCCTCTCGCCGATCTCCTCCTCGATCCACTTGAGCTCCACCTCGAGCTGCTCCGCGCTGTAGGTCACGGCGCCGAGCACGCCCATCCCTCCCGCCTTCGAGACCGCGGCCACCACGTCGCGGCAATGGCTGAAGGCCAGGATCGGGTACTCGATCCCGAACAGCTCGCAGACCGTCTTCACTTCGACCCCAGCAACGTGATGCAGGACGGCCCGGATGGATCACCCTCGGGCGTGCGGTGAAGCACCGCGGCGTTGGGCCCTATCGCGAGAGCCGGGCCAGATTCCAAGGAGAACGTGACGGCCGTCCCGTCGACGATGAGCCCGTACGCCGACGAGGCAGGCGCAGGCCACAGCAACGTCACCTCGGGTCGTTGACGGACGTTGGCCAGAGTGTGTCTCCCGGCGCCGACCACGAGTTTGCCGTCCTCCCACTCGGCCCTGACCGACACGACGTGGGGGCGCTCGTCGTTGTTGACGGTGACCAGGTAGGCGACTTCTCCGAATTCCTTCATGCGCTCGGCCAAGTCGGCCAGCTCCACCGAGACACTCACGACTGGGCCTCCTCGATCCGCTTCGTCCGCCCAGCCGGGCTCGCGCTCACCATCACGACGCTCACGGGTCGTGAGCCTAGGTCGGGCCCCCTTGGGCGACCGGCTCGATGCCGAGATCCCGGAAAGTCACGAGAGCCCGGTAGGGAATCCTCCGTTCCTCGAAGTAAGAGGTTGCGGCGCCGCTGCGGTCGACGAGGGTCACCGCTGCGACCACCTCCGGTCCCATCTCCTCGACGACCTCGCACGCCTTTCGGATCGAACCTCCGGTGGTCACCACGTCGTCCGCCAGCACCACCCTCATTCCGGGTCCGAGCTTCGCCCCTTCGACCAGCTGGTTGGTGCCCCTGCCCTTCGGCGCCTTGCGGACGACGAACCATTCCTTACCGGCGAGCACGGCCGTCACGTGGGCGAACTGGTCTGCCCCCATCGTCATGCCGCCCACGGCGTCGAACTCGACGTCCCCGACCGCCTCGAGCAGCGCCCGGCAGGCGAGCTCGAGGTCCTCCCCTCGCGAGAGGGCCGCCTTGGCGTCGATGAAGTCCCGGCTCTTCTCGCCCGAGGCGAGGGTGACCGGCTCGTCGAAGTGGACGAGCCCCCGCTCGCGGATGATCGCGATCACGTGGTCCCGCAGGGCTGCCACCGGCCGGAGTTTAAAAGGCCCAATGGACACTTCTGGCGGCCGAAAGACCCTCCCCCCGGGCTCGGCTCCGATGCCGCGAACGCTTGGCCTGGGCTTTCGCCCCAACCCCCTCCCACCAGGGCATATGCAACCATAAAGCTACGCCAGAGCAACTAAGGGTTTACCCGCGATCAACCGAAGATCAGGACTTGAACAACACGCTTCGTAGTCATATCATCACTCATAGACCATTTCGGGGGGGCCCTAATGCGTAACGCGTTCAGGCGAGCGGTCAACGTGACCAGAGACGGCGGACAGAGCACGCAAGCGTGGGGTTGGCGAGTTCAGTCCGAGAAGGACGCCTGTCAGGGCGCCGACACATGGCTTGCGCGTCTGCTCGGGACAGTGAAGAGCGTGGCATGGCGCAAGCGGGGTCTTCTCGGAGCCGGCGCCCTCGGGTTCGCGCTCGTTGCAGGGTCCGCCACCGCCCTCCCAGCCGCCGCAGGCGCATCGCAGTACGGCTCGTCCGGCAACTCGTCCAAGTTCATCGTCTTCGACCCGAGCGCCGGCAGTTACACAACGGCCCTGAGCGCGGTCAGCTCAGTGGGCGGCAGCATCAGCAAGACGCTCAGCTCCGCCGACGGGGTATCGGCGAGCCTGAACCCCACGCAGGTCTCGCAGCTCAGCACCGACCCAGGCGTGGAGGTCTACCCCGACGTTGCGGTATCGGTGCAGAGCACCACCACCACGTCCAGCACGACTCAGTGCACCTCGTCTTCGTCTGGTCTGCTGTCCTCGGTCCTCTCGGCCTTGTTGCCTGGCACCTCGACGTGCACCTCCTCCTCGAGCTCCTCGGGATCCTCGACTTCGGGTTCCTCGTCCTCTGGTAGCACGACCTCCACGAGCACATCCGGCTCGACCCGGGCGCCCGCGGCTGTGTTCCCCCAGCAGACCCGGGCGACGAAGCTGTGGTCGAACGGTGACACCGGCCAGGGGGTCAACGTGGCAGTGCTCGACACTGGCATCGACCCCCTGCCGGACTTCGCCGGCCGGCTGGTCGGAGGGGTCGACCTCTCGGGTGAGGGCAACCCCCTCCAGGACGGCTACGGGCACGGCACGTTCGTCGCCGGCCTCATCGCCGGCAACGGCGTCTCCTCCAACGGGGCCTACGAAGGTGAGGCGCCCGGAGCAGGCCTCGTCTCGGTGAAGCTCGCCGGCGCTAGCGGTCAGACGGACCTCGCGACGGTGATCGCCGGCGTCGACTGGACCATCGCCAACAGCAGCGCCTTGAACATCGGCGTCATGAACATGTCGCTCGGCTTCCAGCCGGTGAGCTCGACCGTGGTCAACCCTCTCGACATCGCTGTGCAGAACGCTTGGCAGTCCGGGATCGTCGTGGTCACCGCCGCCGGCAACGCCGGGCCGTTCAATGGCACGATCCTCTCGCCCGGCGACGACCCGATGGTGATCACCGCCGGCGCCGTCGACGACCTGGGCCAGACCAATCCCGCCAACGACACGATGACCGCCTTCTCGAGCGTCGGCCCGACCGACCCCGACGGCTGGTTCAAGCCTGACCTCGTCGCCTCTGGGCGCTCGGTCGTCAGCCTCGCGGCGCCCGGTTCCACCGTCTACAACGACAACCCGAGCGCTCGGGTCGGTGGCGCCAACTTCGTTGGCTCCGGTACCTCGTTCAGCTCGGCGATCACGGCAGGGGCGGCCGCACTGGTCCTCGAAGCCGACCCCAGCGCATCCCCCGACAACGTGAAGGCCCGTCTGCTCGACAGCACCTTCCAGGGGCCGGCCGGCAACCCGTTCGTGGACGGACATGGGACGCTCGACGCTCTCGGCGCCGTGACGGACTTCTCCGCCAACAACGTCGGCCTCATACAATCGCAGCCCACCAGCGTGACCCCGATGGGCGGTACTGTCTCCCTCGAGACCACGTGGGCCGGCTCCGCTTGGAACGCCTCCAACTGGACCGGATCTGCCTGGAACGGGAGCGCCTGGAACGGGAGCGCCTGGAACGGGAGCGCCTGGAACGGGAGCGCCTGGAACGGGAGCGCCTGGAACGGGAGCGCCTGGAACGGGAGCGCCTGGAACGG
>DATKIB010000030.1:0-29260 GCA_035509915.1 Acidimicrobiales bacterium | reverse complement strand
CGAGGTCTGGGGGACCGACGAGATCATCCCGTCCCCGGGCGGCGAGGGGTCCAACGGCGCCGTCCGCCTGGCCCAGCGCCTGGCGGGGGAGCACCCCGAGTGGGTCTTCCTCTACCAGTACGCCAACGCGGCCAACCCCCGGGCGCACTACGAGGGCACCGGGCCCGAGATCTGGCGCGACTGCCCCGAGGTGACCCACCTCGTAGCGGGGCTCGGCACGTCGGGGACGCTGCTAGGGGTCGGCCGGTTCTTGAAGGAGCGCAACCCGTCGGTGCAGGTGTGGGCGATCGAGCCCCCGGCAGGCGAGACCGTCGACGGACTTCGCAACCTCGACGACGGCTACATCCCAGCGATATTCGGCGAGCTCGGCGGCGCTGAGCTTCTCGATCGCAAGACCATCGTCGGGCCGCGAGCTTCGGTCGAGTGGACCCGCAGGCTTGCCGAGGCCGGCATCTTCGCGGGGATCTCCTCGGGTGCCGCCATGGCCGGGGCGGCGAAGTGCGCCGGTGAGATCTCCTCGGGCGTCGTCGTCGTGGTCTGCGCGGACGCGGGCTGGAAGTACCTCTCCACCGGGGCGTGGACCGACGACCTCGATGTGGTCACCGAGCGTGCACGCCGGACCATCTACTTCTGAGCCGGGCGAGTCGACGGCCGTTGCCCTTTAGTCCCGCCAGCTACGACTGCTTCAGGATCACCAGCTTCGAGGCCGATCCTGCGGGGCCGGGCGCGGTGCTGCGTTATGCCCTCGACGACGAGCACGTCTTCGAGGAGAGGATCGCCTTCGGAGGTCGCGGTGTCGAGCTGTCGCCCGGGGCACGTGCCGGGTTCGAAGCCGTGGTCCGCTTGCTCCACCTCGCGGCCGGCGTCAGCTACTACAAGACGGCTGCCCCGCGTCGAATCGTCGTCGAGACGGGCGCGCTGAGCCCTGCGGAGTCCCGGTTCCTCCACGGGATCTACGACAGCGGCATGCGCGAGTTCGCCTACCGCAACGGGCTCGCAGTCCCGCTGGACCTCGACGTCTCCACTGCCGGCGCCGGCGACCGGCCACACGGCACGCCCGCCATCGAGGCGCCGCCACCCGGCACGGCGGTACCGGTCGGTGGCGGGAAGGACTCGATCGTGGTGCTCGAGGCCCTGAAGCACCTGGACCCGCCGCCGGTTCTCGTGTCTATCAACTCGAGCCCTGCGGTGGAGCGGATCGCGTCGATCTCAGGGCTCGGCCTCTTCGCGATCGAGCGCCGGATCGACCCGCTGCTGCTCGAGCTCAATCGCCAGGGTGCGATGAACGGTCACGTGCCCGTGACTGCGATCGTCTGCCTCCTCGCCGTCGCCGGCGGGTACGTCCGCGGTTACGACACGACCGTCATGGCCACGGAGGCCTCGGCGGACGCTCCAACGAGGGTGGACAGCCCTTCGAGGGTGGGCGGCGGCCCTCCGAGATCGGACAGCATGGCCGGGCCCGCCGGAGGCGTCGAGATCAACCATCAGTGGAGCAAGTCGGCCGAGTTCGAGACCTTGCTCGGCGAGGCGCTCCGAGACTCGGTCCACAGCTCGGTCCGCTGTGTGTCTGTTCTGAGGAGGTTCACCGAGCTGGAGATCACCGGGGCCTTCGCGACCCTGACGCCCTATCTCTCCTCGTTCCGCAGCTGCAACAGGGCGTTTCGGATCTCCGATCCCTTCGACGGCTGGTGCGCCGACTGCCCCAAGTGCCGGTTCGTGTTCCTTGCGCTCGCGCCCTTCCTCGGCCGTCGCGAGCTGGTGCAGATCTTCGGCACGGACATGCTCGACGACGTGACGCAGGTCGAGGGCTTCTCCGACATGCTCGACCCTCGCAGAAAGCCCTTCGAGTGTGTCGGAACGGTAGAGGAGGTATTCGAGGCCTTCGGTCGGTTGCTCGCCGACCCTTCCTGGTCCGGCGCGGTGGTCGTGGAGCACGTCCGCAAGAGGATCGGGGAGCGCGGCCCGGCAGTCGCCGGCCCGGCGCGGCATCTGGCCTCGAGCGCAGAGGTCTTCGCCGGGATCCGCGACTGCATCTCCGAGTCGGTCCCGCGAGCGCGATCGGGAGCCGCGCCCACCCGATGAACCGACCAGCCCGATGAACCGACCAGCCCGATGAACCCGCCAGCCCGATGAACCCGCCAGCCGGATGACCCCACCGGCCGCCCCGCCACCCGGATGACCCCACCCCCTTCCGCGCGCACGACAGGTCTCGATCGGCTGCGCGTTCCGCGTGTGGCCGTGTGGGGGACGGGCGTCGAGGGACGCGAAGCAGCCGAGGCCGCGCTCGAGCGCGGCGCGCAGGTCGTCTTCGTCGACGACAGATCGACCGACGCCTCCGAGCTGCCGGTCGGCGGCGTGGAGATCCCGGTGCTCGCACCGTCGGCGCTCGCCGAGGGCAGCTTCGACTGCATCGTGCGCTCACCCGGGGTGTCCGTCTACCGCGAGGAGCTGCGCAAGGCCCGCGCCTCGGGCGCGGAGGTGACGTCGGTGACCGCCATGTGGCTCGAGGACTTCTCCGGCAGTCGGGTGGTCGCGGTGACGGGCACGAAGGGCAAGACCACCACAGCCTGGCTCGCAGCGATCGTCCTCGAGGCTTGCGGGCTGCGCGTCCGGCTCGGGGGCAACATGGGCACCCCTCTCACCGCCCTCTACCGTGAGGAGCCCGGAGACGTCTACGTCGTCGAGGTCTCGAGCTTCCAGGCCGCCGACGTGCAGGTTTCCCCGCCGGTGGGGGTGCTCACCCTGCTCGCTCCGGATCATCTCGACTGGCACGGGAGCTACGACCGCTACGTGCGGGACAAGCTCAACCTCTTCGACCACCGCGCGGACGTCACCCTGGCAGTGAGCTCCGCGAGCCCGGACGCAGTAGCGAGCACCGCGCGCTACGAGCGCCGCATCCTCTACGGCAGTGAGGGACGTGTCGTCGTCGAAGACTCGGCGGTGACGGTCGACGGCGAGCCGGTGCTCGACCTCACGCGCACCGCGCTCGGGTTGCGAGGCGCGCACAACCTCGTCAACCTCTGCGGCGCGATCTCCGCCTGCCTGCTCGAGACCGGCGGCATTCCGAAGGCCGACGCGCTCGCGGAGGCCCTCGGGCACATGCCGGTCCTTCCGAACCGGCTCGAGACCGTCGCGAGCGCGCGGGGCGTCGAGTACGTCAACGACGCTCTGGCCAGCAACCCCGCGGGCACGGTGGCGGCGCTGCGTACCTTCGCCGGCCGGAGGATCTGCCTGATCCTCGGCGGCCAGGACCGGGGGGTGGACCTAGCCCCTCTCCTGGAGGAGCTCCACCGCACGCGCCCTGTGCCTTCGATCGTGTACCTGCCCGATCTCGGTGACCGTCTGTGCCGGGAGATCTCCGCATCCGGATCGAGCGTCGAATGCCGTCCGGCGCCGAGCGTGGACGAGGCGGCGAGGATCGCGTCCGGGATTCTCGGCGAGGAGGGGGTGGTGCTGTTCTCTCCCGCGGCCCCCACCCCGATCGTCGAGGGGACCTACGTGCAGAGGGGCGCGGCCTTCAACCGCGCCGTGGCCGAGCTCGTCTCCTCGGGCAGTTGATCACCCTCACCGTCCTCGGCTGCGACGGGAGCTACAGCGGGCCCGCCGGCGGCACTTCCGGCGGCTCTTCCTCCGGTGCCGCAAGCGGTTACCTCGTTCGCTCCTGGGGCTCGGGCACGAGCCTGTGGCTCGACGCTGGACCCGGGACCTTCGCCAACCTCCAGCGCTTCTGCGACCCGATGGCTCTGTCGGGCGTGGTGCTCACCCACGAGCACTGCGACCACTTCAGCGACATTGAGAACCTCCTGACCGCGGCGCGATGGGTGATCGGGTTTCGCCGCGAGCCCATACCGGTCTACGCGTCGCCGGGGATCAGGCCGAAGCTCGCGCAGGACATAGACGGGATCCTCGACTGGCGCGAAGTGGGAGACGGTGATGGGGTGCGCCTCGGTGATCTGCAGGTCAGCTTCTCGCGCACCGACCATCCTCCGGTCACTCACGCGGTGCGCATCGAAGGCGAGCTCGGCGCGCTGGGGTACTCTGCCGACTCGGGGCCCGGATGGTCCTTGGAGGCCCTGGGCCCGGGGCTGGACCTCGCTCTCTGCGAGGCCACGTACACGACGAAGTTCCAAGGGACGGCAGGGCACATGACCGGACGCGAGGCGGGCAGCACGGCGAGGGCCGCGTCGGTTCGCAGGCTCGTGATCACCCACAGGTGGCCGACCGTTCGCGCCGAGGACGTACGCGCCGAAGCCGAGGAGACCTTCGGGGGCCCCGTGAGCCAAGCGGCGATCGGCCGCGGGTACTCGATATGAGCGCGCGGCCCGCCGGCGAGCGCGCCCTTCGCCCAGACGGCAGGGCGGTCGACGAGATGCGCCCGGTCTCCTTCGTGCGCGACTTCACCGAGTTCGCACCGGGGTCGGTGCTCGTCTCGATGGGGCGGACCAAGGTGCTTTGCACCGCGTCGGTGGAGGACCGGGTCCCTCCATGGATGCGCGGTGGGGGTAAGGGATGGGTGACCGCCGAGTACTCGTTGCTGCCCGGGTCCTCGGCCGAGCGAATAGGGCGCGAGGCGGCAAAGGGCCGCCAGTCGGGGCGGACCCAGGAGATCCAGCGCCTCATCGGGCGATCGCTTCGCGCTGTGACCGACCTCGTCGCCATGGGTGAGATGCAGGTGACCGTCGACTGCGACGTGCTTCAGGCCGACGGTGGTACGAGGACCGCCTCGATCTGCGGCGCGTACGTGGCGCTGCACGACTGCTTCACGCGCCAGCTCAACAGGGGCGTCATCTCCGCCCAGCCTCTGGTCGACTCCTGTGCCGCGGTGTCGGTAGGGGTGGTCGACGCCGTCTGTCTGTTGGACCTCGACTACTCCGAGGACTCGAGGGCGGAGGTGGACATGAACGTCGTGATGACCGGCAGCGGCCGTTTCGTCGAGGTTCAGGGGACGGCCGAGGGCATGGCCTTCACTCGCAGCGAGCTCGACGAGATGCTCGGATTGGCAGAGAAGGGAATATCTTCGCTGCTCGGTTTCCAGCAGGCGTTGCTGGCCGAGCCGCCTGCGCCGAGGTGAGCACACTTCGCCTCGTGCTCGCCACCGCCAATCCCGACAAGGCACGGGAGATCACGCGCATAGTCGCGGCTGCCACCTCGGGGCGCGTCGAGCTGCTGGCGCGCCCACCGGACGCTCCCGAGGTGGACGAGACCGGCGAGACCCTGGAGGACAACGCACGGCTCAAGGCGAGGGCGCTGGTCGCGCACAGCGCCGTGCCTGCGGTTGCGGACGACACGGGGCTCGAGGTCGAGGCGATCGGCGGTGCGCCCGGGGTGCGGTCGGCGCGCTACGCGGGTCTGCGGGCCAGCTACGACGACAACGTCGCCAAGCTGCTGACCGATCTGGCCGCGGCCGGCGCGGCCGCCGAGGCACAGCGGCTCGCGCGCTTTCGGACGGTGGCCCTCGCGGCGTTCCCCGACGGCCACGAGGTGCTGGCCGAAGGGGTAGTGGAGGGCACCATCGCCTTGGCCAGGAGCGGGTCTGGCGGCTTCGGCTACGACCCGGTCTTCGTACCCAAGGGTGAGGACCGGACGTTCGCCCAGATGACCCCCGAGGAAAAGAACCACCTGTCACACCGAGGGCGCGCCTTTCGGGCCCTCGCCGCCGGGCTCCTCCAAGAGGTCGGCTCTCGGTAGTCGGAGAGACAGGAGCTCCACCCGGTCACGCCTCTCGGCGCGACCGGGTGGCTCCCGGTTCGGACACGAGGGTGGGTGGGGGACCCCTGTGCCACCGTGCTCTGCTGCCGGGGGAACGCGCCGGCGCGAGGGCACTCTGGGACCTTTGTCGCACACCACTGGGCCGTTCGGTAGGGCCCAAAGTCCCAAAAGGGCCCCGGGCCCCGGCCCGGCCGCTTGCGGTCGACCTGTCGGCTCGGGCACCAAAAGGGCTACGGTGTCGCTCCGACCCGGCCGGTACGGCCGGCCCGGCCCAGGGTTACACCGACGAAGGAGCGACATGGGAGACGAGGCTCTCGAACGCGTCATCGGCAAGCCGATGAGCAAGTCCACGGTGGTGGTCGAGCGCGGTCCGGTGGCCAACTTCGCCACAGCCGTCTGCGACCCGGACCCCGTCTATCGCGATCCACAGGTGGCCAAGGACGCGGGGTTCGACTCGATCCCGGTACCTCCGACCTTCCCGTTCGTCATGAACACCTGGGGCGAGTTCCCCGAGAACCAGTCGGCGGACCGTCCGGCGGGCAACGCCCTCGGCGAGGTGATCGGGCCCCTCATGGCGAAGGGGGGGATCATCCTGCACGGGGAGCAGGAGTTCGAGTACCACCGCCCGGTGCTCGTGGGCGACGTCCTGGTGGGTGAGGGTCGGATCACCGACGCCTACACCAAGGAGTCGAAGGGCCGCACGATGACCTTCGTCGTGACCGAGACGGTCTGGAAGGACGACTCGACGGGCGAGCCTG
This sequence comes from Acidimicrobiales bacterium, assembly GCA_035509915.1. Classification (GTDB taxonomy): domain Bacteria; phylum Actinomycetota; class Acidimicrobiia; order Acidimicrobiales; family UBA8190; genus Bog-564. The sequence continues at coordinate 22,793 of DATKIB010000030.1, read as the reverse complement.
TCGTGACGTCTCGTTTCAACTTGATCCACCGGTCTTGACCCACGGGCTCAACCCGAGCTGACGATCCGAGCTGACCGATCCGAGCTGACCGATCCAAGTTGACCGACCCGAGCAGACAGACCCCGAGGAGGCCCTGACCCGCCGATGAGCACTTCGCTCCTTTCCGGTGCCCACTGGGCGGCGGTACTGCGGATCGGGCTCGGGCTCTGGTGGCTCGAGAGCTTCCGCCACAAGAACCTCGGCGCGTGGATCAAGCGCCAGGCCGGCATCAACTGGGCGGCCGACATCGCGTCCAAGCACCGCTGGTCTGTCGTCCGACGCGGCTTCGACGCGGTGGTGAAGCCTCACCCGAAGCAGATGACCTGGGTGGTCCTCGCAAGCGAACTGTCACTGGGGATCGGGCTAGCCCTCGGGTTCCTCACCCCGATCGCCGCCTTCGCGAGCATCGCTCTCAACCTCACTTACTTCGTGCTCATGATCCACGACTGGGCCGAGCAGGGCCAGAACTCGATGATGATCCTCGCCGCCGCGGTCGTGCTCGGCACCCACGGCTGGCAGACGTGGTCGATCGACCACCTCATCGGGATCTTCTGAGCGAACCTCCGCCACTCGATGGCGTAACGTGTTCTAGTTTTCCCCCGGGGAAGGACGCAGCCACTTGCCGATCGGGATCGCCCAGGAACACGAGGAGCTTCGCCGGACGCTCAGGCGCTGGCTGGAAGCGCGCTGCGGTCGTGAGGTGCCCCGCGCCCTGCTCGACGCCGAGAGCGAGTCCCTCCCGCCCTTCTGGGAGGAGCTCGCATCGCAGGGATGGCTGGGGATCGCTGCTCCCGAGGAGTGCGGGGGGCAGGGCTTCGGCTTCATGGAGCTGGCGGTGGTCACAGAGGAGCTGGCACGCGCCATGGCCCCGGGACCGGTCGTCCCCACTCTGGTGGCCGCAGCGCTCGTGTCGGCGGTGGCCGACGCCACCCAGCTCAAGCAGCTCGTGGCGCCCATGGTCGACGGGACCGCGCCGACCGCGCTAGCCCTTCCCGGAAGCGGCGTCCTGGAGGCATCTTTCGAGCCGGACGGCTCGTTGAGGCTCTCGGGCGTGCTCTCGCCGGTGCTCTGCGCCACGACCGCGCGCAGGCTGCTCGCCCCGGCCGTCGCCCCCGGCGGCGCGCCATGGGGCGAAGGCCCCTCGCCGAGCGGCGAGGGGAGCCCTGTGCGCGCGGAGACCTGGTGCGTCGTCGATCTCGATGCCGGCGGGGTGAGCGTCGAACAGCTCGCGAGCCTCGACCTCACGAGGCGGCTCGGCAAGGTGAGCCTGAGCGGCGTGGCGGTCGCACCCGAGATGCAGCTCCCGGCGCTGGCGGGGACGAGGGTCCGCCACGTGGCCCTGGCAGTGGCGGCGGCCGAGTGCGCGGGAGGTGCGAGGTGGTGCCTCGAGACCGCGACCTCTCACGCCCTCGACCGGCGCCAGTTCGGCAGGTTGATCGGGCAATTCCAGGCGGTCAAGCACCGGCTGGCAGACATGCTCGTGTCTGTCGAGCAGACCACGGCCCTCGCGTGGGACGCCGCCCAGGCGATGGATCGTCCCGATCCTTCGCAGGGCGCCCTGGCCGCTTGCCTCGCCGGCTCGCTCGGGCTCGACGCCTACGTCGAATGCGCCAAGGACTGCATCCAGCTCCTTGGCGGCATGGGTTTCACCTGGGAGCACGACGCGCACCTGCACCTCCGCCGCGCGTTCTCACTTCGCCAGCTGCTCGGCGGCACAGACGAGCTGCGTCTGGAGGCGGCGCGCTCGGCGCTCGGCGGCAGCAGGCGCGGCCTCGAGGTGGAGCTGCCCGAGGAGGCCGAGGAGCTGAGGACCCGCATCGCCCCGATCGTGGCCGAGGTGGCCGCCGTCCACGGGCCGGAGCGACGGAGGCTTCTAGTCGAGGCCCGCCTGATCGCGCCGCACTGGCCGGAACCGTACGGGCGCTCCTCGGGCCCGATAGAGCAACTGGTCATCGACCAGGAGCTCGCCGCGGCGGGAGTCCAGCGTCCCAACCTGGCGGTAGGCGCATGGGCCCTCCCCACGATCATCGCCCACGGCACGGCGGAGCAGACCGAGCGCTGGGTCGGCCCCACCTTGGCCGGTGACCTCGTGTGGTGCCAGCTCTTCTCCGAGCCGGGAGCCGGGAGCGACCTCGCCTCCCTTTCCACCCGGGCGACGCGCGCCGAGGGAGGTTGGGTGCTCGACGGGCAGAAGGTGTGGACGTCGATGGCAGCTCGCGCGGACTTCGGCATATGCCTCGCGAGGACGGACCCCGACGCGCCGAAGCACGAAGGCATCACCTATTTCGTCGTGGACATGAGATCGCCGGGGATAGAGGTGCGTCCGCTTCGCGAGATCACCGGCGACGCCTTGTTCAACGAGGTGTTCCTCGACTCCGTGTTCGTCCCCGACGACTGCGTGGTCGGGCCGGTGGACGGCGGCTGGAGGTTGGCGCGCACGACGCTCGCCAACGAGCGCGTCTCGATGTCCTCGGGTGCCACCTTCGGGTTCGGCATCGAATGGATCCTGGGCACGCTCGCGGGTACACGCGCCGGTGACGACCCTGTGGTCCTCGAGCGTCTGGGCGGGCTCGTCGCCGAGGCGAGCTCTGTGGCGCTCCTGGGCGCGCGCACGACCCTCAGGTCGGTGTCGGGGGTCGAGCCGGGCCCGGAGGCGAGCGTGCGCAAGTTGCTCGGTGCAGAGCACGAGCAAAGGGTCCAGGAGCTCGGTCTCGTGCTCCTCGGGCCCGAGGGCGCGACCACCGAGGCCGAGGCGGGCCGCTGGAGCCGGGGCTTTCTCTCCACCCGCTGTCTCACGATCGCGGGCGGCACGAGCGAGGTACAGCGAAACGTCATCGGCGAGCGCATCCTCGGCCTGCCGAGGGACCCCGAGCCTGGAGCCTGACGCTTTCCGGGTCCGGCATGTGTCCGCCTTGACAGCGCACGGCCCCGAAACGCAAGCTGCCGCGGAGTACCGGAGCGCTGGAGGGAAAAGAGTGAGCCAAATGGGTGAGCCGAATGAGTGAAAAGGCGTTGCACTTCGAGGACGTGAACGAGGGCGACGAGGCGCCCGTGATGACCCACACGCTCACGAGGACAGACCTGGTGCGTTATGCGGGAGCCTCGGGCGACTACAACCCGATGCACCACGACGAGGTCCTCGCCAAGGCCTCGGGCCAGCCGAGCGTCTTCGGGCACGGCATGTTCTCCATGGGGCTCCTCGGCACGGCCCTGACCGACTTCGTGGGCCCCGGCCGCCTCACCCACTACCAGGTGCGCTTCAGCCGCCAGACCTGGCCGGGCGAAGAGCTGAAGACCAAGATCGTCGTGAAGGCCAAGCGTGTCGAAGGTGGCAGGCACCTGGTCGACCTCGACTGCAGTCTCGCCAACGGCGAAGGCGAGGTGAAGGTCGTAGGGGAGGCCACGGCGGACCTGCCCGCGCGCTCCTGATCCTGGGGATCAGAAGAAACCGAAGGGCGGCACGCCGGGGGAGCGGCTGGCGAAGAGCTTGGACTTGTTGTCCGCCAGCTCTTTGGGGGTCCAGCGCGAGTCTTGCTTGAGCTCGCCGGCCGGCTTCCAACCCTCCACCACCCACACAGACCCGCCGAAGACGACGAAGTTCTGACCCGTTACGTCGGAGGCCTCGTCGCTCGCCAGGAAGACCACCAGCGGGGCGACGTTCTCGGGCCCGAATGCATCGAATTTGCCTTCCTCTGCCTTCGCCATCTGGCCGAAGAGGTCCTCGGTCATGCGCGTGCGCGCTCGCGGTGAGATGGCGTTGACTGTCACCCCGTAGCGCTCGAGCTCCCGGGCGAGAATGATCGTCATCGCCGCGATCCCAGCCTTGGCGGCGCCGTAGTTGGCCTGCCCGGCGTTCCCGAACAACCCCGCCTCGGACGCGGTGTTGATGATGCGACCCGAGACCTCCTCGCCGGCCTTGGACCGGTTGCGCCAGTGGATCGCTGCGAAATGCGACATGGCGAAGTGGCCCTTCAAGTGGACTCGGATGACGTCGTCCCAGTCCGACTCGTCCATGTTGAAGCTCATCTTGTCGCGCAGGATCCCTGCGTTGTTGACGAGGATGTCGAGCTTGCCCCACGACTCGACCGCCTGACCCACGAGGCTCTCAGCTCCCTTCCAGGAGCTCACGTCGTCGGTGTTGACGGCTGCCTCCCCGCCGGCGCTGCGGATGTCCTCCACCGTCTGCTCGGCCGGGGAGCGGTCGGCCCCCTCCCCCGTGCGGGCAGCGCCCACGTCGTTCACGATCACGCTGGCACCCTCGGCGGCGAGCAGGAGGGCCTCCTCGCGTCCGATGCCCCGCCCCGCCCCCGTGACGATGGCGACCTTCCCGTCGAGCATGCCCATTGTCTCCTCCTAGAAACTCTGCGTCGTGTGGCGTCCGGACCGGGTCGTGGTTCTTCCCACGCCGACGCCGGGTCCGGGACCCGGGCAGCATTGCCGACGTCTCGGGCAAGGGTCAAAGTGGCGCCTACCGCCGAAGCCGGCTTCCGGCCCCGCTCCGGTTCACGAGCGAGGGCCCGTAGCGGGCGGTCGCGACCCGACCGCGCCCCTAGTCCAGCGCCCGCCACATCGACTGGTGGAGAGCGATCCCGTCGTCGAAGGTGTCGGCGGTCACTTCGAACCGCGCACGGCGGTAGAAGCCGAGCGCGCCGACTCGCGCATGGCACCAGATCAACCCGCCGCCGTGGCTGCGCGCGTGATCGCACAGGGCCTCGAGGACACGGCTGCCGAACCCCCTTCCGCGCATGGCTTGCGTGGTGGCCATCCCCCGGATGCGCCATGCGTCGCTCGTGTCCGGCGCCCATGGCGGGGGGTCTGGGAAGACCGAGCCGACCGAGACGATCTCGGCCGTGCTCTGCGCTCCGATTGCCAGCACAGCCACGTGGGCAGCGAGTGGATGGTCGTCCCCCGGGAGCGTGGCCGAGGCAAGTGGCAATCCCCTCCTGAGCACCTCGTGACGAAGGGGTCTCACCTCCTCTGCTGCGACCCGGCGGACCTCCAGGCCCCCTCCGCCGGCTTCTTGCATCACGACCTCGCCTCAGATCGAGGGGAGGATCTGCCTGACGAGGGCCCCTTCGTCGTCCAGCGATGCCGGTGCCGTCACGAGCAGCTGCACGCTGCCCTGCAGCACGACGAGGGTATTGGTCTGGGACTGCCCCGAGCCCTTAGTGACCGAGTAGGCCTCGTCGCCCAGCCCGGACGCCGTCACCGTCGTCTGGCCGCTCTGGGTGTAGGCCTGCCTCGTGGCCCCGAAGCTCGAGGGGGTCTGGCCGGTCGAGAAGCTGACCGTCACTTGTGCCGGCGTACCGCTGTAGGTGCAGGTCGTCACGTTGCCGCTCACCTGCGAGCTGGGCCCGGCGACGTCGAAGCCGAGTTGCTCGTTCACGAGCGACGCTGGCACCGACGAGCACGTCGGTGCGGGCCGGGGCGAGGTCGTCGAGCTGGTCGCGCCTCCACCGGTGCCGCGGGAGGTGCTCGTGGACCTGCTGGTGGGGTGCGAGCCCTTCCCCCCGGCGTTCGAACCCGAGGCGGAGCTCGGTGCCGGCCCGCCGCAGCCGCCGAGCGAGAGAGCCACAGCTGCAGCGACCACGACGCCCTGCAAGCCCAGCGCTTTCGCACGCGCTGTCGGCGGGAAGGTGCGAGTGGGCACCGTGCGGGCGAGAGGACTCGAACCTCCACCCCCGAAGGGACCGGGTCCTAAACCCGGCGCGTCTACCAGTTCCGCCACACCCGCTCTCTGCTCGACTGCCTGGCTCACCCTAGCCCCCTCACCCGGTAGCCTCCTACGACGAGAGCTCGCAGCGCTCGAGGCCGCGGCCCGGCTTCGGCAGCGGCTCGACGGTTCCTCGGCTGCTCGACACAGGGAGCAACAGATGCCCAAGCACAGCTTTCCCGACACATCCGCGCAAGGCGCCGCTGCAGGGGCGCAGATGCGGTCGCCGATGAGCCCGGATCTCGCGGCGGCCGACGTGTTCCAGCGCCTGCTCAAGGAGCGGATCATCTTCCTCGGGAGCGCGGTCGACGAGCACCTCGCCAACCTCGTCTGCTCCCAGCTGCTCTTGCTGGCAGCGGAGAACGCAGAGCGGGACATCGCCCTCTACATCAACTCCCCAGGCGGATCGGTGACGGACGGCCTCGCCATCTACGACACGATGCAGTACGTGAGTTGCGACGTGAGCACCATATGTGTCGGCCTGGCGGCCTCGATGGGACAGTTCCTGCTGTGCGCCGGCGCTCCGGGGAAGCGCTTCGCCCTCCCACACAGCCGCATCCTCATGCACCAGCCTTCGGGGCAAATGCAGGGTCAGGCGACCGACATCGCCATCCAGGCGGAACAGATCGTGTACCTCAAGCGGATGATGGCGGAGAGGATCTCTTTCCACACCGGGCAGACCGTGGAGCGCATAGAGGCGGACTCAGACCGCGACCGCTGGTTTACCGCGGAGGAAGCCAACGACTACGGGTTCATCGACCGGGTGATCGAGCACTCGGTCGCCGAGGTCGCCCAGTAGCGCTCCTCAGGGGGCCACGTAGCCGAGGATCGGGTAGCCGCTGTCCGTCGAGCTCGCCGGGTCGAAATAGCCCGTCTCCCACACCGAGACCACGTTTCCCGACGCGTCGACTGGGCCCGAGTTCCCCGAGACCATGTCGATGTCGCCGTCCTTGACCCCTACGACGAGGCCGACATGGGCGGCGTACCCCTGCGCCATCGATCCCCAGACCACTGCGTCGCCGGGTTCGGGGGAGTTGGTCGACCCGGGCTGGAACGTCCCGTGATTCTCGCCCCACTGGACGAAGGTGAAGGCGTAGCCGGTGATCCCCGCCGTGTCGATGCCGTTCAACGTCCAGACCCACTGGGAGAAGTCCGAGCACCATTCCTCGGCGCTGGTGCCGGGGGCACAGCCGGCGGTCGAACCGCGGCCGAAGTAGGCCGTGTACCCGTTGCAATTGGAGTCGGGCGGGCTCTCCACCACCGCGCCGTCGTACTGGTCCTGGGTCTCCGCCAGGGCGACGACGTTGTCCGCAAGACCCGAAGAGGGTCCTCCCACATAGACGTGCACCTGAGAGCCTCCGTAGAGGATCGCCGAAGGGTCGGTGGAGATGTCCGTCCCCCCACCGGCGTAGTCGGTCTGGTCGTAGGCGTTCCAAAGGTGCCCGCCCGCGTCGTCGTTCACGAATTCGACGAGGTGGTCAGAAAGGGACCTCACGTACACGTGCACGACGGGTCCGTAGAGCACTGCGGCCGGGTCTCCGACGAGCTGTACGCCACCGCCGGCGTCCGTCGTGTGGTCGTAGGTGTTCCACAGATGCCCGTGAAGGTCGTCGTTCACGAACTCGACGAGGTCTCCGGTGGCCGAGCCCGCGTACACGTGCACGACGGCACCGTCCACGACGGCCGCCGGATCTCCTTCGATCTGGACGCCGCCTCCCGCACCCTGGGTCTGGTCGTAGGCGTTCCAAAGCTGCCCGCTCGCGTGGTCGTCCACGTACTCGATCAGGTCTCCCGAGGCGGAGCCCACGTACACGTGCACGGTCTTCCCGTTGTAGAGCACGGCGGAGGGGTCGCCACCCACGGGCCCGCCGCCAGCCGCGGTCGAGGACAGATCGTAAGCGTTCCACTGCGCCCCCGAGGCGCCGTCGTCGGCATACTCGACGAGGTCACCGCTGAACGCCCGGACGAATACGCGGATGATCCCACCGTCGTCGACGACGGTGGGATCGCCGTCGAGGGGACTGCCTCCGTTGGCGGCGGTGCTCAAGTCGTACGCGTTCCAGACGTGGCCGTTGGTGCCGTCGCTCACGTACTCGACGAGATCGCGGCCCGCAGCTTCCACGAACACGTGGATCACACCGTTGACCACGATCGCGGCCGGGCTTCCCGCTACCTGCCTCCCTGCGCCGGCGGTCTGCGTCAGGTCATACGCGTTCCAGACCCGTCCCTGGAGCCCGTCGTTGATCCAGTCGACGAGGTCGCCGTTCGCGCTGGTGGTGAAGACGTCGAGGACACTCGGACCGAAGTTGACCGCCGAGGCGCGCCCGATGATGTCGGGACCCGCAGCGTCGACAGTCTGGTCGTACTGGTTCCACAGGTGGCCGCCGGCACCGTCGTTGACGAATTCGTCGAAATGAACTGCCGTGCCGGTCGGTGTGGCGCCCGCGGGCGAACCCGAGTACGCGTCGGCAGGGTGGGAGGTGTAGAACCCGACCGCCAGGAGTGTCCCGGCGAGGGCGCCGGCGCCACGCCGCGTCCAGCGGGCCACCATTTGGTTGAGTTTCACAATCCAGCTGCCCCGGGGAAGTCGTCCGAACACAAAGCGGGGCGAATCCTAGGGGGCAGGGAAAGCCATGTCACCGAATTGGCGGCATTGTCATCGGATGTACATGCAACCCGGGTAGCCTCGCGAGGATGACCGAGGTACAGGCCGACCGCGCGGCCGAGGCCCCCAGACACGACGCCGAGGGGCCGGAGCAGAGGGAAGGCACCGCCCTCGGCCTGGCAGATCGCGACCTGGAGATACGCGCGGCCAGGGCGGCCGCTCGAGGTCACAAGGCCACGAGAGTCGTAGCGGCCAGGGTGAGCCTCAGCCAGCGGATGGTCGAGCTGTGGCGTTGCCGGGAGCTGTTCGTGTTTCTCGTGCGCAAAGAGATAAAGGTCAAGTACAAGAACTCCTTCCTCGGGTTCCTGTGGTCCATGCTCAACCCGGCTCTGACCCTGGCGGTGTTCTACATCCTGTTCACCTTCTTCCTGCCGAACGGGATCCCCAAGTTCGTCATCTACATGTTCGCGGCGATGCTCGTCTGGAACCTGTTCCAGACGTCGGTGCTAGGCGCCACGTCCACGATCGTCGTCAACGCCGGCATAGTGAAGAAGGTCTCGTTCCCCCGAGAGATCCTTGCTCTGGCCTCGGTCGGCTCGGCGTTCATGTTCTTCCTGTTCCAGTCGATCGTCCTGATCGTGTTCATGTTCGCCTTCTGGCACCGTCCCGACTGGAGCGCCATCTGGTTGTTGGTGCCTGCGTTGGCAGCGATACTCACATTTGCCGCCGCTCTTTCAGTGTTCTTCGCCGCTGTCAACGTCTACCTGCGCGACACCCAGCACCTCGTCGAGGTCGTGTTGATGGCCTGGTTCTGGGCTGTGCCCGGCATCTACCCGTTCTCGGGCAACGTCCACGACAAGCTGGCGAGGCACCACTTGCTGTGGCTCTATTTCGCCAACCCGGTCACCCCCGTCGTCATGAGCTTCCAGCGCGTGTTCTACAACGTCGTCCATCCGATCTCGACGGTGACGCACAAGGCGTTTCCAGACGGCGTGATGGCGAGATACGGGCTCCACTGGTACGTGGGTGCAGACCTGATCGTCTTCGCGGTGTCAATCGTGCTCCTACTGGGCGCGCTCGTGGTCTTCGGTCGCCTCGAGGGCAACTTCGCCGAGGAGCTCTGAGACTCAGTGGGTGCCAACACCGCAGTGGACGTCGTCGACGTCTCCAAGCGGTTCCGGCTCTACCACCAGAAGTACTACTCGCTGAAGGAGAAGGTCCTTCACGCCGGGCGCAATCCTTACGAGGACTTCTGGGCCCTGAGGAACGTGAGCGTAGAGGTCAACGAGGGCTACACGATGGGAATCGTCGGCCGCAACGGCTCGGGCAAGTCCACTCTGCTCAAGTGCATCACCGGGATCCTCCAGCCGACCGATGGCAAGGTGGTCGTGCGCGGGCAGGTCGCTGCCGTGCTGGAGCTCGGTGCAGGCTTCCAGCCCGAGCTCTCGGGCCGGGAGAACATCTACCTCAACGCCTCGTTGCTCGGCCTGTCCACAAAGGAGGTGGATCGCCGCTTCGACGAGATAGTCGCGTTCGCCGAGTTGGAACACTTCATCGACAACCAGGTGAAGTACTACTCCTCGGGCATGTACGTGCGCCTCGGCTTCGCAGTCGCGGTGAACGTCGACCCGGACATCCTGGTGGTCGACGAGGTCCTCGCTGTCGGGGACGAGGACTTCTCCCGCAAGTGCCTGGCGCGGATCAAGGAGTTCCAAGAGGACGGCCGCACGATCGTGTTCGTCACCCACTCCCCCGATCTGGTCCGCCAGGTCTGCGATCGCGGGATGGTGCTCAACGACGGGAAGATGGTGGGAGAGGGGACTGCCGCCGAGGCCATTCACATCTACCACGAGCACCTGCTGAAATCGGCGGCCGCCGCCGACTCCGAGGATTCGGATCCCGAGGTCCAGGACCGCGCCCTCGTGCACCGCCCGATACTCATCACCGCCCTCGACATCGAACATCCTGGGATGGGGAGCCGTCCTTACATGCTCCCCGGGGAGCCACTCTCGGTGCGTATGAACTTCGAGGCGACAGAGCCGATCGACGGGGTCGTCTTCACCATCGAGATCACGGATCCGAACGGCGGGCTCGTGTTCGCCTCGGACACGTCGGTTCTCGACAAACCGTTCGACGCGCCGGTCGGTGCGGGACGTGTCGACTTCTCCTTCGACAGCATCCCTCTCCTCGACGGCTCCTACATAGTGGGAGTGGGGATCAGCAGCAGCCGCGGGATCGTCTACGACCGCTGGGAGAACAAGGGAACGTTCGACGTTATGAACCAAGCCCGTTCCCGCGGCTCTGTGGCGCTCGACCTCCACGCAGATTTCGTCTGGCCTTCGATCTGAGCCGAGCGGTGGAGGGCACAAAGGCAAACGACGGAGCGACCGGGCGTGTCGCGCTCGTGCCCACCCGATACGGCCCCGGCGTCGTGGGCGGGTCCGAGGCGGTCTGCGCGGAGATTGCCCTGGGACTGTCGTCTCGGGGTTGGGACGTAGAGGTGCTCACGACCTGCGCTGTCGACCATTTCACGTGGGCGAACGCGCTCCCCGAGGGTGCCAGCGAGGAGAACGGGCTCCTCGTGCGTCGTTTCCCGACGGTCCGCGATCCATCGCGCGTCGCTCGCCGCGCACAGGATTCGATCGAGGGCGACGAGGTGCCGAGTCTCGACGAGCAGATCTCTTGGCTCGGGTTCCAGTTCCGGGCCCCGGATCTCTTCCATCACCTCCTCCAGCACTCGCAGGAGTTCGACGCCGTCGTCTTCTCCCCCTACCTGTTCTGGAACACCTCGGTGTGCCTTCGAGCAGCTCCGGAACGCTCCGTGGTGGTCCCGTGCCTGCACGACGAGACCTACGCGCGCCTGGACGTGCTGCGTCCGGTCCTCTCGGACCCGGCCGCCGTTTGGTTCCTCTCGGAGCCGGAGCACGAGCTCGCCCACAGTCTCGGCGACGTCTCCGAGCACCACGTGGTGACGGGGGCGGGTGTGGACGTGCCGTCCTCGTACGACCCAGAAGGGTTCCGTGCCCGTCATGGGATAGAGCGCCCCTTCGTCCTCTACGCCGGCAGGCGCGAGGGCGGCAAGGGCTGGCATTGGCTCCTCGATGCATACGAGTTGGCGGTGAAGGCGGGCGTCGAGCTGGACCTCGTGACCATAGGAGCGGGCGAGGTGCATGTGCCCGCCGGGCTCGCCGGGAGAGTGCTGGACCTCGGCTTCGTCTCGGCCGCCGAGCGCGACGATGCTTTCGCCGCAGCCGCGGCTTACGTCCAGCCGAGCAGGATGGAGAGCTTCTCCCGATCGGTCATGGAGGCGTGGTTGGCAGGAACCCCGGTGCTCGCCACTGCCGACGGCGCGGTGGTGGCGTGGCACTGCAAGCGCTCGGGAGGGGGACTGCTGTTCGACGGCGCCGAGGAGCTCGTCGAGCAGCTTCTCTCGTTGTCGCGGTCACCCGCGGAGGCCCGGTCGATGGCAGAGCGCGGGCGGAGCTACGTCCTCGCCGAGTACTCCTGGGACGTGGTGCTCGACAGGATGGAGACGAGCCTCCGCAAGATCGCGCCGACAGGCTCGTGGGCAGGCTCGTGAGCAACCAGCAGAGCAAGGTCGTCGTAGCGGGGAGCTATCCGCCCGTGCCAGGACGGGCCGCCGCCGCGACACTTGCGGCGGTCGGCCGAACCCTGGCGCGCTCGGAGGGGGTCGTGGTGGTGTCCCCGCGGCCGAGCGCGGCCCATCTGCACGCGTCGATGACCGGGATAGGGGCTGCGAGGACTCTCTGGCGGCTTGGCAGCTCGACGGGAGCAGACCAAGTGGTGTTGTGCCTCGAGGAGGGCGTCCCCTTCCCAGGTGGCTCTCGGCCGTGGCGGACGAGAGCAGAAGCGTCCCTCGTCCGGGCGGCGCTCCGGCGGTACCGGAAGGTCACCTTGCTGCTCGGGAGCCGGCCCGACCTCGTCGCCTTCGAGCTGCGCTGCCTCCGGCGCGCTGCGCACGAGGTGGTGGTCGCAAGTGAGGAGGAGCGGGCTCTGGTAGCCGAGGTGGCGGGCGTGCCCGAGGCGCTCGTGGCAGTAGAGGTCCTGCCGGCGCACGCGAGGGGGGGGATCCGCGAGCCGGCCACGCTGGTCACCCCGCTCGGCCCGAGGGAGACCGATCCCCGCGAGCGTGATCGGCTCCTCGCTGTCAGGATCGAACGCGCCGCGTACCACGCAGAGCACGCGGCGGCACGCGCTGCTCACCTCGTGATGGGCGACCACGCCCACAGGCTGGGAAGGCCCCTGCGGCGGGTCGCAGAGCCACTTCGCTCTGCGGTCCACCGACGGGCCCGGAGCACCTAGGCCCGGGCGAGGTGCCAAAGTTGCGCCCGTGTCAGGTGGCATCCCTCGAGCACCGTCCGAAGTGGTCCCCTCGGCCGTCGGTGCTGGCGTGAGCGACCAAAACCGCAGAGCGGTTCTGCAAAGGGCGCTCTCCGAGGTGGACGCCGAGGTCGCTCAGCGGCGCGCGTCGGGCGACGTCCCCGGCTGGTTCGAGACAGAGGTGGAGGATGCCTACTCGCGGCTGCTCCCGAGTGGGGGCAGCACCGCCGTGCGAAGGGCGCTGGATGCGGTGGACGAGAGCGCCGCCATCGACATGCAGGTACCTGTCGGGTCTCGGAGGCCCGGTGGCGCGCAGGTCAAGCGTGTCGTACGGGCGTCGGTGGGCTGGTACGTGCGCTTCTTCGCAGCACAGACGACGAAGTTCACCTTGGCGGTGGCTAGAGCCCTCCACGTCGTGGCGGACGATCTCGAGCAGCTGCACAGCGAGGTGTCGCCCATCGCGCCGTCGGCATTGGAGGGGGTCGTCGTACGTTTCGACCAGCGCGACAGATGGTGGGCAGGGATGGCGTCGTCGGCGCTCGAAGGAGCAGCTGGGCGCGTGCTGTGCGACGACGACGGCGGGAGCACGACGAGGGCGCTTCGCGACGCCGGGATAGACGCCTACTGGATCGGCTCCGACGCAGGTCGCGGCGAGGACGCTCCCGCATGGGGGCCCGACGCCAAGGCCCGCGCACTGCACGAGCATCTGAGCACCCTCATGGACGATGGGATCGCAGGGGCCGTGCTCGAGGACACCGTGCAGTGGCTGGGCCCGAAGCATTGCGACGAGCTTCTCTCATTGCTCTCGGCGCACATGCGCCCTGGTGCGGTGCTCGTGGTGGCATCTCTCACCCCGCAGGCCTGGGATCGCACGTGTGACCCGCTCGTGGCCGACCTCGTGCCAGGGCGACCTCTCCACCCCGCGACCTGGGTGCACCTGATGCGACGCCACGGATTCGCCGGCCCGGAAGTGCGTCGAGGCGGCGCCGACATGCGTTCGCAGCTCGAGGCCGCCCGCGCGGCCGGGCCGGACTCCGCTACGGCGCTCGTAGAGGTGATCCAACAGCTCGTGCCCGGACCGGACGAGTACGTCGTCACCGCCTCCCTCGGGGATGATCGGCGTTGAGCGTGGTCCGTCGTGTCGACCAGGTGATACCGACTCTCGCGAGCCGTGACGCGATCGGGCGGCACACGCTCGAGCTCCGGGAACTGCTTCGCGGGATGGGCCTCGGCTCCGACATCTACTACGCGAATGCCTCTTCCGACGTGCTCGGCGAAGGCCTGCACATCGATCGCCTCGGCGACGCCGACGGCGCGGGCCGGGTCCTTCTGTACCAGCTCTCGATCGGCAGCCCGGCCGCAGTCGCCTTTGCGAGGCGGCCCGAGCCGAAGCTCGTGGACTACCACAACATCACGCCTGTCGAGCTGCTCGAGCCCTGGGAGCCCTCCGTGGCCGAGGAGCTGCGACTGGGCAGGGCCCAGATGCGGCAGCTCGCTCCTCTCACGGTTTTCGCGATGGCGGACTCGGCGTACAACGAAGCTGAGCTGAAGACGGTGGGCTACAGGGCGACGGCGGTGGCTCCACTGTTGTTCGACACCGGGGAGCTCGGGGGCAAGCCAGACTTGTCCCGGCTGCACCGTCTCGAGGCGGACCGCAAGCGGGGAGGCCACGACTTGCTGTTCGTGGGCAAGGTGGCACCTCACAAGGCGCAGCACGACTTGATAAAGACGCTGGCGCTGTACCGGCGGTTCTACGACCCTGCGGCGAGGCTCCGGATGGTCGGTGGGCCCGTCGGCGAGGCCTATTCCTGGGCACTCGAGCGTCTCGCAGCCGCTCTGGGCGTCACAGATGCCGTCGACCTTCCGGGTTCGGTGACTCACTCAGAGCTCATCGCCTACTACCGGGTGGCGGACGTGTTCGTCTGCCTGTCGGACCACGAGGGGTTCTGCGTACCTCTGGTCGAGGCGATGGTCAACGGTCTGCCGATCGTCGCATACGGCGCTGCGGCAGTACCCGACACGGTGGGCGACGCCGGCCTCGTCCTGGACAGCAAGGACCCCCTCAGGGTGGCGGCTGCCGTCGATCGGGTAACTCGCGACGACGAGCTGCGCGGGGTGCTGGCCCGTAGTGCGGCCGAGCGAGTCGCATCGATGTCGCTGGAGCTCTCGCGTGCCGCGTTCGCGAACGTGCTGAGCTCTGCGATCGCAGTTGTGCAGTCCGAGCCGGCGCTGAGCCTCGAATCGGTATCCTTCCGGTCGTGAAACGCCTGTTGAGACGTGTGTTCGCACGCATCGACCGGCGGTTCTTCCTGCCATTGCAATCGAATCTGGACACCGTCGGATCCAGGCTCCAGCAGGTCGAGGCGCGTCTCGACTCCGTCGAGGGTGCCGTGGAGGCGCTCCGGCGCACCCTGGGAGAGGTGCAGGAGGCCGTCGAGACCACGATGGCGCGGTCGGCGGCGTCCGCCGAGAGCACGATGGGCGTCGTCGAGTCACAGGCTCGGATGAAGCGCCGGGTCGAGGAGATCGAACAACTGTTGGGTGGCTCGCGACCGCTGAGCTCGGGCGATCGTTGACCCCGAGCATCCAGCTCGCCGTCGACCTGCACGCGTTGCAGGTCGCAGGCTTTGCAGACAGAGGCATCGGCCGCTACACGGCGAGCCACGTGGCTGCGCTCGCGCGCGCGGGCCGTGTGGCGGGGGGGCTGCTGGCCCCTGAGCTGCCACCGCCGTCGCACCTTCCAACTGAGCTCTCGCAGTCCGGTCTCGTCGACTGGGACACGATCACCAAGATGCGCGAGCTGCTGCAAGGCTCCGCTCCGCTCGCGTACCACGTAACGGCTCCGTTTCTTCACGCGGGCCCGATGGACCCGTTCGGGCTCACGGTTGTCCCCCATTGGGCCGAGGCGGGGGTACCGAGGGTGGTAACTCTCTACGACCTCATCCCGCTGCGCGACCGGTGCACTTACCTGCCGACTCCTTCGCACGTGGAGCGCTACGAGGTCCGAGCCGAGTGGGTCGCTGCATCCGATTTGGTCCTGGCCATCTCCGAGTTCACCCGCGCAGAGGCGATCGAATTGCTCGGCTGCGATCCCGGCAAGGTGGTGACGGTCGGAGCCGGCGTCGCAGAGACCTTCACGCCGCTCGACGGTACCGACGACGAGCTGTTCGCGTTCTATCTTCCGAAATTGAAGGAACGCCAGTTCGTGCTCACCGTCGGTGGGAGCGACCCGCGAAAGGGGACCGAGCTCCTCGTGGGCGCGCTCGGACGACTTCGACGCCAGGGTCTGGACCTCCCTCTGGTGGTGGTGGGAGATCTGACCGACGCATGGCGCCAGAGGCTCGCCGGCGCCGCAGAGGCCTCGGGCCTCGGGGAGAGGCTCGTGATGACGGGCCCGATCACCGACGACCTGCTCCGGGCGTGCTATCGACGCGCCGCGGTCACGGTACTGCCCTCCACCGCCGAGGGTCTCGGGTTGCCTGTGCTCGAGTCGGCCGCCTGCGGCACACCGGCATTGACCTCGTGCACCACGGCGCTTCCCGAAGTGGCTGTGTCGCCGCTCGCAACCTTCGACCCCTTCGACGCGGGCGCGATCGCCGAGTCGGTCTCAGGCTTACTCTCGGACCCCGAGCGCCGCGCGGCGATCCTGAGCGCACAGCAGCAGCTCGCTGCGCGCTCGACGTGGGAGGAGGTGGCGACGAGGACCGTCTCGGCGCTCGACGCTTTGTCGGGACGGCTCGCGAGGTGGGAGTGGGGTCGACCTCCCGCGCGTCGGAGGATCGCGCTCGTCGGACCTCTTCCGCCGTCGGGTGGCGGAATAGGGGCATACAACGATCGCCTCGTCCGCGCGATGCCTTCGTCGGTGATCGTCGACGCGGTCACCCCCAGGCTCACCGAGCCTCGATCCTCCCGGGCGGTCCGCCACGTGCCTGCCGACGCCTTCGGCAGCGACGTCCGGCCCGGGTCCTACGACGGAGTCGTCTATACGCTGGGAAACTCCGACGGACACCTCGCCACCGTCGAGCTCGCGTTGCGCCATCCGGGGTGGGTCTGGCTCCACGAGGTGCGCCTGCCGGCGATCGCTGTCTCCGCTCTCGAGGACTTCGGCGACCAGTCGTTCGACGAGTCGTTCTCCTGGCTGCTTCGAAGGTCGTATCGGGATCGTGCCCCGATCCACGCAGCCCGCCGAGCCGGGCGGTCGGTGCTCGAGCTCGTCGACGCCGGGGCAGGGCTGGTGCCGCTGTTCGCCGAGCGCTGCCGGGGCCTCCTCGTCAACTCTCAGGTGGCTCGCCGGCTGCTCCTGCTCGACCTGGCCGCGGGCGTGCACCTTCCCCCGGTCCACGTCCTGCCACCTGCCTGCCCGCCTCCGAGGCCGGCCCTTCGGCCGGCGGCTCGGTCGACCGAGGACGTGGTCGTGGCCTTCGGAGTGGTCTCGATGGCAAAGCGGCCCGACGTGCTGGTCGACGCCGCGGCCCTCGCAGGCTTCCGGCTCGCGTTCGTGGGCCATTGCCCGCCGATCCTCGCCCAGGTGATCTCCGAGCGCGCGCAGGCGCGTGGGGTGTCAGACCGTGTCGAGGTGGCCGGCGCGGTCGACGAGGCCGGCTGGGCGCAGTGGCTCGGGCGCGCGTGCATCGCCGTCCAGCTGCGGGACCTCGCCAGCGGAGAGTCCTCGGCGGCTGTCCTCGAGGCGCTCGCTGCGGGCGTACCGGTGGTCACCAACCTTGCGGTTGCCGCCGAGTACGGCAATGGCACAGTGTGTCTCCTCGGCTCCTTGGACCCCGAGCACGTGGCGACGCAGGTGACGGAGCTGCTCGAATCAACGGGCCGCCGTGAAGCGCTCTCGAGGTCGGGGCTCGAGTTCGCATCGGATCACCAGTTCGAGCGGCTCGCTCGTGTCCTCGTCGAGACGGTCGCCGGCTGACCTCGATTCAAACGAAAGCGTGAACGAGAGCGCGGTAGGCCTGAGTGGGTGCCGAGGGCGGCGGCGCTGCGCCCGAGCGAAGACCACGGATCCGACGTTGGAGAGCCCTCGAGATCGGCTCGGGCACGCCAGATGGCGGCCCCGCCACAATCTTCACGGAGCTGAAGCCGGCTGCGACGCACAACGACTCGAGGGCGCCGATGCTCGGGACGAACCAGTTGCCGAAGTCGCGCTGGACATCGCTGCCGGCGTGGAACTGCAGGAGACGTTCGTGGTCGAAACCGTGGAGGTGCAGGGCCTCTGTCTCGATCACCGCCACGCGCCTCGTCACCTTGCGGACCCGTTCGAGGCACGTGAGAGGTTCTTTCATGTGGTACAGGACCCCCAGGTACAGCACTATGTCGAACGTACCGAGCTCCTCGAGGTCGACGGTGGTGAAGTCCGCGACTACGTCTTCGACCTTGCTGTCGAGCACCTCTCTGGCGAAGTTGAAGCCACGCTTCCACGGCAGGTCGGGGTGCCAGAACTTCGTGGTGTCCAGGCCGTGATCCGGGAGGCGTCCCTCTCTCGCGCACTGCTGCCAGTAGGCGTCGCGCGCCTCGATGTCCACGCCCCAGGCGTAGTGGTCTAGGGCCACGACACGCGATGCCCCCTGCCGCTCGGCGAGGAGCGAGTAGAACCCGTCCCACGCGCCTATGTCGAGGACGGTGCTGCCGGCGAAGTCCGGGAGCTGGTCGAGGCGCAGCGCGAGCTCCGACAGGCCTTTGGTCCTGACACCCTGTCCCAGGTCGATCGAGTGGAACCAGGCGATCTCGTCCGCCTTCGCCTGAAGTTCGTCACGGGTGAGCATGGATCCCAACAGTACCTTTGGCGCACCGCGCGGTCGTCTGGAGGTAGTAGCGCTCGACTCCGCGGACCATCGTCTCGGCCGTGAAACGCTCGAGGAAGAGCTGGCGGGACCTGGCACCGAAGCGGGCCCTGAGCTCTTCGGAGCCGAGCAGGCGGGCGACCGCTTCGGCCAAGGAGCCGGAGTCATCGGCCGGCACCAAGTACCCGTTGCTCCCGTCCTCCACGACCTCTCGCAGTCCCCCGATGTTGGTGGCGACGACAGGCTTGGAGAACATCATGGCCTCGACCAGTACGAGCCCGAACGACTCGAAACGCGAGGGTGCGACGAACACATCGCAACTCGCGTACATCTGGTGGAGCTCGTGGTCGCCCACCCTCCCGTAGAACCGGACCTGGTCGCCCAGCTCTGGGTGGGCACCTTCGAACTCGGCCCTGAACGTCTTGCCGGACGGTCCTTCGAAAGAGTCGTCACCCGCGATCTCGAACACGACGTTCGGGAAGTCTCGTGCCACACCGGGAATGGATGCGAGCAGCGTGTCGATCCCTTTTCGCTGCTCTAGTCGTCCTGCGAAGAGCACCACCAGCGTTCCCGGATGCGGCGACGCCGACACAGCGGAGCTGATGTCGGAGAGGCCGTGCGGCACGTGGCGGAGGTTCTCCCGGGGAAGCGCGATTTCGTAACGCTGTTCGATCTCGTCCACGATCCCGGGTCCGCAGGCCAGGACGTCGGGCGAGCGCTCGTACACGAAGCGTTCGGTCTCGAGCATCGCCTTCAGCACCGGGTCGCCCGACGCAAGCGCTTCGGCCAGTCTGGTGTCGGTAGCGGCGACCGATTCGAGCGGTGTGTAGAGGCCGAGGGTGTGAGTGAACGTGCCGTCCAGCACGACGGCCACGCCCTCTGAGTCCCAGTTCGGTACTTGCACGATGTCGACGGGCCGGTGCGATTGGATCCGGAGCAGCTCGTCGAGCAGGCTGGCCGAGTAGTCCCACAGGTGAGACGGCACAGGAGGAAACGCGGGAGGGGCGTGGTGCTGGGGGACGATCCTGTGTACCCACACCCCACCCTCGAAGTCGACGGTGTGCGTTCCGTGGGCTCTTGTGAGCACCCGCACCAGGTGGCCCAGTCGCCCGAGTCCCGTCGCGAGCTCGTGCACCACCCGACCGATGCCGTTCACAGGCGCCGGTGGGTACTCCTGGGTGAAGAAGCAGATGTGCAGTTTTTCCTCGGCCCTCCGGCGGGCCGCGAACTGCAGGAACGGCTCTGTCCTCACTTCGAACCACTCACGCTTTCTCGTCCGGCGAGTCCGGCTCTCATGAGCGCGCAGCGCCGCCTCGTACGCCGTGACGACGTCCCGTTCGAATTTCCTTCGGTGTTCGGCGGTGAGCTGACCCGAGGCGACGTGCTGGTCGACATAGGTTCGCCAATAGCTGGCGGTGCCCGTCAGCGCTTCCGACAGCTCCAGCACGGAGTAGGTCTCGCTGCCGTGCTCGAGGATGAGGTAGAAGACGCTCTTCAGCAGTTGGCAGAAGTCGCGGACGACCTTGTCGTCCTCGCGGATGTCGTTCGCCAGATACTTGTGGTAGACGAACCCGTCGTCGAGTGCGCGCACGACATAGCCGTGGTCCACCAATCGGCAGCACACGTCCGTCTCGTCCAGGTAGTACCCGAATTCCTCGTCGAACCCCCCGATCTCGCACAGCGCGCTCCGGCGAAACGAGGAATTGGTCCCGATGGTGCACACGAACTGCCTGCTCTTCGGGAAGGCGAGTGCCCACGTGGGGTTGTACAGCGGGTCCGGCCGTCTATCCGTCCACGGATGCCCCAGCCTGTCCTGACGGGTGAGCCAGGCCTGGATGTCGACTCCGTCGCGGGAATAGACGGGCCCGCCCGCCGCTGCGACCTCGGGATCGTCGTAAGCATCCTCCAGTCGATCGAGCCATGCGGGGTCCGGATATGCGTCGTCGTCGATGAAAGCGACTATCTCTGCGCTGGACAGCGCGATGCCCAGGTTCCGAGACTCCGAGAGATTTCGGACGCGGGTGTTGGCCACCTTGACTCGGCCCGCCCAACGCTGGAGGAGCTGTTGGGTCCCGTCGGTCGAGGGGCCGTTCACGACGACGACCTCGAAGTTGGGGTGGTCGAGGTACTCGAGGGCTTCGAGCGTCCGGGAGAGGCTGTCGGCCCGATCGACGGTGTTGACGATCACCGAGAAGGAACGCCGGCTCATCGCGAGGGTTCGTCGGGCTGGGTTTCCTCCGAGCGAGGCTCCTCCTCGGACTGCTCGTCGAGCAAGGCCTCGATGCGGCGGAGCCGCCGTTCGTGGTCCCGGGCTGCGGCGTTCTGGGAGGAGATGGTGTTCAAGAGCAGGGGAACGTAGCGCTGAACGGCTTCGAGGTCGTCGCGTGTCGATTCGGTGGCAGCCAGCCTCGGGTCAACGTCTTTGGCCAACTCGGTTCGGACGAGGTTCTCTATCCGCCAACGCATCGCCCTGGAGATGGGCCGGGTGACCCAACGCCCCAATCTGTCGAGCAATTTGCGGGGTTCCTTGGTATCCATGGCGCGTCATCAACGATAGCCTCGAACAGTACGGCCCCGAGCTTGTGAAAGTATCGTGACCGTGGTCGGGCACGACGACGGCACATTGAGGATCGCGCTCTACTCCGGGATATTCGTCCGTGGCGACGCAGTGTCCAACAGCCTGAGTTGCAAGTTGCAGATCCTTCGCGGCCTCCAACGACGTGGCGCGGCACTCCATCTAACGGTGTTCACGCGTCACAGTGACTATGAGGCGCCCTACATCCGGTCGCTCGACTCGGTGGAGCGCCTTCTCAGGCAGGACGAGTTTTGGGATGCCCATCTGCACATGTTCGAGTTCGCGATGCGCTACGACCTCTTCGATTCCGTCTTCGTCATCCCTCCGGATCGACCTGTCGTCGTCACCGAGCACAACACCACCCCCCCAGATCTCGTCGATGCCCCGATCATGAAACGCGAGTGCGAGCTGTCGATGGTGCAACGCCACAACATGGTGCTCGCCCGTCGCGTGATCTGCGACAGCGAGTACAACCTCGAGCTCGCACGCAGTATGGGCTTGCCCGACGAACGCCTGACCGTGATACACCTGCCCCCCGCCCACACTCCTCTACCCGTCGCGCATGACGCTGACACGAGCAGATCACCGGTCCGTCTCCTCTACGTCGGCAGGTTCGTCAGGGCCAAGGGACTACCCGATCTACTAGCGGCAGCCGAGGCCCTCTGGGGCAGGGGTGAGAGCGGCTTCACGCTGACCTTGGCGGGCAACCCGGCGTTCTCAGAAGAGACGGTCTCTCGGGATGTGAGTCGCTTCGTGGAGCGGTTCGGCGCAGACGGCAGAGCGAAGGTGGTCCTCGACCCCGGAGACGAGGACGTGGCCGCACTCTTCGCGAGCTCGGACGCGCTGGTAATTCCTTCGTACCACGAGGGTTACTGTGTTCCTGCAGTCGAAGCCCTTGCAGCGCGGTGCTTCGTCATCGGGTACGCCTCGGGCAACCTGCCGAACGTCTTGGGCGGGCTCGGCTCGTTGGTTCCGACCGGCGACGTGAATGCACTCACCGATGCGATTTCTCGGTTCGTCCACCGTCGCCGCGACGGGGATTCGGGAGGCTCAGAGCTCCCGGCGGATCTCGGAGACACAGACCGGCACGCCTGGGATGGGGCGGTCGAGCGACACTTGCGCGATTACTCCTTTCGAAACTACGAGACGCGGTTCCTCGAGCTCCTGGCGGACCTCTCCGCGCAGTCGCCTGCGGTTCATTCGCCGTGTTTCGGCGACGTCGTGTCACGGCGCCTCGTCGAGCTGACAGAGGGTCGTCCTGATGGAGCCTGAGCGGAGCCCCGCTGTGGTCTTCGCGCCACAGCCGGATCCCCTTGCTTCGATCGTGGTGTCGGGATGGAAGTCCGCGCCCTGCCTCGAGGGGTGCCTGCGCTCGATAGCAGGTCACGTGAGGGACGTCGCCTACGAGGTGATCGTGTCGTTGAGCATCCCGGACCCCGAAATCGTTGAGATGCTCGAAACGCGAGTACGGGGCGCCAGAGTCCTCGCATGGCCCGCAAACGTCGGTTTTGCCGGGACCTGCAACCGGGCGGAGTCGGTAGCGAGAGGCGAGTACGTCGTGCTGCTCAACGACGACGCCGAGGTGGAAGAGAGATGGCTGGAGACCTTGGTGGAGGCCGCCGACGAGCACCCCGAAGCCGGGGCCGTTGGCAGCCGCGTGCTGCTCGCGGACGGGACGATGCAGGAGAACGGGGTGGTGATCTGGTCCGACGGGTCCGTGACGTTCGTGGG
>DATKIB010000029.1:0-19294 GCA_035509915.1 Acidimicrobiales bacterium | reverse complement strand
GGAGCGGACCCGGGGAGCCTGCTCGTGCCCGTAGTCGACGCCAAGCGCGCAGAGGTGTTCTCGGCTCGGTTCCGCTCGATCGCCACGTCCGGGGGTCCGCGCAGCACGATCGGGGCGGTGCACGGCGGACCGCTGCAGATCGGACCTGTGCAGGTCGGACCTGTGCAGGTCGGAGAGGTGCAGGTCGGAGCGGTGCAGGTTGGAGAGGACGTGCTCTCGTCCCCTGAAGCCCTTGCGCGCTCGCTGTCGGACGCCGGCGAGCGCATCGTTCTCGCTGGTGACGGTGCGCTGCGTTACGGGCACCTGCTAGGCGCCGTTCGCGGAGCGACCCTCGCGCAAGGCGCGCCCGCGAGCCCGCCCGTCGAGGTACTCGCGAGGATGGGCGTGGTGCGTCTGGCCGCCGGGCTCGGGATCGACTCGTCGCAGATCCTGCCCAGGTACCTGCGCGAGGCCGACGCCCGCATCAACTGGGAGCAGCGCCTGATGCCCCAGCGTGCCTCGCGCGCGGGGAGCTGAAGTGGTGCGCGGTGCGGGCGGCACGTTGCCGCCGGAGGGTATCGACGGCGACGGACCGGCGGGGGGCCACGAGCGTGCCGAGGACGTCCTGGAGGCGGTGCGCATCCTGCCGCTGCGGCGCCGGCACCTGCGGCCGGTGGTGCGAATCGAGGAGGACGTCTACCCCCGGCCCTGGTCGGCTTCACTGTTTCTTTCCGAGATGGCCCAGCGCACCTCTCGCAGGTACACGGTCGCGGTCATAGGCCCGATGGTGGTCGGCTACAGCGGGCTGATGGTGGTGGGTGACGAAGGCCACGTGACGACGCTCACCGTCGATACCGGCTGGCAGCAACGCGGGATCGGCACGTTGCTCCTCTTGGACCTTGCTCGTGCCGCACCGGAGCTCGGGGTGCGTCATCTGACCCTCGAGGTCAGGGTGGGCAACGCTCCTGCGCAGGTGGTGTACAGGCGATTCGGGTTCGCGCCGGTAGGGGTGCGGAAGAACTACTACGCCGAGACCGGGGAGGACGCCATCGTCATGTGGGCGCGCGACATCGATTCGGCCGCCTACGCCGAGAGGCTCGAAGGTATCGAGGCGCGCCTGGGGCTGGCGCGTTGAGCGGGCAGCACGCGCCATCCGGCAGATCCGCACCCCACGAAACGCGCGCTGTGGTGCTCGGGATCGAGACGTCCTGCGACGAGAGCGCCGCCGCCGTCGTCTCGGGCGGTACCGAGGTCCGTTCGTCTGTCGTGGCGAGCCAAGTGGACGTGCACAGGGCATTCGGCGGCGTGGTACCGGAGCTGGCGGGCCGTGCGCACCTCGAGCTCCTCGGTGCTGCCGTCGCCCGGGCGCTCGAGGAGGCCTCGGTCTCCTTCGCGCCGCCGGTCGCACCGGACGTCGACGCGGTGGCCGTCACGATCGGGCCCGGCCTCGTCGGCTCGCTCCTCGTCGGCTTGAGCGAGGCGAAGGCGCTCTCGCTCGCCTGGGAGGTGCCGTTCGTGGGGGTCAACCACCTGGAGGGGCACCTCTTCGCAGCCCTCCTCGACCACGCGGAGGTGCGCTGGCCGCTGGTGGTGCTTCTCGTGTCCGGCGGACACACCCTGCTCGTGTCGATGGAGGGCCCGGGTCGGTACCGGCTGCTCGGCCAGACCCTCGACGACGCGGCGGGCGAGGCCTTCGACAAGGTCGCCCGTTTCCTCGGCCTCGGGTACCCGGGCGGGCCGGCCATCGAGGCGGCAGCGGCCGGAGGGGACCCCTATGCCTTCGCCTTCCCGAGAGCCATGCTCAACGAGGGCCTCGACATGTCCTTCAGCGGGCTCAAGACGGCCGTCACCCACGCAGTGCGCAAGGCCCCGGAGGCCTCCAACGAGGACGTCGCGGCGTCCTTCCAGCAGGCCGTGGTGGAGGTCCTCGTGGCGAAGGCGATGCGCGGTGCCGGGGCGGTGGGCGCGGGCGGCGTCTGCCTGGCGGGCGGGGTGGCGGCCAACGGGCCGTTGCGGGGGTCGCTCACCGCGGCTTGCGGGACCGTCGGGCTGCCTTTGTACCTGCCCAGCCGGGCGATGTGCACGGACAACGCGGCGATGATCGCCGCGGCGGGCTGGTGGCAGCTCTCGCACGTGGGCCCGACCGATCTCGCGGCGGCCGCCGACCCGAACCTGCGCCTGCCGCTTCTCGCTTGACGGCTCCGGCCCTGCCCCGCGCGGTTGCCAGTGGCTCCGGACCCCGGTAGAGTTAGCACTCGCAAGGTTCGAGTGCTAACAACGCGCCCACAGGAGGCCCGCCTGCCATGAAGCTCCACCCCCTCGAGGACAGGATCGTCGTCCGTCCCGGCGAGTCCGAGGAGACCACCGCCTCGGGCCTCGTCATCCCCGACACCGCCAAGGAGAAGCCCCAACAGGGCGAGGTTCTCGCAGTCGGGCCGGGCCGTCGCGCCGAGAACACCGGTGAGCTCGTGCCCCTCGACGTCGGGGTCGGCGACACCGTCGTCTACTCGAAGTACGGCGGCACGGAGATCACGATCGACGGCGAGGACCTGCTGATCCTCTCCGGCCGTGACGTGCTCGCCAAGGTCTCGAAGAAGTAGCCCGGGACCGACATGCCGAAGATCCTCAAGTTCGACGAGCACGCGCGCCGCGGGCTCGAGGCGGGCGTCAACAAGCTCGCCGACACGGTCAAGGTGACCCTCGGCCCCAAGGGCCGCAACGTCGTCATCGACAAGAAGTTCGGCGCCCCCACCATCACCAACGACGGCGTGACCATCGCCCGCGAGGTCGAGCTGGAGGACCCCTTCGAGAACATGGGTGCCCAGCTCGTGAAGGAGGTGGCGACGAAGACCAACGACGTCGCCGGCGACGGCACCACGACGGCCACAGTCCTGGCGCAGGCGCTCATCCACGAGGGCCTGCGCAACGTGGCGGCCGGAGCCAGCCCGATGGCGTTGAAGCGCGGCATCGAGAAGGGCGTCGCGGCCGTCGTCGCCTCGGTCAAGAAGCAGGCCAAGGAGATCGACTCGAAGACCGAGATCGCGCAGGTCGCCTCCATCTCCGCCGCCGACACCTCGATCGGTGAGGTGCTCGCCGAAGCCATCGACAAGGTGGGCAAGGACGGGACCGTGACGGTCGAGGAGTCCAACACCTTCGGCCTCGAGCTCGAGTTCACCGAAGGCATGCAGTTCGACAAGGGCTATCTGTCTCCGTACTTCGTCACCGACCCCGAGCGCCAGGAAGCAGTGCTCGAGGAGCCCTTCATCCTCATCGCCAACCAGAAGATCGGCACCGTGCACGACCTCGTGCCCGTGCTCGAGAAGATCATGCAGACCGGCAAGCCCCTTCTCGTGATCGCGGAGGACGTGGAGGGCGAGGCCCTCGCCACGCTCGTGGTCAACAAGATCCGGGGCACGTTCACCTCGGTCGCGGCCAAGGCGCCCGGCTTCGGTGAGCGTCGCAAGGCGATGCTCCAGGACCTGGCGGTCCTGACCGGCGGCCAGGTGATCTCCGAGGAGATCGGGCTCAAGCTGGAGAACGCCACCATCGATCTGCTCGGCAAGGCGCGCCGCGTGATCGTCACCAAGGACGACACCACGATCGTCGAGGGAGCGGGCTCCGCGGAGGACGTGAAGGGCCGCATAGCGCAGATCAAGCGCGAGATCGACGACACGGACTCGGACTGGGACCGCGAGAAGCTCCAGGAGCGACTGGCCAAGCTTGCGGGCGGCGTGGCCGTCGTGCGGGTGGGCGCGGCCACCGAGGTCGAGCTCAAGGAGAAGAAGCACCGGATCGAGGACGCGCTCTCGGCCACGCGAGCCGCCATCGAGGAGGGCATAGTCGCAGGCGGTGGCGTAGCGTTCGTCCGCAGCCGCAAGGATGTCGAGAAGCTGGCGAAGAGCCTGAACGGCGACGAGGCCACCGGCGCTCGCATCGTGGCGCGCGCTCTGGACGAGCCCCTCAAGTGGATCGCCATCAACGCCGGCCTCGAGGGCGCGGTGACCGTCAAGCAGGTGGAGGCCGAGACCGGATCTACCGGGCTGAATGCCGCCACCGGCAACTTCGAGGACCTCGTCAAGGCGGGGGTCATCGACCCCGCCAAGGTCACCCGCTCCGCGCTCCAAAACGCAGCCTCCGTCGCCGGGCTTCTGCTCACGACCGAGGCTCTCGTGGCCGACAAGCCGGAGAAGCCCGACAACGCGGCCGCCGCCGCGGCGGCGGGCATGGGCGGCATGGGCGGAATGGGCGGGATGGGAGGCATGGGCGGGATGATGTGACCGGGGCTGCCCGACGCGGCGGCCGCCAGGTCATTCCCAGACCACCCGGCTCGAGTCCCGGGGGCCCTGCCCCGTGGGCCGGTTTGCCACTGCGCGCGAAGCAGAACCTCGGCCTCCAAGAGGTGCGCGAGGCGCTGGGCGGGCCCTCGGGTGTGCTCGCCGGCGCGCCCTTGGTCGACGAGGCGAGCGCCCCTCTGCGCGCAGTGCCTGTTCAAGCGGCGCCTGCCGCGGTGCCTGTTCAAGCGGCGCCTGCCGCGGTGTCTGTTCAAGCGGCGCCCGCCGCTGTGCCTGTTCAAGCGGCGCCCGCCGCGGTGCTCGTGCCACTCTTCGCCGAGATGGGCGAGGCGCGCGTGCTTCTCACCCGGCGTTCGGCGAACCTTCGGACCCACACGGGTGAGGTGAGCTTTCCGGGCGGGCGCCTCGACGCGGGCGAGACCCCCGAAGATGCCGCACTTCGCGAAGCCGCCGAGGAGGTCAGCCTCGACCCTGCGGCGGTAGAGCTCCTCGGACGCTTGAGCCCTGTCTCCACGTTCTCGTCCTCGGCGACCGTCACCCCCGTCGTAGGAGTCCTCGACTCGCGTCCTGAGGTCGCTCCGAACCTCGGCGAGGTCGAGCGCGTCTTCGACGTGTCGTTGTCGCACTTGCTCGACGACGAGGTCTTTCGCGAAGAGCTGTGGAGCGTGCCCGCGAGAGGCCCCGACGCCTACCCGGTGTGGTTCTTCGAGCTGGATCAGGACACGATCTGGGGTGCCACGGCGCGGATCCTGGTAGAGCTCCTGAGCCTGGTCCTGGCGGTCTGAGCGGCCCCCGGGCCAACCCGGGATCGCCGACTGCTGGCGGTATCGTGGGTCCCAGTCTTTTCTACAGCCGAGGAGGTTCGCCGGTGGCCGACATCGAGATCGGGATCTACAAGTCGGGCCGGCAGGCCTACGGCTTCGACGACATCGCGATCGTCCCCAGCCGCAGGACTCGGGACCCCGAGGACGTCGACATCTCCTGGGAGATCGACGCCTTCCGCTTCGAGCTGCCGCTCATGGCCGCGGCCATGGACGGGGTGGTGAGCCCCAGGACCGCGGTCGAGATCGGCCGCCTCGGGGGGTTGGCAGCGCTCAACCTGGAAGGGCTGTGGACCCGATACGAGGATCCCGAGCCGCTCTTCGACGAGATCGCCACGCTCGAGGACGACAAGGCGACCGCCCGGATGCAGCAGATGTACCTCGAGCCGGTCAAGCCCGAGCTCGTCACCGAGCGCATCCGCGAGATCTCGTCCGCCGGCGTGGTGTCGTGCGCCGCGGTCACCCCCCAGCGGACCGCGGAGCTCGCGCCGGCGATACTCGCCGGCGAGCTGGACCTCCTCGTGATCCAGGGCACGGTCGTGTCCGCCGAGCATGTCTCGAAGACCGCCGAGCCGCTCAACCTCAAGAAGTTCATACGCGAGTTCGACCTACCTGTGATCGTCGGAGGCTGTGCGTCGTACCAAGCGGCGCTGCACCTCATGCGCACGGGGGCCGTGGGAGTGCTCGTCGGGGTCGGGCCGGGCAACGCCTGCACCAGCCGGGGCGTGCTCGGCATCGGGGTCCCCCAGGCCACCGCCATCGCGGACGTGGCGGGGGCCAGGATGCGGCACCTCGACGAGACGGGCGTCTACGTCCACGTGATCGCCGACGGCGGGATGAGCCGTGGTGGGGACGTGGCCAAGGCGATCGCCTGCGGGTCGGACGCGGTGATGCTCGGTTCCCCGCTGTCCTCGGCGCAGGAGGCGCCATGTAGGGGATTCCACTGGGGGATGGCGACGTTCCACCCGACCCTGCCTCGGGGGGCCCGGGTGCGCACGACGGTCAGGGGCACCCTGAACGAGATCCTGCTCGGGCCCGCCCACGAGAACGACGGCCGCATGAACCTCTTCGGCGCCCTGCGCACCTCGATGGCGACCTGCGGCTACCAGTCGGTGAAGGAGTTCCAGAAGGCAGAGGTGATGATCGCGCCGGCGCTTCAGACGGAGGGTAAGGCGCTCCAACGCTCTCAGGGTGTGGGGATGGGCCGCTGACCGATCAGGCGCTTGCTGATGGATTGGACACCGTACTGGTCGTCGACTTCGGGGCGCAGTACGCGCAGCTAATAGCCAGACGTGTACGCGAGGCACGCGTCTACTCGGAGATAGTCCCCCACGACGCTCCGGCGTCCGAGCTGCTGGCGCGCAGACCGAAGGGGATAATCCTCTCCGGCGGGCCCGAGTCGGTGTATGCGCAGTGGGCGCCGAGCGTCGACCCGCAGATCTACGAGTCGGGAGTTCCGATCCTCGGCATCTGCTACGGGGCCCAGCTCCTTACCAGTCAGCTCGGGGGCACCGTCACGCGCACCGGGCGCGGCGAGTACGGCCGGACACCACTGCGGCGGACCGGCTCGTCACCGCTCTTCTACGACTGGCCCGAGGACCAGAGCTGCGACGTATGGATGAGCCACGCAGACTCCATCACCGAGGCCCCTCGCGGCTTCGCGGCCACGGCGTCCACCCCCGAGTCGCCGGTCGCGGCGTTGGAGGACACCGAACGGCGTATACACGGCGTGCAGTTCCATCCCGAGGTGGTCCACACGGCGCGCGGTCAGGAGCTGATGGAGCGCTTCCTTTTCGACGTGTGCGCAGCGCGTCCGGCTTGGACCCACACCAACATCATCGAGTCGTCGGTGGAGAAGGTGAGGGCCCAGGTCGGAGACTCTCGGGTGCTGTGCGCCCTCTCTGGTGGCGTGGACTCCGCGGTGGCGGCGGCGCTCGTGCACCGCGCGATCGGCGACCAGCTCACGTGCGTCTTCGTGGACACGGGGCTCATGCGCTCCGGCGAGGGCGATCAGGTGGAGGAGACGTTCCGCAGCCAGTTCCACGTCGACCTCGTCCACGTGAAGGCCACGGACCGCTTCTTCGGTGTCCTGGCAGGGGTGACCGATCCCGAGGAGAAGCGAAAGGCGATCGGCAAGACCTTCATCAGGGTCTTCGAAGAGGTGGCGCGCGACTTCGAGGACGCGCGCTTCTTGGTCCAGGGGACCCTGTACCCCGACATCATCGAGTCCGGCACGGGCGACGCCGCCACCATCAAGTCCCACCACAACGTGGGTGGGCTCCCCCATGACATGTCCTTCGAGCTGGTCGAGCCGCTGCGGCTGCTGTTCAAGGACGAGGTGCGCGCCGTCGGCGAGGAGCTGGGCCTCCCGGAGGAGATCGTGTGGCGCCAGCCGTTCCCAGGGCCGGGCCTGGCGGTGCGCATCGTCGGGGAGGTGACGCCCGAGCGCGTGCAGATCCTGCGTGCCGCCGATGCCATCGTGCTCGAGGAGGTCCGCAAAGCCGGTCTCTACCGCGAGCTCTGGCAGAGCTTCGCCGTGCTCCTCACGGTGCGCAGCGTCGGGGTGATGGGAGACGGCCGCACCTACGCGTACCCCATCGTGGTAAGGGCCGTGACCTCCGACGACGCAATGACCGCCGACTGGGCGAGGCTGCCGCACGAGCTGCTCGAGCGGATCTCCACCCGGGTGATCAACGAGGTGGACGGCGTCAACCGGGTCGCCCTCGACATCACGTCGAAGCCGCCCGGGACGATCGAGTGGGAGTGACCCGCCTCCACCGCTTCGGAGGGCTCGGGGCGTTCGAGGAGCTCGAGGACGAGCTCGCCGACGCCGGAGAGGAGCGAGCCACACCATCTGCGCCGGAGCCGACCGGGGGGCCGGCTGGGCGGCGGGCCCGCTGGAGCGATTCGGTCCCATCGCCCGACGCTCTGCTCGAGGGGCTCAACGACCCCCAGCGGCGCGCGGTGCTCTACAGGGGCGGCCCGCTGCTCGTGGTGGCGGGGGCGGGATCGGGCAAGACCAGAGCGCTCACCCATCGGGTCGCGCACCTGATCGCCACCGGCGACGTGCTTCCTTGGGAGGTGCTCGCGATCACCTTCACCAACAAGGCGGCCGACGAGATGCGCGAGCGCCTGGTGAAGCTCATAGGTCCCGTAGCGGAGCGCATGTGGGTCTCGACCTTCCACGCGGCGTGCGTGCGGATCCTGCGCTCGCACGCCGATCGTCTCGGTTACCGCCGCTCCTTCACCGTGTACGACGACACCGACTCGCGCCGTCTCGTCGAGCACGTGCTCCGCGACCTCGACATCGACGCGAAGAAGCTGCCGCCGCGCTCGGTACAAGCCGCCATCTCGTCGGCCAAGGCGGAGCTGGCGGGGCCCGAGGCTCTGGCGGCCGGCGCCCAGAGCATCTTCGAGCGCCGCATAGCAGACGTCTACGTCGAGTACCAGAAGCGCCTTTTTACCGCCTCCGCTATGGACTTCGACGACCTGCTCCTGCAGACCGTCGAGGTGCTGCGCAAGTTCCCCGAGGTGCTCGAGAGCTACCAGGTGCGCTTCAAGCACATCCTCGTCGACGAGTACCAGGACACCAACCGCGCGCAGAACGAGATCGTCCTCATGCTCGGCGATTCGCACCACAACGTCACCGTCGTCGGCGACTCAGATCAGGCGATCTACGGCTGGAGGTCCGCGGACATCAGAAACATCCTCGAGTTCGAGGAGAGGTTCCCCGATGCCGCGGTGATCCCGCTCGAGCAGAACTATCGCTCGACCAAGACAATCCTCGACGCCGCCAACGCGGTGATAGCCAACAACACGACGCGGGTGCCGAAGGATCTGTGGACCGTGGGAGAGCCGGGTGTGCCCCTCCTGCGCTACCGGGCGGAGGACGAGTACGACGAGGCCGCGTGGGTGACCTCGGAGGTCGCCCGCCTGTACCGCGACGAGGGACTGTCCTACCGGGACATCGCCATCTTCTACCGGACCAACGCACAGAGCCGCGCGCTCGAGGAGGAGCTCGTGCGCGAGGGGATCTCCTACCGGGTCGTGGGGGGCACGCGCTTCTACGACCGCCGCGAGATCAAGGACCTCCTCGCCTACCTGCGGGTACTGGCCAACCCCTCCGACGAGGTGTCGGCGCGCCGGATCGTCAACGTGCCACGCCGCGGGGTGGGCGATTCCTCCGTGCAGCGCCTGGTCGCGTGGGCCCGCGCCAACGGCTCCTCGTTCGCCGACGCCCTGGACCACGCAGCCGAGGCCGGGGTGACGGCGCGCGCGGCGAAGAGCGTGGACGCCTTTCGGGAGTTGCTGGCCGGGCTTCGGGCTATGCAGGAGGCGGGAGCAGGCCCGGGCACGCTGCTCGAGGCCGTCGTCGAGCGCACGGGATACAGGGCCGAGCTCGAGGCCGAGGAGACGCTCGAGGCCGAGGCGCGCCTGGAGAACATCGCCGAGCTCGAGGGGGCGGCCGCCTCCTATGACGAGCTGGACGAGTTCTTGGAGTCGGTAGCGCTCGTCTCCGACGTCGACGAGCTCGACGCCGACGCGGAGCGGGTGTCGCTCATGACCCTTCACACCGCCAAGGGCCTCGAGTTCCCAGCGGTGTTCCTGGTGGGCATGGAGGACGGGGTCTTCCCGCACCTTCGCGCCCTCGACGACCCGATCAGGCTGGAGGAGGAACGCCGCCTGGCCTACGTGGGGATCACCAGGGCACGCAGTCGTCTCTACGTCTCGCACGCGTGGAGCAGGACCCAGTGGGGCTCGACCAGCCACGCCATCCCGAGCCGCTTCCTCTCCGAGCTCCCCGACGAGCTGGTCCGGGACGTGGGCTTCTCATCGCTCTCGCGTCCCGACCCGCTCCGGTCGCTGTCGGCCTGGGGGCGCCGCCGTGCGAGATCGGGGTTCGGCTCCGGCAGCCACGACGCGGGCGACGCGGGCGACGCTGGTGACCCGGGCGACATGGGCGACGAGGCCATGGGCGCCGATCCCGGTGCCGATCCCGACTCCTTCCACGACCCCGACCCCTGGGGCGAGGAGGAGTCCTTCTCCTCAAGTGGCGAACGTTCTCCAGCAGGGAGACGACATGCTGCGGCCGGCAGTGGGCGCGGGCGCGGCTCTACGGGGCGCGCCTCGGCAGGTCGAGCCACGTCGGCACGCAGAGGCCGCCTGCCCAAGATGGCAGAGGAGCGGTTCGGGAAGGGCTCGGGCTAGAGCTGCGAGATCGCCGAGGGAGTCGCCCGGCCGAGGCCTGAGCCGCCTAGAACTGCGAGATCGCCGACACCAACCGGTCGATGTCCTCCAAGTCGTTGTAGCCGTGAGGCGAGATGCGGATGCCACCGCCGCGAGCGCTGCAGGCGATCGACCGCTCCTTCAGGGAGCCGACCGCTGCGACCGCGTCTCGCCCGGCACCCACCGAAAACGTGACGATTCCCGAGCGCCCCTCCTCCGACCGGTCGCTCAGCACCTCGTAGCCCGCCCCCTCGAGGCTCGCGGTGGCGTGGTCGCAGAGGCTGCTCACGTGTCTCCATATCTCCTGCGCCCCGGCGCCGGCGAGCATCTCCAGGGCGGCGCCGAGCCCGTAGACGCCGCAGGCGTTCGCCGAGCCACCCTCGAATCGGCGGGCCGAGTCGTCGAAGACGAGGTCGAGGTTCTCCCACTGCTCGCGATGGGCCACCGACGCCCACCCAGGCTCGAGGGGTCGCAAGCGGTCGAGGCACCGACGACTCACGTAGAGCATCCCTATGCCCGTCGGTCCCAGCAGCCATTTGTGCGCGTCGGCCGTCGCGAAGTCGCATCCCCACGACCCGAGCTCCGACGGGACCACTCCGAGGCCCTGGATCACGTCGACGCACAGGAGCGCGCCCACGTCGTGGGCCAAGGCCGAGAGTGCGGCGAGGTCGCTGCGCCAGCCCTTGGAGTACTGGACCCAGCTTGTCGCGACCACCTTCGGCGGGGCGCCGCGCGAGATGGCGTCGGCGAAAGCCTCTAGCCGGAGCGAACCCGAAGGGGGTGCAGGCTCGACCCTGTCCACGACCACACCGCGGTCCTCGAGCGCCAACCACGGATAGATGGTGGAAGGGAACTCGCCGTCGGGAACCACCACTCGGTCGCCCTCGCTCCATTCGATCCCGTTCGCCACGAAGCCGAGGCCCTCCGTGGTGTTCTTCACGAAGGCGACCTCCTCGGGCGCCACGCCCATCAGGCGCGCTCCGAGCGCACGCACCTCCTCGATTCGCCCCGATTGACGATCGAAATCGAGTGACCCACGCGCGCCGGGGCCGGTCGCCCATCCGCACATGGCCTCGGCCACGGGCCTCGGCACGGGAGACACACCGGCGTTGTCCAGGTAGGCCCAGCTCTTCGTGATCGCGAGGTCCGAGCGCCGGATCGGGGTGCTCATGTCTACGACGGCGTCCCGGTCAGTACGTCACCGGACTTGTCGACCGCCACGCAGAAAGTAGGAGTGGGACACGAGACCCCGGTGAGCTGGCGGGTAGCGTCGGCGTCGGTGCGCGGCCAGGCATAGTCGTGCGCCTGGAGGATGCCCCCGGAGTTGTCGACCGCGACGCAGAAGGACGTGGTGGGGCACGATACCCCGGTGAGTGAAGGTCCGATGGTGGTCGCAGACGCCTGCCCGGGCTCGACTCTGGCCGGGGCCGACCACGTCGACCCGTTCCACTGCAGCGCCTCGCCTGCGCTGTCGACAGCCGTGCAGAACGAGGCGGTCGGGCAGGAGAGCCCCATGAGGGAGGAAGAGACGCCGTAGTTCTGCGGAGTGGTCCAGGACCCGCCGTTCCACTGCGATATCCCGCCCGACACGGAGATGCACAGCGTGGATGAGACGCACGCGATCGACGACACCGCCCCCCAGTCCCCGCTCGTGCGGCGCCACGACTGGCCGTCGAAGGCGAAGGCGTTGCCGTCTGCGTCCACGGCCGCGCAGTACGCGGTGGGCGCGCACCCGACGGCCTCGAGCCCGGACGCGCCTGCGAGGGTGATCGCCGCCGACCAGGCCTGGCCGTTCCAGGTGGCCACCTGGTTGGCGCCGTCGGGGTCGGCGACGCAGAGCGCCGCGCTCGCGCACGACACCGACTCCGAACCGGGGCCGGGGCCCGCCGCCAGGCCGGGGATCGCCTGCGGGCCGCTCCAGGTCGAGCCGTCGAAGTGGTAGGAGTGGCCCTGCGCGTCGAGGGCCAGGCACTCCGACGGGCTCGCGCAGGACACGGACTCGAGGGCCGTTCCGTGCCCCAAGGCCTGCGGGGCGGAGAAGCGCAACGGCAGAGCGGGCCCGGGTGCTCGCGTGCTTGAAGAGGTGCTAGCCGGGGCTGACGTGCTGCTCGAGCTCGCCGGGCCCGACGTGCCGCAGGCGGCCAGGCCCAGGGCCGCGAGTGCGAGTGCCGGGGTCGACCAGGCGACGCGCCGTCTCAAGTCCCGAGTGGGCGGATACGGGTTGCGGCAGTCTCGACGAGGTGGAGACCTTCGAGTCCCGGCAGGCGGTCGACCTGCTTGTCGATTCGCCTTGCGGCCTTCACGCCTTCTTCGTCGCCGAACAGATGAGCCACGAGGAACCCGACCTCCGAGGGTGGCATGACACCCGATCCGACGGGCGCCCACGCGCGCATGAGTGCGAACCGGGTGAGCCGTTGGGCGATACGACTCGTTCCGAGCAGCTGCCGAGCCTCTGCTGCGTAGAAGTCGATGTGGCGGCCCTCCTGGCGCATGATGCGGCGTAGCAGCTCGCTCAGCACCGGGTGTCGGGCCTTTTGAGCCAATCTCGCGTAACCCGCCTGGGTCGACAGCTCGTTCACGGCCCCCCAGGCCATCTGGAGCGCCGTGAGCTGTCTCATGACGGCCGAACCGATGGCGAAGAAGACCGGGCGCAGTGCGTCGCGCTTTGGCAGCCTCCGGCGTGCAGCGGCAAGACGACTCGGTCCGGCGACCTCGCCGTGCGTCTTGAGCACCTTGGCGATCGCGTCGCCGTGCCAGTGCTCCTCGTAGCTCCAACAAGCGAGGAATGCCGTGATGTCGGGGTCGCGATGCGCGTGTGTGGCGAGGACGTCGCGCAGATAGCACATCGTATGGCCCTCGACGTCGTGCATGTAGCGCAGGCAACGCAGCGACTGCTCGTCCAGCGGTGTCAGGCGGAAGGAGTCGAAGTCGAGATCGTCTATCTCCAGCCGTGCTGACCTGCGTATCAGGGTCGCGGTGTCGGTTCCCATACCTGATCTTCGTAGCAGCTCACCGAGTTGGATGTCTGCGATTCCCGGATCGTACCCAGGGCGACCACCGACCTCGGGATGGGCAGGGGCGTCCCGAGGGCCGTGGCGCCCAGGTAAACCCTCCCGCTCGCCACTAGTTTGGGCAGGTACTTCTCGGGAGGTGGGTCGGATGCTCTATGTCTTCGGATTCGAGCGCCTGGGGGTGGTGGTGTCCGACCTGTACTTCGTCGACCCGAACCCCGGCCCGGACCAGGAGGGCCCCGAGCGAGGGGTCCGTATGGAGCTGCGCCTCCTCGAGCAGGGAGAGGAGAAGGGCTCCGTCTACGCCTCGCGGCCCATAGTGGTGGAACGCCCGATCTGGCGCGTCGACCTCCTCGAGTCCGTCGACAACCCGGGCAGCCTGGACCGGGCCCACCACCACCCCGAGATGTCCGGGTGGGAGCCGCTGATGCGTCGGTTCGAGCCCGAGCTCTCGGAGGACCCGGTGGGCTGGGTGTCCGAGCGGCTCGAAGACGCCGAGGGGCTCCTGCGCGACGCGGGCATCGGCCCCGAGATCGTCGGAGCCGAGGAGATCGGGCAGCTGCGAGCGGCGGCGCCCGAGATCATTCGCACCGTGCGCCAGCTCCTGGACGCCGTCGCGGCGGGCGACCTGGCGCGACCGCCGCTGGACGTGGGCGAAGCGGCCGGAGCCGGCGCCCCGACCCTGGTGCGCGCCGGCTGGCTCTGACGCAGCGCCAGGAGGGAGGTGCAGCTCCCTCGGACGCGCGACGACCGGGCAGACTGACGAGCTATGGGTGATTCAGCGACGTTCCGACTCGATGGCCATGTGGCCACTATTACCTACAACCGACCCGACGTTCTCAATGCCATCAACGCCGAGATGAGGCGCGACCTCAATGACGCCTTCGCGCGGTTCCGTGACGACGAGGATGCATGGGTGGGAATCGTCACCGGTTCGGGACGGGCATTCTGTGCGGGAGCGGACCTGCGCGACGGAGCTGGGTCCGCAGGGGAGTTTGCCGGCACGTTTTGGGAGAAGCCGACACTGAATTCCTTCGAGAGCGGATGGGAGATCTTCAAGCCGGTCATTGCTGCCGTTAACGGGTATTGCTTGGGCTACGGGCTCACGCTGGTGAGCTGGTGTGACTTCGTCCTGTCGAGTGACCGAGCCGAGTTCGGACTTCCGGAGGCGAGCCTCGGAGTCCCGGCGATCGTGGCATCGATACGCCTGCCGCAGCGAATCAACTGGGCCGATGCGATGGAGCTGTTGCTCACGGGCGAGCGCATTGATGCTGAGCGAGCCCACGCTATGGGCCTGGTCTGGAGGGTTGTCCCTCACGACTCTCTGCTCGACGAGGCCAACGCTCTGGCTAAGCGCCTTCTCAGCGGAGCACCCCTGGCTCAACGAGCCATGAAGGAGATGGCGATGCGGACTCGACACATGTCGACGCTGGAGTCCATCCGCTTCGGCGAGACCATGCGGCACGTCGCCGGCAGGACCCAGGACGCGACCGAAGGCTTTCGGGCCTCAGCGGAGCACCGCCCGCCGCGTTGGACCGGGCGATGAAGTGCGCAGGGTGGACCACACGCCCGGTCGAGGCCATTTAGGTTCGCTATGGGAGCGGCCCGGGAGGCTGCGTACACTGGGTGCCTCGGAGAGGTGCGAGAGCGGCCGAATCGGACTCACTGCTAATGAGCTATAACTGGTGATCACACCCGGTTCTAGTGCGTGGATTAGGCACGGAACAGGACGTTTGTCGGGGCGTCCGGACGATAACCGGGGCAAAATATAGGCCGGATATAGGCCGGGAAAGTTTATGATTCGTCGCCTGGTCTCCAGAGGCCAGCCTGTCTCCTGGCGTCGATCGCTAGCCGCATCAGGTTGTCCAACCTGACCTTGATCTGCGTCACAAGCTGCACAACGGCCTCGTCCCTGTCGAAAGGGACCGGAACGTCCTCGTCTGGCTGACGTTTTTCCTTCTTCTTCAGAACGGTGCGTCCCACTGCGGCGGCGATCTCGTCGCGCGATCGGCCCGTTGACCAGGCGATCGCTTGCCATGATTCCGGGCGCGGCGAGCGGAGGGCATGCTTCCATTTGGACACGGTCGACTGGCTAACGCCCATTCGTTGCGCCAGGACCTCCTGAGCGTGGTCGACATCGAGATCGTCGAGAGCTAGACCGAGGATCTGCGGAAGGTCCATCGGCAATGAATCCTGGCCGTCTACCCGGGGCACCGCTCGGGAGCATATTCCCTTACGGAATAGGTGTACTTACGCGCTTGTAATCCGGACTGGCATATGCCAAAGTGTCCGACGTGGCGAGCAAGGAGCGTGAGTCGATGGACGGTTACGCGCTTAAATGCGGTCGCAATATTCGCCTCTACCGCCTGGCCAAGGCACTGGACCAGGCCGCGCTGGCCGATCTGCTCGGCGTCTCTCAGGGAACGATTTCCAAGTGGGAGCAGGGCGATCGGTTGCCTCGGGACTATTTCCGAGCACGGCTGGCGCATG
Source organism: Acidimicrobiales bacterium (assembly GCA_035509915.1). GTDB lineage: Bacteria > Actinomycetota > Acidimicrobiia > Acidimicrobiales > UBA8190 > Bog-564. The sequence goes on along the minus strand of DATKIB010000029.1, from coordinate 3,475 downwards.
AGCTGAGCGTCGATCTCGACAAGCTGTTCCCCCCCACCAGCAAAGCCGCGGTCGCGTGACGGGCTTCCCCCATCTCTCCGATGCAGTCCCCCAGCTCGCGCGGCCTGAGGAGGTAGCCGAGTACCTCGGCTTCACCGTCGACGCCGTCCAGCGCCAGTTGCGTCGCGGCGAGCTGCCCGGCGTGAAGGTCGGGGGCCGCTGGTTCGTGCACGTGGGACGTCTCAGGGCCCAGCTCGGGGAGCAGAGCGCCTCGTGACGACCCTCCCCGTCACCCGCGACCAAGCTGCGCTCGAAGCCGACCCGGTCGGCCCGGCCGACGGGCTCGCCAACGCCTATACGTCGCAGTTCGTCCACCTCCAGGCCGTCGCGCTCGAACACGAGATCCTGCCGTGAGAGCCCTTTTGCGTCTCACGTGCCGCCTGCTGTTCTCACCGAGGCACCCTGTCGGTCCTCCTCCACACGAAGCGCCAGGGGACCTCCGATCGGGAACGCCGAGAAGCGCCGTCGGTGACGGGTGCTCGTCGCCCGCGGTGCCTTCTCGGTCGGAGGACGTCGACTGGAGCGATTGGGATGCGCGGTGGGGGCTCGCATGAGCGACGACATCGCTCGGGACGAGCTGGTGGTCGACAAGCCGGGCGCGGAAGACGTGCATCTCTACAGCGTCACGACCATCTTGAAAGCCGCGAGCGGCAACGAGGGCCTCGTCTACTGGGCTGCCGAGGAGACCGCCAAGGCAGCGGTGTCTTCGATGAAGACTCTGCACGCCATCATCGAGGAACAAGGCGAGGACGCCGCTGTCGAATGGCTCAAAGGTGCTCGCTTCCGGGCCCCGAAGGGCCAGCGCACGGCGACCGAGCTCGGGTCCGCCGTGCACGCCTGGTGCGAGGAGTACGCGCTCACCGGGCAACGGCCGCCCTGCGACGACGAGCTCAAGCCGTTTTGCGACCAGTTCGACAAGTGGGCTCAGGATTTCCAGCCCGAATATCTGGCGGCCGAGATGACTGTCTTTCACCCCGACTACGGGTACGCGGGAACCCTCGACGCCGTTCTGGCGCTGCAGAAGGTCCCGTTGGTCACGGATTACAAGGTCAGTCGCAAGACGAAGACGGGTGCCGGGAAAGACACGACGCCCTTCCCGACCGTCGCCGAACAGCTGGCCGCGTATCGCAACGCCCAATTCGCAGCGGCATGGCGCCCTCGCCGCTTCGAGGTGTTCCGCAGGAGGTACTACGCCCTCGGTCCCGACGAGCGCGCCCTAGCGGTGCCCGTGCCGAACGTGGAGGGCGGTCTCTGCATCCACATCACGCCCGAATGGTGCCGGGCCTTCCCCGTCGCGTGTGGCCCAGAGATCTTCGAGGCCTTTTGCTACTCGATCGAGGCGGCTCGTTGGGACATCGAAACGTCCAAGCGGGTCTTTGGTGAGCCCCTGGTTCCGGTGGCGGCATGAGGCATATCGCCGACCTCCGCCATGAGGTCACTTGTCTACGTCTCCGCGCGAGGAACGGCTGGGAGGTCAGGGGCCTCGACGGCCTCGACGTGGACGACGCGCTCAAGCTCTGCGACCTTGCCGAGGAGGTCCTCGACGAGCTCGACCGTGCCCTGCGGCTCCTCGAGAACTTCCGCCGGCGGATCGAGCGTGACCCGGCGGTCGCGCTGTGAGCCCGATTCGGAGCATCCTCGAGCTGCAGGCTTCCCTCCATGAGACAGGTCGGATCCGACTTGGCGAGCAGGTACTGATCGAGTCTGGACCAAACAAGGGCAAGAGACGCCCCTCCAAGCTCATGAGGTTCCGATTCACCAGCACGCTGCGCCGAGCCCTCGACTCCGTCGCCGAGCTCTATGGAGGTGAAGTAAAGCAATGGACCGACACCGCTCCGGTTGAGGGCCAGTGGGAGCTCTACACAGAGGCCACGGAGATCGACGTCGTGGTCTTCGTGAGCGATATGGCCTTCTCCCAGTGTTACGAGCTGTGGTCCGCGGGCGGCTGCAAACGCCGATGTGACGGTGAACACAACGAGCTCGATGAAGCCGGCCGTTGCTTCTGCGACCCCGAGAAGCGTGACTGCAAGTTGACTTCCCGTGTTCAGTTCATGCTGGCTCACATCCCGGGCATCGGTATGTGGCGACTGGAAACGCATTCCTTTTACAGCGCCTCTGGACTTCTCGCTTCCTTCGACATGGCGCGCCGGATCGCTCAGGCAGTCGGTAGATCCGTGCTGCCAGGCAAGTTGCGGCTCGTGCCGGACAGCAAGACACGGCCGACACCGACCAAGGCCGAACCGGAGAAGGTAACGACGTTCAAGTTCATGAAGGTCGTCCTCGACTTCGATGCGCGCATGGATACGCTCGCGCTCGGCGGTTCGCCGATCGCCGCCCCTGCTCTGGCCGCCGGTGAGCCGGCTCCCTCGTCAGGTGTTGCCTTGCCGGCGGCCAGCAACGTCACTCCCGTGCCGACGGTGCCTGCATCATCGTCATTGGCCGACCAGATCGCGGCCGTAGAGGCGCCAGCGCCGCGGCCCCGCCGGTCGAACAGCCCGCCGCCTGTGCCGCGCACCGGCTTACGTCCCCGGAGCGCGCGGGAGGCACAGGACGCGGCAGGGGAAGATGGAGCTCGCCATGGTGCCGAGGGAGAGCCTCGGACGGGTCCTGTTGCTGCACCCTCTGAAACAGCGGCCTCCTCCCCTGACCGAGTCGCCCTCGCACGCGCCCGGGTCGACACGCACAACCGGCTTCTCGACGCTCTCGACGCCGCCGGCGTCGCCGCCTTCGAGCAGACGATCTTGGAGGAGTTCGGCCCGGCCGGCGAGCTCGGCCTCGAGGACTACGAGCGCATCAACGCATGGCTCGATACCAACCTCCCCTCGGCATCGTTCGAGGGCTCGAGCGGACCACCGCGGGCCGAGGGGCACGGCGCCCCATCAAGACCGGTGCGTTCCGCTCAGCCCTCCGACGGCTCCGAGGAGCAGACGCCCTCGACGGGCCAAGCGCCAGGTAAGAGCGGCCGTAGTGGGAAGCGCGCTCCCACCCAGGTAAAGGGCGAAGGCCAGCCGCCGCCCGCCGAGGACGCTGTTCCGGACTTCTGTCGAGACCTACACGCCCGCGCGGGCGCCCTCGGGATCCATCTCGAGGACTTCCGGGCCATGGTCAGCGATGCGACCGGTGGCCGCACGGAGACGACCAAGGAGCTCACGGCGCGCGAGGCGGTCGCGGTGAACAAGCGGCTGAACGAGATCGAGCGGGAGAAGACCGGGTGAAGAACCAACCGCTGCGGATGGGCTGCCGCGACCGGCGCTTTTTCAGCCAGCTGGCTCTTGGGCTGCTCGTGCTGGCCGAGGTGATGTGCATCACCTTCTGGCCGCCCCTGTGGCTCGTCTGCCTGACCGCCCTGCTCGTGCCCCTTGCTGCTGCCTTCGTGGCCGCAGCCCTCGACTGCCGGGACCTGCGCCAGGAGCTCGAGCTAGCCGTGCTGCGCCGG